>JADLBN010000026.1 GCA_020847675.1 Burkholderiales bacterium | reverse complement strand
GCGTGCTTGATCGACGACACCGGCGAGGCGCCGGTGCCGCCGTCGTGGCCGGCGATCGTCACGTGGTCGGACTTCGCCTTCGCCACGCCCGCCGCGACCGTGCCCACGCCGACCTCGGACACGAGCTTCACCGAGATCGACGCCCGCGGGTTCGCGTTCTTGAGGTCGTGGATCAGCTGCGCGAGATCCTCGATCGAGTAGATGTCGTGGTGCGGCGGCGGCGAGATGAGCCCGACGCCGGGCACCGAGTAGCGCAGCATCGCGATGTACTCGGACACCTTGTGCCCGGGCAGCTGCCCGCCCTCGCCCGGCTTCGCTCCCTGCGCCATCTTGATCTGGATCTGGTCGGCCGAGGTCAGGTACTCGGCCGTGACGCCGAACCGGCCGGAAGCGACCTGCTTGATCTTCGAGCGCAGGCTGTCGCCCGCCTTGAGCGCGATCTCGCGCTCGACCCGGTCGCGCCCGATCACGCTGCCGACGGTGTCGCCGTCGGCGACCACGCTGCGCCCGGCGCGCAGCTCCGCGCGGTAGCGCATCGCGTCCTCGCCGCCCTCGCCGGTGTTCGACTTGCCGCCGATCCGGTTCATCGCGACCGCGAGCGTCGTGTGCGCCTCGGTCGAGATCGAGCCCAGGCTCATCGCGCCGGTCGCGAACCGGCGCACGATGTCCTTCGCCGGCTCGACTTCGTCGAGCGGCACCGGCGGGCGCGAGCCGATCTTCAGCTCGAACAGCCCGCGCAGCGTCTTGAACTTGCGGTTCTGGTCGTTGATCAGCGACGCGTACTCCTTGTAGGTCGCGAAGCTCCCGCCGCGCACCGCGTGCTGCAGCTTCGCGATCGAGTCCGGCGTCCACAGGTGTTCCTCGCCGCGCACGCGGTACTGGTACTCGCCGCCCGCGTCCAGGGCGCCCGCGAGCAGCGGATCGTCGCCGAACGCGAGCGCGTGCAGCCGCGCCGACTCGCCGGCCACCTCGAAGAGCCCGATGCCCTCGATGTTGCTCGCGGTGCCGGTGAAGTACTTGTCGACGAACGCGCGCTTCAGGCCCACCGCCTCGAAGATCTGCGCGCCGCAGTAGCTCTGGTAGGTCGAGATGCCCATCTTGGACATGACCTTGGTGAGCCCCTTGCAGATCGCCTTGATGAACCGCTTCTGCGCGTCGCGGCCGTCGGGCACGCCGAGCGCCTCGCTGCCGGTCGAGAGCGTCTCGAGCGCGAGGTAGGGATGGATCGCTTCAGCGCCGTAGCCTGCGAGCAGCGCGAAGTGGTGCACCTCGCGGGCGGAGCCGGTCTCGACGACGAGGCCCGTGGACGTGCGCAGGCCCTCCTTCACGAGGTGCTCGTGCACCGCCGCGGTCGCGAGCAGCGCCGGAATCGGGAGCCGGTCGGGACCCACGGTGCGGTCCGACAGGATCAGGATGTTGCGCCCCTTGCCGATCGCATCGACCGAGTGCGCGGCGAGGCTCGCGAGCGCGGCCTCCATGCCGTTCGCGCCCCATTCGGCCGGGTAGGTGATGTCGAGTTCCTCGGCGTGGAACGCGCCGCCGGAGAAGAGCTCGATGTGGCGCAGCTTCTCCATGTTCTCGGCGGTGAGGATCGGCTGCTCGACCTCGAGTCGCATGGGCGGCAGCGCGGCGTCCGGCTCGCGCTCGATCGCGAGCAGGTTCGGCCTCGGGCCGACGAACGACACGAGGCTCGTGACCAGTTCCTCGCGGATCGGGTCGATCGGCGGGTTGGTCACCTGCGCGAAGAGCTGCTTGAAGTACTGGTAGAACACCTTCGGCCTGTCGGAGAGCACCGGCAGCGCCGCGTCGTTGCCCATCGAGCCGATCGCCTCCTCGCCGGCCTGCGCCATCGGCGCGAGGATCACCTTGAGATCCTCGAGCGTCCAGCCGAACGCCTGCTGGCGGTCGAGGAGCGGGACCTCCGGCTCGACCGCCGGCGCGGGCTCGGGCATCGCCTCGAGCGAGAGGCGGCAGCGTTCGAGCCACTCGCGGTAGGGCTTCTCGGCGGCGAGCGAGCGCTTCAGCTCGTCGTCGTCGACGATGCGACCCTTCTCGAGGTCGACGAGCAGCATCCGCCCCGGCTGCAGGCGCCACTTCTTGACGATCTTCTTCTCGGGGATGTCGAGCACGCCGACTTCGGAAGCCATCACGACGAAGTCGTCGTCGGTCACGACGAAGCGCGCGGGCCTCAGGCCGTTGCGGTCGAGCGTCGCGCCGATCTGGCGGCCGTTGGTGAACGCCATCGCCGCCGGACCGTCCCAGGGCTCCATCAGCGCGGCGTGGTATTCGTAGAACGCGCGCCGGTCCTCGTCCATCAGCGGATTCCCGGCCCAGGCCTCGGGAATCATCATCATCATCGCGTGCGCGACCGGGTAGCCGCCCATCACCAGGAGCTCGAGCGCGTTGTCGAACGACGCCGAGTCGGACTGGCCCTCGTAGATCAGCGGGAAGAGCTTGCGGAGATCGTCGCCCAGCACCTTCGATGCGATCGCGCCTTCGCGCGCGCGGATCCAGTTGAAGTTGCCGCGCAGCGTGTTGATCTCGCCGTTGTGGCAGACGAAGCGGAACGGGTGCGCGAGGTCCCAGGTCGGGAACGTGTTGGTCGAGAAGCGCTGATGCACCATCGCGAGCGCCGAGACCATCGACTCGTCGGCGAGGTCGGGGTAGAAGCTCCCGACCTGGTGCGCGAGCAGCATCCCCTTGTAGCAGAGCGTGCGGGTCGAGAACGACGGCACGTAGAACTCCTTGCCGTGCTTCAGCGCGAGCGCCTGGATCGCGTGGCCCGAGCGCTTGCGGATCACGTAGAGCTTGCGCTCGAGCGCGTCGGCGTCCATGTCGCGCGAACCGCGCCCGACGAACACCTGCCGGATCACCGGCTCGACTTCCTTGGTGCGCTCGGAGAGACCCTCGTTGCGGGTCGGCACGTCGCGCCAGCCGAGCAGCACCTGCCCATCCGCCGCAATCGCGCGCTCGATCTCCTGCTCGCAGGCCATGCGCGAGGCCGGCTCGCGGGGCAGGAACACCATCCCGACGCCGTAGTGTCCGACAGCGGGCAGCGTGATGCCGAGCTTGCCGCAGGCGCGGCGCAGGAACGCGTCCGGGAGCTGGATCAGGATGCCCGCGCCGTCGCCCTGCAGCGGATCGGCGCCGGTCGCTCCCCGGTGCGACAGGTTCTCGAGGATCTTCAAGCCCTGCGAGATGATCGCGTGGCTCTTGCGGCCCTTGATGTGGGCGATGAAGCCCAGCCCGCAGGCGTCGTGCTCGCGCGACGGGTCGTACATCCCCTGCGCGGCGGGTGGCCACGCCTCGGACGCCGGCGATCGTTCGTGTTCGGTTTGGTCGTTCAACGCCGCCGCTCCCGTCCTGTCAGATGGTTGGCCCGCGCCGCGCCCGCCAGCCGCGCCGGGAACCCGAGGACCGCGCCGCCGCCGCGGACTCAGGCGCGAACCTTGCTCATCACCCGTCGGCGCAGCCTTGGGATCGTACCCGTCTTGCTGCAATGCGACAAGAATGACCGAATGGGTCGGGACGCCGGCCGGCGCCGGCGGAAGGGGCTGATCCGGAGCTCCCGGTCCGCGAGCAGGTCCCGGCGAACCTGCAACATCGGCCGCCGGGCGGCCCATGGCGGCGGCCGGAAAACCTTGCACCGGACCCCGACTTGGGCTCTAATCTGAACACATTGGGCTATCTCGTTGTTGCAACGTCCAAAACCCCCTACGGGCCACTGCCGCCGCGGACCCGGTCTCAGGACAACATCATCAGGAATCCCGCCATGCTCTTCGATCGCCTGACCGGCTGGACACGCCCGGCCGCCGCCCTGCTCGCACTGGCCGGCGCGCTCGCCCTTTCCGCCTGCGGCGGAGGCAGCGGCAGCGTCAACAACCCGAACACGCCGACCAACCCGCCGTCCGTTCCGACGCTGGGGACGCTTCCGGGCGGGATCGTGACGGCCTTCTCGGGCGTGCCGACGACGATCCAGATCGTCGGCGGGCTGCCTCCGTACACGGCGCTGTCGAACAACTCGGCCGTCCTCGCGGTGCCGTTCAACGTCTCGGGCGACATGCTGGTGCTGGTCGCGAATCCGGTCCCGGTGGGCTCGACGGTCCCGCTGGCGATCACGGTCGCCGACCAGTCGGGACAGGCCACGATTGCGAACATCAACGTCGTCTACTCGCCGCTGTTCCAGAGCGGCCTCACGGTGGCGCCTTCGAGCCAGAACTGCGGCGACAACCTCTGCGACGGCGAGACCGCCGCGGTCACCGCGGTCGCAACCGGCATCGGAGGCGCTCCGCTCCCCAATCGCCAGATCCGGTTCGACGCGGTGTTCGGACCGTTCGCGATCGTGACCAACAACCCGGGAACTCCGCTCTCGCCGACTTTGACGGTGGTCACCGACGCGGCCGGACAGGCGGCAGTGCAGATCCAGGCCACCACCAACGCGCCGACCCAGTCCGCGCAGGTCCGCGCGACCGACGTGACGACCGGCCAGTCGCAGATCGCGAACTTCATCGTCCAGCGTCAGACCGGAACCAACAACCTGTCGGTGATCCCGCCGACCGCGGTGATCCAGACCCAGTTCAACACCTCGTGCTCGACCGGCTTCCTGATCGACTACTACATCTTCGGCGGGACTCCTCCGTACACGGTCACCGCGTCGTTCCCCACCGCGGTCTCGATCGTGCCGAGCGTCGTGGGAGCGAGCGGCGGGTTCTTCCGGGCGACGACGAACGGCACCTGCGTCAACCCGCTCACGTTCGCGATCGTCGATGCAGCAGGCAAGACGACGACCGCGACGCTCACGAACATCCCGGGCTCGCAGACGCCGCCCGTCCCGCCCGTGCCCACACCGCCGACGCTCTCGGTCGCGCCGTCGAGCGTTACCGATGCCGCGTGCAGCGGCAAGACGTTCAACTTCGTGATCACCGGGGGCACGCCGCCCTACAACGTCGCGGTGCCGGCCACTCCGCCGGGCATCCAGGTGAGCCCGAATCCGGTTCCCACGTCCGGAAGCTTCGTGGCCGTCAGCGGCATCGCCACCGGTGCGGGGACGATCCCGGTCGTCGTCGGCGACTCGGCCACCGCCCAGCAGGTCCGGACGGTCACGATCAACTGCCAGTAAGAGGCCCGGTATCCGGCCACGACGGCGACCTGCGGGTCGCCGTCGTCGTCTCGGGGGTCAGCCGAGGACTGCGGCGAGATCCCCTTCGGCGACGTCCGCGCGCACCACCGCGCGGCCCAGCCGCTCGAGCAGGACGAAGCGCAAGCGGCCGCGATCGACCTTCTTGTCCCGCCCCATGAGGTCGAGCCAGCGGTCGAGCGCGAGCTTCGGCGGCGCCACGGGAAGTCCCGCTGACGCGACGAGCGCCTCGATGCGCTCGGTCTCGCCGGACGCGAGCCCGCAGACGCGCCCGGAGAGACGCGCGGCGAGCACCATGCCGGCCCCCACGGCCTCGCCATGGAGCCAGGTGCCGTACCCCGTCGCGGTCTCGATCGCGTGCCCGAACGTGTGGCCGAAGTTGAGGATCGCCCGCTCACCCTCCTCGCGCTCGTCGGCGGCGACGATCTCCGCCTTGACGCGGCAGCTCTCGAAGATCGCGTGCGCGAGCGCGTCGTCCTCGCGCGCGAGGAGACCCTTCATGTTCCGCTCGAGCCATTCGAAGAACCCGGCGTCGCGGATGGCGCCGTACTTGATGACCTCGGCCAGCCCGGCCGCGACCTCGCGCGGCGGAAGCGTTTCGAGACACGCGGTGTCGATCGCCACCGCCATCGGCTGGTGGAACGCGCCGATCATGTTCTTGCCGAGGCGATGGTTGACCGCGGTCTTGCCGCCGACCGACGAGTCGACCTGCGCGAGCAGCGTCGTCGGCACCTGAAGGTACGGCACGCCGCGCTGGTACACCGCGGCGGCGAAGCCCGCGAGGTCGCCGACGACGCCACCACCGAGCGCGACGAGCGGCGTCGAGCGGTCCGCCTTGAGTTCGAGCAGACGAGTCAGCAGATCGTTCAGCGTCTCCCAGCTCTTGTGCGCCTCGCCGTCGGGAATCAGCACCACGTCGCACGCGACGCCGGCACGGTCGAGGCTCGCGCGCAACGCTGTGAGGTGGAGCGCGGCGACCGTCGCGTTCGACACGACCACCGCGCGCGGCGAACGGGCCGCGACGAGTGCGCCAACGTCCGCGAGCGCGCCGCGGCCGATGCGGATCGGGTAGCTGCGCTCTCCGAGCGCGACCGCGAGTTCCCTCACCGCGGCTCTCCGGCCGGAAGCGGCGCGGCCGGCTCGAAGCCGCGCATGAACCGCATCACCTCGTCGCGGTCGGATGCGATCACGTGATCTGCGACCGCGCGATACAGCGGATCGCGCTGCGCGTAGAGCTCGGCGATGCGCGCGGCCGGGTCCGCAGCTCTGAGCATTGGCCGGTGCCGGCTATGCCGCACCCGCTCGTAGAGCGTCGCCGGCTCGGCGTGCAGGTAGACGACGGTCCCGCCTTCCTTGAGCCGCAGGCGGCTCGCCTCGCGCAGCACCGCGCCGCCGCCGGTTCCGAGCACGACGTTCTCGAGCCGGGCGAGTTCGGCGATCAGCGCCTCCTCACGATCCCGGAACGACGCCTCGCCTTCGATCTCGAAGATGGTCGGGATGCTGACGCCCAGGCGTTCCTCGAGTTCGTGGTCGGCGTCGACGAACCGCTTCGCGAGGCGGCGCGCGAGCTGGCGCCCGAGCGTGGTCTTGCCGGCGCCCATCAGGCCCACGAGGAACAGGTTGCCGCGGTGAAGCTGCATCGGGGGATTGTAGCGGGTGGGCCGCCGCGCCGGATTCGGGGTCGGAGTCGGGTTTCCGACGCGCGGACTCGGAGTCCGCGACCCCGAATCCGTGACCCCGAATCCGTGACCCCGAAATGGAACGGGCCGCTATCGCGGCCCGTTCCGGATTCGACGAGTCGTCGTGCCGGGCTACTTCACCGCATTGACCGTCTCCTTGACGATGCGCGGCGTCAGGAAGATCAGGAGTTCCGTCTTGTCGCTCGAGCGGCCGGTCTGCTTGAACAGGTAGCCGAAGAGCGGAATGTCGCCGAGGTAGGGCACCTTGTCGACGTCGTTGCGGATCGTCTCCTCGTAGATGCCGCCGATGACCGCCGTGTCGCCATTGTTGACGGCGATCTGCGTCACCACGTTCTTGGTGTCGATCGACGGCACCTGGAATCCGCCGCCGAGCTTCACGTACTGCCCGATCGTGTCCTTGCGCACCTCGACCGTCATGATGATCCGGTTGTCGGGCGTGATATGCGGGGTCACGTCGAGCAGCAGCACCGCCTTCTTGAACTGGACCGTCGCCGGGTTGTTCGCCGAGCCGGGCGTCACGTACGGGATCTCGGTGCCCTGCTCGATGCGCGCCTTCTGGTTGTCGGCGGTGATCACGCGCGGGCTCGAGACGACCTTGCCGCGGTTCTCGGCCTCGAGCGCGGTCAATTCGAGGTTGATCAGGTTGCCGCTGCCCAGGTTGATCAGCGTCATCGCGAGCGAGCCCGCGGCGTTCAGCACCGGCAGGTTGATGTTCAGCGCCTGCGGATCCGAATAGCCCGGGTAGCCGTACGGGGCGACCGTCGGCGACGCGATCTCGAACGGCGTCGGCGTGCGCGTGTCGCGCACGATGCGGTCGCCTTCGGTGCGGACCACCGGCTGCGTGTTGAGCGATCCCGTCGAGCCGACCGAGTAGCGGCCGCGGTTGAACGTGAAGCCGGTCTGCTGGCCGAAGCGCACGCCGAGCTGGCGGCTGAACTTGTCGCCTGCGATGACGATGCGCGCCTCGATCAGCACCTGCCGGACCGGGATGTCCAGCTGGCGAATGATCCTGCGGACTTCCTCGAGCCGCGACGGCGTGTCCTGCACGAACAGCACGTTCGACCGCGAGTCGACGAACGCGACGCCACGGCGCGACAGAATCGATCCTCCTCCGCCCGTGGTGGCCGTCTGGCCGGCGCCGAGCCCGTACTGCTGCTGGCGGTTGGTCGACAGCATGTTGGCGAAATCGGTCGCCTTCATGTAGTTCAACTGGAACGACTCGACCTGCATCGGCTCGAGGTCGCTGATCTGCGCCTGCGACTCGAACTGCTGCTTCTCGCGGAGCGCCAGCTCCTCGCGCGGCGCGATGAGCACGACGTTGCCGTTCTTGCGCATGTCGAGCCCCTTGGTCTGCAGGATGATGTCGAGCGCCTGGTCCCAGGGGATGTCCTTCAGGCGCAGCGTGAGCGAACCCTGCACCGTGTCGCTGGTGATGATGTTGAGCCCGGTGAAGTCCGCGATCACCTGCAGCACCGACCGCACGTCGATGCTCTGGAAGTTGAACGAGACCTTCTCGCCCTTGTAGCCGCCGCGCGTGCCCTGCGTCAGGCGGTTCGGGTCCTCCTGGATCGGCTTGATCTCGACGATGAAGCGGTTGTCGGTCTGGTAGGCCGAGTGCTCCCACAGCCCCTTGGGCTCGATCACCATGCGCGCGTTCGGACCCTGCGGGAAGGTCTCGACCGACACGACCGGCGTCGCGAAGTCGGCGACGTCGAGGCGGCGCTCGAGGTTGCGCGGCACCGAGGTCTTCAGGAAGTCGACGATGAGCTGGCGGCCCTGCTGCCGGATGTCGATCCCGGTCGCCGGGTCGGACAGGTCGACGACGATGCGGCCCTCGCCGTTGCGGCCGCGCCGGAAGTCGACGTCGCGCAGCACGTGCTGCACGTCGCCCGGCCGCGCCTCGGCGAAGCGCTGCACCTGCTGCGCGGACGCGTCGAGCTTGTCGCTCTGGTCGATCAGCGTCACCAGCACCGCGTTGCCCTCGACGCTGGTCTCGTAGGTCTGCGGGCGGTTGAGGTTGAACACGACGCGCGTGCGGCTGCCCGCCTGGATCACGTTCATGCTGCGCAGCGACGCGTCGTCGACCTGCCGGTGCGTGGCGCCGAGGCCGTTGGTCGTGTCGAGGAAGTCGAGCGCGATGCGCGGCGGGCTCGCGATCGCGAAGCCGGCGGGCGGGTTCGCGGGCGGGCTGCGAAGCTGGAACTTGACGATCGTGCGGCCCGAACTGCCGGTCGACACCGACACCTGGTCGAGGCTGTTGCCCTGCTGGGACAAGGCCGGTTGCGCGAAGGCGAGTGCCGCGACCGCGGCGAAGGCGCCGGCGAAGCCGCGGACCACGCCTGCGACGTCCCTGACACCGGTGGCGAGTGTTGCGCTCATCGTCTTCCCCCCTGTGCCCGGGCATCGGGCTGCTGGAGCTGGAGCGCCGACGTGCGCTCGGTCCAGTCGCCCGCGCTGTCCTGCACGAGTTCCTTGAGCTTGATCTCGGTGTCGGCGATGCCGGTGACGACGCCGTAGTTCTGGCCCATGAAGTTGCCGGCGCGCACCTGGTAGATGTCCTTGTCAGGCGTGCGCACCAGCGCGTACATCGTCTTGCCCTTCGCCAGCGTGCCGACCATCGTCAGCGACTCGAGCGGGAAGCTCTCGAGCGGCTCGCGGCGGCGCGCGAGGTCGGGCGCGAGCTTGCTGTTCCCCTTCGCCGGCTCGATCTTGCGCGGCTTGAACGGATCCGGGAGTTCGAACGCGTTGTAGGCGAACGGCTCGTAGGGGAGGATCTGCGGCAGCGGCTCGAGCTTGCCCTGGGCGCCCTTGCCCTGCTCGTTCATCCAGGCGCGGAGGTCCTGGTGGCTCTCGCCGCCGCAGGCGGCGAGTCCGAGCGCGGCGACCACGAGAGCGACGGCGAGTCCGGCGCGGCTCATTTCTTCCTCGCCTTGTCCTTGGCCTGCTTGGCCAGCGCCCTCTGGCGGGCGATCTCCTCGTCGTCGAGGTAGCGGAAGGTCTTCGCCACCGCGTTCATCCGGAGCGTGCCCTTCTCGTTCACGATCGAGACGTCGTTCAGCGTCACGATGCGCGGAAGCTGCGCGACGTCGCTCGCGAACGCACCCATGTCGTGGTAGTTGCCGGTGATGCGGATGGCGATCGGGAGCTCGGCGTAGAAGTCGGCCATCTTCTCCTGCGCCGCGGGCTTGAACAGCTCGAACACGAGGCCGCGGCCGAGACCGGCCTGGTTGATGTCGGTCAGGAGCGCGTCGATCTCGGAGCGGTTGGGGAGCTGCTTCACCAGCGCCCCGAACGACTGCTCGACCTCGGAGAGCTGAGCGCGGTAGGCGTCGAAGTTGATCGCCTTCGCCTTCTTCTGCGCGTACTGCTCGCGGAGCGTACCCTCCTTGATCTGAGCGGCGTCGAGCGTCTCCCACTGGTCCTTCCAGTCGAAGAACGCACCGGCCGCGATGATCGCCACGAACACCGCGCCGAGCACCAGAAGCTTCGGCAGCGCCGGCCAGTTGCCGACGTCCTTGAGCGACAGGCGGCGAAGCTCGTCGAAGTTCATCCGAGGCCTCCCGTCGCCGCCGCGGCCGCCTTGGCACCCGGCGGCGTCTTCGCGCCCGGGGGCGTCTTCGCCGACGCGGGCGTGGCCGCCGGCGCGCCGACCGGCTGCGCCCGCTTCATCTGGAAGTTCAGCGTGAACTCGTTCACCTGCTGGGCAGGAGCGCCGCGCGCCGCACCGGGCAGGTTGACGAGTTTGATCTCGACCAGCTCAGGCGCGGTGATCCAGGGCGACGCCTCGATGTTGCGCATCAGGGTCGACACGCGGGCATTCGACTGCGCGTAGCCGATCACCTGGATCCGGTTGCCGATCTGGCGGAGCGATCTCAGGTAGATGCCGTCAGGCAGCTGGCGCACCACCTGATCGAGCAGGTGGACCGCCTCGTTGCGGTTCGCCTGCAGGTTCTCGACCACCCGCTTCCGCGCGAGCACCTGCTGGATCTGGTCGCGCAGCTTGTCGATCTCCTTGATCTGCTCGTCGAGCTTCGCGATCTCGGTGGTGAGGAGCTGGTTGCGGGCGTTCTGGTCCTCGATCTTCGCCGAGAACACCATGTGGACCAGCCCGACCACCGCGAGCGCGAGGATCGCGAGCAACACGGCGAACGAGACGAACTGCCGCTGCCTCGCCTGCCGCTTCTCCTCGCGGTGCGGGAGCAGGTTGATGCGGACGGGATTCGCCATGGCGGGTTAACCCCTCCCCCCGGGTCGCCTCACGGCGGCTCCCCGCCCGCACGCCCCGCTGGCGGGCAAAGCGCGGCTGAGCGCAGTCGCTCTCACCCGAATCCCCGCATCGCGAGTCCCGCCGCGATCGTGAGCATCGGCGCGTCCGCCGCCAGCTGCCGCGGCCGGATCCGGTCGGACACCTGCATCGAGGCGAACGGGTTGGCGATCACGGTCGCCACGCCCGCGCGCTTGGCTACGAGCTCGTCCAGGCCGGGCAGTTGCGCGCATCCGCCCGCGAGCACGATCTGGTCGACCTGGTTGTACGAGGTGGACGTGAAGAAGAACTGCAGCGCCCGCGTGATCTCCAGCGCTAGGGTCTCCATGAACGGCTGCAGCACGTCGTTGTCGTAGTTCTCCGGCAGGCCCTGGTTCTTCTTCGCCGACTCGGCCTCCTCCGGCGACAGGTTGAAGGCCCGCTGGATGTCGTGGGTGAGCTGGTTGCCGCCGAAGGCCTGGTCGCGGGAGAACAGGAACTGGCCGTTGCGCAGCACGTAGAAGTGGGTGATGTGGGCGCCGATGTCGACGTAGGCGATGTTCTGGTCGCGGCCGTTGGCCGGCAGCGACGGCGTGATCAGCCGGAACGCCTCCTGCGTCGCGTAGGACTCGACGTCCATCACGCGGGGCTTGAGGCCCGCCGCCTCGGCGATCGCCACCCGGTCCTCGACCTTCTCCTTCCGAGACGCGGCGATCAGCACCTCGACCTCGTCCGGGTTGTTGGGCGCGGCTCCGAGGATCTGGAAGTCGAGGTTGACCTCGTCCAGCGCGAACGGGATGTACTGGTTCGCCTCGGCCTCCACGGTCAGTTCGAGCTCCTCCTCCTTCTGGCCCGAGGGGACGATGATCTTCTTGGTGATCACCATCGCGGCCGGCAGGGCCAGCGCGATGTTGCGGTTGCGGCTCCCGAGCCGCTTCCAGGCCCGCTTGAGCGCGTCGCTGACTTGGTCCAGATTAGCGATGTTGCCGTCCTGGACCGTATCCTTGGCGAGGGGCTCGATCGCGTAGCGGTCGAGCCGGTAGCTGCCCTTGCCGACTTCGGACAGTTCGACGAGCTTGATGGAGGTCGACGCGACATCGACGCCGATCAGCGTCGGTGCCTTGGTCTTGAAGACGTCGAGGACCCCGGAAAATTTTTCGGACAGCATATCCCTGTCGCCGGCAATGCTGACAACTTACATTAAACTCTGGCAGCAACCCACAACGATGTCAAACCTTTCGGTCCGGTCCGGCGCCGGGTGTTGCAACCTTGCCCACAACCGGACCCAACCGCGGTCCTGACGCAACTTTTATTCCCACGTGCTAAAGCGCTGGCTCCTCTACGTCGGCTCCGTCGTCCTCGGCCTGGCGGTCGTCGGAGGTCTTCTCGGGGCTTTCGTGCTGGCGTTGCTTTATCCGACGCTCCCCTCATTGGAGACGCTGACCGATTACCAGCCCAAAATCCCGCTCCGTGTCGTTTCGGCGAGCGGGGACCTCCTGGGAGAATTCGGCGAGGAACGGCGAGCCATCGTCCGGATCGGGGAGGTCCCCGAACTGATGAAGCACGCGATCCTGGCGGCCGAGGACGAGCGCTTCTACCAGCATGGCGGCGTCGACTTCGTGTCGGTCCTGCGGGCCGCCCTGTCCAACGTGGTCTCCGGCACCCAGCAAGGCGCCGGCACGATCACGATGCAGGTGGCCCGGAACTTCTTCCTGACCCGCGAGAAGACGCTCTCCCGCAAGCTCCGGGAGGTGCTGCTCGCCTGGAAGATCGAAGCCAGCCTGTCCAAGGACGAAATCCTCGAGCTCTACATCAACCAGATCTTCCTGGGCCAGCGGGCCTACGGCTTCGCCGCGGCTGCCCAGATCTATTTCGGCAAGCCCCTCAAGGACCTGACGCCCGCCGAGGCCGCCACGCTCGCGGGCCTGCCCAAGGCCCCGTCGGCGTACAACCCGGTCTCCAATCCCAAGCGTGCGAAGGTCCGCCAGCAGTACGTGCTCCGGCGGATGCACGACCTCCGCTACCTCTCGGACGCAGAGTACGAACAAGCACAAAATGCGCCACTGGTCGTCCGACAGGGGGTGAAGGCGGCCAATCCGGTGCGCGCAGAGTTCGTCGCGGAAATGGCCCGCCAGGTGGTGTTCGAAGCCTACGGCGAGGAGGCCTACACCCGGGGCATCACGGTCTGGACCACGATCCGCACCGCGGAGCAGGAAGCCGCCTACGCCGCGGTTCGCCGGGGCGTCATCGAATACGACAGGCGACATGGCTACCGGGGACCGGAGACCTACGTGAGCCTGCCCGATGACCCGGCCGAGGCCGAGCAGGCCCTCGAGCGCGCGTTCCAGGAAGCACCGGACAGCGACAACCTTCTGGCTGCGGTCGTGACCTCGGCCTCGCCCACCGACGTCCGCGCGATCCTGTCCAGCGGGGACGCCGTCCAGGTCGAAGGCGAAGGACTCAAGTTCGCCTCCCGGGCCCTGTCCGACAAGACTCCCGCCAACCAGCGAATCCGGCGCGGCGCCGTGATCCGGCTGTCGAAGGACGACAAGGAGCGCTGGGGAATCGCGCAATTGCCGCAGGCCGAGGCGGCGTTCCTCGCGCTGCGGCCAGAGGACGGCGCGATCCAGGCGCTGGTCGGAGGCTTCGACTTCGACCGCAACAAGTTCAACCACGTGACCCAGGCCCAGCGGCAGCCGGGGTCGGCGTTCAAGCCGTTCATCTACTCGGCCGCGCTGGAGAAGGGGTTCACGCCGGCGACCGTCATCAACGACGCGCCGTTCTTCGTGCCGGCCGAGAAGACCGGCGGCGAGGACTGGGAGCCCAAGAACTACGACGCCAAGTTCGAGGGGCCGATGCGGCTGCGCGTCGCGCTCGCGAAATCGAAGAACCTCGTCACGATCCGGGTGCTCCAGGCGATCGGTCCCCAGTACGCGCAGGACTACGTCGCGAAGTTCGGATTCGACCCGAAGCTCAATCCGGCCTACCTCACGATGGCGCTCGGCGCGGGCGCAGCGACGCCGTTGCAGATGGGCGGGGCCTACGCGGTGTTCGCCAACGGTGGCTACCGGGTCGCGCCCTACCTGATCGCGAGGATCGTCGATGCGAAGGGCAACGTCCTGACTGACGCCGATCCCTCGCGTGCGGGCGAGACCGCCGAGCGCGCGATCGACCCGCGCAACGCGTTCGTGATGACGACGCTCCTCAAGGACGTCGTGGCGACGGGAACCGCGACGCGGGCCAAGTCGCTCGGACGCAAGGACATCGCCGGCAAGACCGGGACCACCAACGACAACGTCGATGCGTGGTTCTGCGGCTACACACCCTCGCTCGTCGGGATCGCGTGGATCGGTTTCGACCAGCCGCGCTCGCTCGGCAACAACGAGACCGGGTCGGTCGCCGCGCTCCCGATCTGGATCTCGTTCATGCAGCGGGCGCTCAAGGGCGTTCCCGAGCAGCCGGCCGAGCCGCCGCCCGGCGTCGTCCAGGTCCGCATCAACGACGCCACCGGCCTGCGCGACGACGCGAGTCCGCTGACCGACTGGTTCTTCGCCGAGACGCTGCCGCGCGGGCGCGAGGACACGCTCGTCCCGGCGCCCGGAGGCAAGTCGGCGCAGGACGTCCGCAACCAGCTGTTCTAGGGAGGCTCCGTGCAGCGTTCCGGAGGCCGCTTGCCACCAGTCCACACCGCCCGGACCCTTCGCCCCCGCGCGGGCAATGTCAGCGGCGCCGCATCGGGGGATCCGGGTGCGCGGGACGCCCGCGGCGACGCACCGGGCGCCTGCCCGAGATGAGCCGGCGCCCGCGATCCGCCGCGGCGTGGGAGGCACGCCGCGCCGAACGCCGCCACGGCCTCGGCCCCGACGGAGAGATGCGCGCGAGCCTCGCGCAGGCCGCGGCGCGCCTCATCGCCGAGCATGGCCTCGTGGACTGGTCCTATGCGAAGCGCAAGGCCGCACGCGAACTCGGCCTGCCTGCGCGCGCGGCACTGCCGCGCGACGACGAAGTCGAGGATGCGCTGGCCGAGTACCACGCGCTCTTCGGCGGCGACGAGCACCGGGCCATGATCCGGGAGCGCCGGGCCGAGGCGCTCGACTGGCTCCGCCGCTTCGCCTCGCGCGACGCGCGCCTGGTGGGAGGGGTCGCCGCGGGCTGGGCCACCGAACACAGCGACATCCGCATCGAACTCGCGGCCGACGACGCGAAGTCGGTCGAGATGGAACTCCTGAACGCGCGCATCGACTTCCGGCCGCTGCCGGGCGACGAGGACGGCGCGGGCGAGTACTACATCGAGACGCGTCGCGGCGGCGTGCGGCTGTCGGTGCGGACGCCCGGTGCATGGCGGTCGCGGTCGCCGCGCGATCGCGGAGGACGCGAGATGCTGCGGCTCGACGCTGCGGCGGTCGAGCGGCTGCTGGTCTCCGACTCCGGGAGCGAGGGGATCTGACCTGACGGTGGGGTCTGACCTGACGGTGGGGTCTGATGTCTGACGGTGGGGTCTGATGTCTGACGGTGGGGACTGATGTCTGACGGTGGGGACTGATGTCTGATGGTGGGGTCTGACACCGATTGACGCGCGAGCCGGAGGCGAGCGCGCAAACCGGTGTCTGACCCCGGGTTTCGCCCCCGTCGTTACGTCGGCGGCGATCCGAAGATCCAACACCGGGGTCAGACACCTTCCTGGGCGCGCTCCTTCGGAGCACGCCAGTCAGGTGTCAGACCCCATCGTCAGGTGTTGCGGCTCGACGCTGCGGCGGTCGAGAGGCTGCTCCTCTCCGACTCCGGGAGCGAGGGGGTCTGATCCGACGGTGGGGACTGATGT
>JADLBN010000323.1 GCA_020847675.1 Burkholderiales bacterium | reverse complement strand
GGGTCTCCTCCTGCTCGGTGGTCAGTGACCGCAATTTCAGCCGGGGCGCTCCCACCCCTGCTCCCTCGTCGCCACCGGAAGCGGTCTCTCATCGATTCAGCTAACTTGGTAGGGCACTAGTGAGAATCCCAGCGACCTGCTGGATAGCTCTCTGCGTTTAGAACGGCGTCCAACGAAAAAAGGTCCAATCAGGCGACGGAGCTGGGGTGTCGGCACCGCCCCACGAGCGGTAGTCCGGCGCGGTGGCCCTTCCTCCGAGCACGCGCTCGCATGGGGGTTGGGCAGTTTCGGAACAGCTATATAGGGTTCGCGGCAGGGCTCCGACCAAGCCGAAGTCCTGGCCATCGACGAACACCGGAATGTCGTATACAACTTCGAGCGTACCGAACTTCGCGATTCCGAATGCGAGGACGAAATCGCCATCACAGATCCTTTGTCCAGAATCGAGGCAGCCTATGGAAAGAAGCTTCAGCTCGAGAGCGAGGAGTTCGCGGAGACCGCCACGAAATGCCGTCTCGTTCCGCAACCCACCATGCGTGCCCGAACTCCAGAGGTATCCGGTTCGAAGTTCACCATCGACCGTCGCCCCATCGCACAACGGGTAAGGGCCGCCGAGCCCGGTTGGGCGAGGCACGGGACAGGCCACCGAAATCGGGCGCGCCAATGCCACAAGGCGATCAAGGTCACCTCTACGCCACGCCGTCACTATTTCGCGGGCGCGGGCGCAGGTGTCGCTATCGACGGGACATTCGATCGCTGTGGGGGCCTCGGCGGCTGTGGGGTTTGCCGTTGCCTGCGGAGAATTGGCGAGACTCGGCGGAACGGTCTCCGCCGGCGCGCGGTAAGTGGGCGACTGGACACCTTCGGTGTCGTTCCGGGAGCATCCCGTTGCGGTCCAAACCAGAATGAACAACGCCAGAATCGACAGGCGTGTGACCGAAAGAGGTCGAATTTCGCGGGAGACGGGGGTAGAAGCCTGCATCCCGCCACAGTCGCGCGCCGATGAACTTGGGTGAGGTCTTCTCATTTGTAACCCCTGAGCCGCGTCGTCAGGTATCAGTCTCTGGCGGCTCGGCGAACCGTGTACGTACACTCCGAGCCTTTAAGACCAGCGCGCGGCGCCGACCTGCCTGTTTGTTAAACGACCACAGGCGGCGAATTGTTCCGTAGCGCGGATTGGGGCCCGCGCCCGGGTCGGTGGCCACCACCGCGTCCTCCCAGGCGCACCAGTTCGCCGCTGCCCGCTCTCGAACCGCCGGGTCCGGGTGTTCGAGCAGCCGGACGTAGGCTTCGACCAGGTCCCCGTCGCGTTCGGCTGGCGGCACGCCCTCGCGGAAGCGCACCCACTGGTCCGGGAAGAACCTCCCCGCGCCGTGGTAGAGCCAGTCAATCTCCTCGGGGCGGGTGGTGGTGACGGCCGCGAGCACGATTTCGGACACGTGCTCCGGGTGGGACTCCGCATAGGCGAGGGCGAGCGTCGACCCCCACGACATCC
>JADLBN010000025.1 GCA_020847675.1 Burkholderiales bacterium | reverse complement strand
AGTGGATCGGCTTCGACGTGAAGGCGCCCGAGAGCGACTACGCGGCGATCACGGGAGTCGAAGACAGCGGCACCGCGGCGTTCGCGAGCCTGAGGGCGGTTCTCGCCTCGGGTGTCGCGCACGAGGTTCGCACGACGGTCCATCCGTCGCTTCTGTCCGGTGAGCGTCTGCTGCGCCTCGCCGCCGAACTCGCGGCTGCTGGCGTGCGCCGCTGGGTCCTGCAGCCGTTTCGCCCCGACGGGTGTGCAGACGCGTCACTGGTCGAAGCTGCGCCGCGCGGGGCGATCATCGATCGGGCGCTCGTCGACGAACTGCGCGATCACGTTCCCCGGGTTGACGTGCGCGCCTGACCGTTCGACCGGTGTCAGACACGGTGTCTGACACGGTGTCTGACACCGTGTCTGACACCGGGACTAGATGGTGCCGCTCGAGCCGAACGGGCTGTCGATCGCGAGCAGCCAGCTTCCGTCGGCCTGCCGGCGCACGACGTCGGAAGTCTCGCCTTCGAGGTGGACCGGGCTGTCGTCGGGCGCTTTCGCGTCGAGCGTCCACTTCGCGTAGACGAGCGCGAGGTCTCCGGCGTGGACGGTCTTCGACGACACGATACGGAACTCGCCCTTCATCGCAAGGAATCCGGCGAGCGCCTCGCGGATCGCCGCGTGGCCGCGCGCGACCACGCCCGGTTGCGGCAGCAGCACCGCGTCGGACTCGTAGAGCGAGAGGAGTGCGGGCATGTCGGCCGCTGCGAAGTGGCGCGCGAACAACGGGTGGACGTCTTCGGGCGTGCGAGCGGACATGGGCGGGTCTCGAGGCGCAACCGGGAGGCGCGACGCTACACGCCGCGGCGGCAGGGGTCAACGCGCTCCGGGTCCGCGGCGGCAGGTGCGGCGCCTCGCGGTTACGAACAGCCGGTCTGCCGGCACGGTGTCGAGGCGACCGACATGTCGGTTCCGCCGTCCCCCACCGGCAGGGGAACCTCCGGCTCGAACTTCGCGCGGCGCGCGACGAAGAACCTGCGGACGTTTCACACACGCGCCTCGTCGGTCATCAGCCGCTCCGGCAGCGAGGCGGGCGAGGACGTGGGGCCGCCGCAGCTCGTCGCGAACGGCAGCAGCGCGAGGATGAAGGCGTGCTTGAGGAAATCCCGAAGTCGCATGATGGGGGCTCAGTCCGTGGACGGGCCACGGTACGCGAGCTCGCGCCAAGTTGCGTCAGGGAACCTGCTTGTCGAAGCTTGTTATGCTGATAGGCGCAGGCGGTCTTGAACAGGAGAGCATCGTGAAGAGGAGTGCATCGTGAAGCGAGGGGCGATCGCGTTGTTGGGGTTGCTGGTGGCGCTCGAGGCCTCGGCCCAGTTGCCGAAGCTCGACGATCTCATGAAAGGGGCGGGAAACCTGCCCAAGGTTCCGGCGGCGAACTCGAGTGTGGGCGCCGGGAACGACCAGACCAATGCCGCGGGCATCAAGGAAGCGCTCGCGAAGGGCACCGAGGAGGCGGTGAACGACCTGTCGAAGAAGGATGGCTACTTCGGCAATGCCGCGGTCAAGATCCTGATGCCGCCGAGCCTCCAGAAGGTGGCCGACGTCGCCCGCATGGCCGGCTACCAGAAAGAGGTCGACGCATTCGTCCTCAGCATGAATCGCGCGGCCGAGGCGGCGGCGCCCCTGGCCGCCAAGACCTTCGCAGACGCGATCCGCGAGATGACCTTCGACGACGTGCGGGGCATCCTCACCGGCGGCGATACGGCGGCCACCGAGTTCTTCCGCCGCAAGACGCACGACAAGCTCTACGCCGCCTTCAAGCCCGTCGTGTCCGCGAAGGTCAACGAAGTCGGCGCCACGCGCGCCTACAACGACATGATCGGGCGCTACGAGAGCGTGCCGCTGATGGGCAAGCAGTCGCTGAACCTCGACGACTACGTGACCAACAAGGCGCTCGACGGGCTGTTCACCATGGTCGGGCAGGAGGAGAAGAACATCCGCGCCAATCCTGCCGCCCGGACCACGGATCTGCTCAAGTCGGTGTTCGGCAAGTAGGCGAGGTCCGCGCGCACGATCCGGACCGCGGCTTCAGCCTGAAGGTCCTGGTCCGCGCCCGGCAGGGCTCGATCCCGCGGCCGCGTATCGTCGTCCGGATCAACCGGTTCGACTGTCCGGCGGGCGGAGGGCGGGCACGCGTCGCAGGAACGCCGCGGCCGCGAGCGCGGCGACCAGGATCGCGGCGAGCGCGTTGTGCGCGAGCGTCGCGGCGAGCGAAGGCTGCGCGAGCGTCGCCACGGCCCCGGTGACGGTTCCGAGGACCGCAGCAGCGGCGAGCGTCGCGGCGAGCGTGCGGTCGGCGCGCGTCGACCATGCAGCCGCGAGCGCGAGGACGAGTACGGCCACCGCGAGGCCACGGTGCAAGAGCACGAGCCCTGCCGCACCGGCGACCGTCCTGACGCGGCCGTCGGCGATGTCGAGCGGCCGCAGCGGATCGAGGGTGGCCGCGAGCGTGCCGAAGTCGGCTCCCGGGCAGGCGAGCGACGCGGGACAGGCGGTCAGCGCGAACTGCGCGCCGATCATGCCGCCCGACAGCACGTGAAGCGCCGCGACGATCAGCGCCACCCGCGCGAGCCGCCTGCAACCGGAGGCCGGCTTCGTCGACAGGCGCGCGGCCAGCACCGCCAGCGTCGCGAACATGGCGACCCCGCCGACGAGATTGCCGCGCGCGACCGCAGGCACGCGCGCGCCGGGAGTCGCGAGGCCCAGCCCCGCGAGCGCGAGCGCGATCGCGCGCGCGAGCCACGCGAGGCGACGCTCGACGTCGAAGCCGTTCTGCCGTCGCAGCGCGAGAAACGGGATGAGCGCGATCAGGATCAGCGCCGTGGACGCGGCGAGGCGGTGGACGAGCCGCGCGACGAAAGCGCCCGCCGCTGCGGGAGCGTTCCCGACGGCGCCGTAGCAGGAGGGCCAGTCGGCGCAGCCGAGTCCCGCCTGCGCATGACGCAGGTACGCGCTCGCGACGATCACCAGGAACACGGCGATCGCGGCGGCGAGGGTGAGCCGCCTGCCGAGAACGACGTTGCTCACGCAGCGCGCCTGCGGTCGCGCACGGCCAGCGCGACGGCGACCACGAACAGCACGCCGCCGGAAACCGCAACGAGGCCGCCCGCTCCCATGAGCCCCATGCCCGCGATCTCGCCCGCGGAGCGCAGCACCTGCTCGCCGCCGGCGACCTTGCGCTGCACGCCGTAGCCCCCCGACCACACGAGCCCGGTGATGTGCATGAGCTGGCCCGTGCCGTAGAGCAGCGATTGCCACACCGCGAGCCGCGGGCGCGGTGGCGCGGCGCCCAGGCGCGGCAGGAGCCAGTAGACGAGTCCCATCAGCGCGATCGTCACGCCGACGATCGCACCGTGGTAGTGCGCGGGGATGCGCACGTCGCTGCCCCGGATCAGGAAGCCGAACAGCCCGCCCGCGCCGATCAGCACGATCGAGACGACGAGCGCCGCGGCGAGGGGCTTCGCATCGGAAGGCATCGGCGCCGTCCGGTCGCGCCGCGCGTATCCGACGGCGATTGCGGCGGCGACGACCGGGATCGCGATCGTTCCGCCGATGCGCATCAGCCAGGTCTGCAGCCGGTGGTGCTCGACCGAGGTGACGTCGAAGGCGAGGTAGACGAGCGTCGTCGCGAACACGGCAACGAGCTGCAGCGCGAACAGCAGCGTGACGACACGCGGCGAGATCGGCACGCGCAGGCCCGACGCGTCGGCGAGCACGAGCCAGGCGACGAGCAGCAGCAGCGTCCACGCGAACTGGAGCACGTGTCCGCCGCCCCAGAACGCGAGCTCGTAGTAGGCGCGCGGCTCGAGCGCCCGCGGCACGGCGGCGAACGACCACGCGAATGCGAGAAGCGCGACCGCACAGGCGACGAGCGACGCGTTGATTCCGAACCGGAGCGCGCCGGCGCCGTCGAGCCGCGCGCCGACCAGCGGCGAGGCGAGGAGCCCGCGCAGCACGAGGAGCGCGGTCCCGGCGGCGAACGCCGCGAGACCGGACAGGAACACCGGAGCGTCGATCACCGGAATGTAGTTCGCCATGATCGGCGCCGCCGGGTCGAAGAACGGTGCCACGGCGACCAGCAGCGCGCCGACCGCGGCGAGCGCGATCGCCGCGCGGCCGAGGCCGAGCGCTCGGGTCGTGCTGTTGAGGCTCCACACGGTCCCGGCGATGGCGACGAACCAGACCAGCACCGAAAGGTCGACGTGCGCGACCAGCACGGTGCGGAAGAAGTCTCCCGCGGGAAGGAAGCGTCCGATGCCCGGCGTGCGCGCGAGCGCGAGGAACACGGCGAGGAGCCCGGACGCCGCGAGCGCGCCGACACCCAGAGCGAGCCAGCCGGTCGCGAGGCGCGCGCGCGCGCCATCGGGAACGTCGAGCGCAAATCGGGCGGACATTGCGGACGTCGAGGCGCCGGGGCGCGGCGCGGAATCGTCGGGTCGGGGCATCGCGAGCGTGGTCATCGGGGTTCCGGATGGGCGGAAGAGTACCGCTTCGGCGCGACGGCGTAGCGGCGGGTGTCCTCCGGCAGGCGAACGAGGTCGGCGCGAAAGGCCGCGAGCGACGCTGCGAGCGCGGCGGTGTCCTGCGGGCCGGCCCAGGCGATGCGCACGCGTTCGCGCGGCACGACCGGGCGCAGTTTCGGCGCCCGCTCGCCCGCGAACCGCTCCGCGGTCCACGTCTGCCCCAGGCGCCAGGTGCAGTCGCCTTCACGACAGCCGGTGACGAGCACGCCGTCGGCGCCGCTGCGCAGCGCGTAGTCGACGAACGAGGGCGGAAGCTGCGCGGCGCACAGGAGCGAGAGCGCGGCGGTGTCGCCGTCGCGCAGCGACTTGACGTCGATCGACTCGTCGCAGCCGACGACCACGATGCGTGGTGCGGCCGGCCCGTCCGCGCGGCTGGATGCCGCGATGCGCGCGAGTTCGCGTTCGAGCGTCGAGCGCGCCGCGCCGATCGGCTTCCCGGGCAGGTCGATGCCGGACACGAGATCCGCGACCGAGCGGAAGGGAGCCGACGACGGGCAGGACCCGGCACAGATGCCGCACCCGGCGCACAGGTCGGCGTTCACGCGGGCCTCGAACGGGTGCGGACGCCCGTCGCTGCGCCCGACCATCTCGATCGCGTCGTAGGGGCAGTCGGCGAAGCAGCGCCGGCAGCCGTTGCACCACTCGAGCGCGACGACCGCAGCCGGGCGGCGCGGAGCACGCGCGAGGCGGGACGCGTACGGCAGCGCGAACAGCACCGCGGCGACCGCGCCGACGATCGCCCACAGCGCCTGCGGCGAGAGCGCGTACTGGACGACGTGGGGCGCGAGCCAGAACCAGTCGAGCGGAAGGCTCGCAGGAACGCTCGCGAGGTCGGCGGGCTCCGTACTCGTCACCGGACGCACGAGCGAAAGCGCGACGAGCGAGGCGAGCGTGCCGGCCGCCAGGATTCGGGGTGGGTGCGTCGCCGGGCGCTGGAGACGCTTCACGTGGATGCCCATCGCGGCGAACGTCGCGAGCGGGAAGCCGATGTGCAGGAACATGAGGAGCGAGAACAGGCGGTCGCTCAGGTCCGCGTTCGCGTCGAAGTTGCTCGCGAGCGGCGTGGAGAAGAGCGGCAGCGCGTCGAGCCACTCGGTCGTCGCGACGATCGAGAACTGGGCGATCCGGTCCCACGTGAGCCAGAACCCGCCCACGCCCGACACCCAGACGAGGCCGAGCAGCACGACGCCGGTGATCCACGCGTAGCGGTGCACGTGCGCGTAGCGCCCGTGCGCCCATTCGCGCGCGAGGTGCGCGAGCACGACGACGGCGAAGGCGTCCGACGCATAGCGGTGGAGGCTCCGCGCGAGCCCCGAGAGCGGCCACGCGTTCGCGCTGATCCGCTCGACCGAGGCCCAGGCGCCTTCGACGCTCGTGTCGAACGCGGCGTAGACGTAGATCCCGGTGACCGTGACGACCCAGAACAGGAGCCACGCGAGCGCGCCCAGCGCCCGCCACGGGTTCGCACGGGCGCCGAACGCGAGGTCGAACACCGACTCGACGCGGTCGAAGCCGGCACGCACGAGCGACCGCGTGCGCCCGGAGGCCCGTGCTTCCGCGCTGCCCGCGACTCCGATGCGCGGCATCGCCTCGGGCACGGCTTCAGCCCGGACTCGCGGCAGCGGTCGGACGCGGCCGTGCGATCGAAACCGGCGAACGGATCGCGGGACCCGTCAGGTGCGGAACGACCACCCGCCGCTCTTCGGATCGAAGTCGATCAGCAGGATCGCGCCCGGGACGAGCTTGATCGAGGCTTCCTTGACGTGGCCGAATCCGGGCTCGGGCGCATCGCCGAGTTTCGCCACGACGCGATGCTCGCCGGCTGGTACTTCGACCCGCTTGTACAGCGTCGAACTGCCGTCCTTCGCGAGCCCCGACGGAGGCACGCTCTCGGACACGATCGTCTGCCCGTCGAGCGAAATCTCGATGGCGACCGGGACGCGCTCGCGCGGGCAGACCGACGCCGTGCGCATATTCGGCGCGAGCTTCGCCAGCTCCTCGGCACTGCGCTCGCGGCAGGCCTCCTTGCGCTGGCCGGCGTGCTGCAGCGACACCTTGACGAGCGCGGTGCCTGCCGGGATCGGATGGTAGACGGGCCGGGTCGCGAAGTACGCGAGCGCGACGCAGAACGCCGCGTAGCCGATGAACTGCCCGGTCCAGCTCACGACCCGGTTGACCGGCGTCGTCATCTCACGCCCCTCCCAGCCGCACGACGTCCTCTTCCGGCGTTTCGCGCGCGAGGTGGGGCGACAGGCGGAACGCGTCGGAGAAGCAGTCGTTCGGATCCATGCCGCGGGCGCGGAACGCCGGGTGCGCGGCTTCGACCATCGCCACCGACCCGCAGGCGTACACCTGGTGGCCGGCGAGCGACGGGTAGTCGGCGAGGATCGCGGCGTGGACAAGGCCGGTGCGGCCGGTCCAGCCGTCGCCCGGCACCGGGTCCGAGAGCACCGGCACGAAGCGGAAGTTCGCGTGCTCGCGCGCCCAGCGCTCGCACAGTTCGCGTGCGTACATGTCGGGGAGCCTGCGCGTGCCCCAGTAGAGGACCATCTCGCGCTTCATCCCTTTCGCGAACGCGTACTCGACCATGCTCTTCACCGGAGCGAATCCGGTCGCGCCGGCAACGAACAGGATCGGTTTCTTCGAGTCCTCGCGCAGGAAGAAGGAGCCCAGCGGACCCTCGAACTCGACCGCCTCGCCCACGCGCATCGCGTCGAAGACGTGCGTCGTGTAGAGGCCGCCCGGCACGCGCCGGATCTGCAGCTCGATGCGGCGGCCGTCGCCCGGCGCCGTGGCGAACGAGAAGCTGCGCTTCTGCCCGTCAGGGAGCAGCACGTTGATGTACTGGCCGGCGTAGAAGTGGAGGTCCTTGCCGCCCTCGACCGCGAGGTGGACGATCATCACGTCGTCGGCCGCCTTCGCGAGCGAGGCGACGGAGGCCTTCCAGCGCCGCGGCGCGTTGCCGCCGGGCAGCGCGACCGGGACGTACTCGATCTCGACGTCGGTGGTCGGCGAGGCGACGCACGCGAGGATCTTGCCGGCGCGCCGCTCGTCGTCGGAGAGCGCGGACTTCTGGTAGGGCTCCAGCTCGACGTCGCCGTACAGCAGGCTGCATTTGCACTGGCCGCAGCCGCCGCTGCGGCAGTCGTAGGGGATCGGAATGCCCTCGCGGAGCGCCGCGTCGAGCAGCGACTCGCCGCCGCGCGCCGGGACGATGCGGTTGTCCGGCCGCACCGCGACGTGGTGCACGACCTTCGACGCGTGCTTGGGCGGGAGCCAGGGCAGCGCGAGCGCGAACAGCGTGCCGCCGGCGACCGCCGCCCAGAGCATCGCCGGTCCCCAGCTCTCGAGCGCGGCGAGCGTGGGCAGGTAGAACCAGTCGAACGAGATCGCTTCGGGTACCGTCATCAGGTCGGCGCGATCGAGCGACACCGCGGGCCACACGATCGACAGCACCACGAGCGCGACCGTAAGCGGGATCGCGATCGAGCGCGGCGGTCGGGTCTTGGCTCCCGGAACGCGCTGCGTGTGCACCCACAGGAGGCCCAGCACGCCGAGCGGCAGCCCGATGTGGAGGAACGAGAGCAGCGAGAAGAGGCGATCGTTCACCGCCTCGGGCGTGATGAAGTTGCGGACCAGCGTGCCCTTGAAGATCGGCAGCCAGTCGAGCCACTCGGTGGTGGCGACGACCACGAACTGGGCGAGACGGTCCCACGGCAGCATGTAGCCGTTGATGCCCGAGATGTAGACGAGCCACAGCAGCACGATGCCCGAGACCCACGAGAACCAGCGGAACGCGCGATAGCGGTCGAAGGTGAAGTGGCGCACGACGTGCAGCAGCATCGTGAGGACCATGCCGTCGGACGCATAGCGGTGGAGGCTTCGCAGGATGCCGCCGAACCAGGGCTGGTCGTGGGTGATCGACTGCACCGAGTCGTAGGCCTCCCGGACGCCGGTCGAGAAGAACACGTAGAGGACGAGTCCGCTGCCGACGACGATCCACAGCAGGAAGTGGCTTATCGCCCCGAGGTGGTAGAACGGGTTCGACGACTCGCCGAACGCGCGGTTGAACAGCCGCTCGATGGCGAGGAAGATGGACTGGCCGGTGCGTTGGACGAAGGTCAGCATCGCGTGAGGTGAACGGCGCGGGCGCATGAAGCCCGCCGGGAAAGCCCGACCTCGGGCGGAGGCATGACGCCCGGGTCGGGGACGCGAAACGAGCCGACGTCGTGCGCATCCTGAACCGGGACGCGCGCGCACGACATGATCTGGATCACGGGGGCGCGTTTCGGCGCCCCGCGGGGGGCGTTCGGAGTCAGGCCGGGCGCTGGGCGGACGGCGGACCGCCGCGGCCGCGGCGGCGCGAAGCGGCGATCAGGTACCAGAGCGTCGCGATGACGATGGTCGCGCCCGCGAACAGTTCGACGAACAGTCCGTAGTCGAGGCGGTAGCGGCCGGAACGCGGGTCGTAGACCGTGCACAGCACGCGGACCCGCTCGAGGAGTCCGGCGATGTCGTCGCGCGGCGCTGGATCGCCCAGCACGAGTTCGCGCAGCGGCGCGACCAGCATCGGCAGTTCGAAGCGGTCGCCGTAGACCTGGCGCACGACGCGGCCTTCGCGGTCGACGATCGTCGCCTGCGTCAGGTGGTCGAACCCGCCGCCGGTCGACGCCCACTGGAATCCCAGTTCGCGGGCCAGCGCGTAGAGCGCTTCGGGGGCGGGTGTCGCGAAGGTCCAGTTCGCGTCGCCCACACCTTGCTTCCGCGCGAACTCGCGCATCGCGGCAGGCGAATCGAACGGCAGGTTGAAGCCGATCGTCAGCACGTGGAAGCCGTCGTCGCCCACGGCGGCGCGTGCGGCCTTGATCGCGTCGCCGAGGAACGCCGTGGTCACCGGGCAGACCTGGAAGCAGCCCGTGTAGATGAACGAGACGACCAGCGGCTTGCCGCGAAAGTCGGTGGTTCGGATCGGACGGCCGTCGGAAGTGGTCAGCGGGTGTTCGCCCAGCGTACCGCCGATCGCCTTCTGGCTGGCCGCGAGGGCACCGCGCGGGTCGAGGCTCGTTCCGGCTGGCAGCCCCTGTCCCTGGACCACCGCCCAGCCGACCAGGAACACGAGGCCGAGAAATGCGGCGATGAGCAGGCGTCGCGTGTGCTTCGGGTCGAGCGACGGGTCAGGCACGGAAGATCGGATCGGCGATCGCGGCGACGATCAGGAACGAGAGCTGGATGAGCGAGGCGTGGAAGCTCGCGAGCGCGCGCTTGCGAGAGGGCTCCAGCGCGAGTTGCGCCGCGCGGATCAGAAGCAGCGTACCGCCGGCGATGGCGAGCGCGACGTAGAACCACGACAGGCCGAGGAATCCCGGCACCAGCGTCGCGGCGACGAGCAACGCGGCCCCGGAGAACACCGCGCGGGCCGCGGCGGCGTCGCCCGCGACGACCGGAAGCATCGGCACGCGGGCAGTGGCGTAGTCGTCGCGGTAGGCGATCGCGAGACTCCAGAAGTGCGGCGGCGTCCACAGGAACAGCACGACCGCGAAGGCGAGCGTGACCGGGTCCGGCGTCGCCGGGGCGACCGCCGCCGCGCCGGCGAGCACCGCGAAACTTCCGGCGAGGCCGCCGATCACGATGTTCCACGCGGTCCGGCGCTTGAGCCACACCGTGTAGACGACGCCGTAGGTGAACGCGCCGAGCGCGGTGTAGAGCGCGGCAAGCGCGTTGGAGCCGATCCACGCGAGCGCGACGCCCGAGCAGGCGACGGCGGCGATGACGACCGGCCACAGCGGGCCGGCGACGAGCCGCCCGGTGACGAACGCCCGGTGGCGCGTGCGCCGCATCGCGCGATCGAGGTCGCGCTCGACGTACTGGTTGAAGGCGCCCGCGGCGGCGGAGGCGAGCGTCACGCCGAGCACGACCGCGGCGGCGCTCCAGAAGGACACCGTGCCCGGGGCGATGGCGAGGCCCATGAGGGCAGTGGCGCCGATCGCGATCCCGATCCGGAGCTTGAACAGATCGAAGACCAGCCGCCAGCCGCTCATCGGCCTCGACGCGGGGCGTGCGACTGCTTGCGTGGCGCTCATCGGAGACTTCCTCCCTGGACGGAGCGGGAGCCGGTGGGAGAGACCCGGCCCGGGCGGCGCGCGCTCGCGCGCCGCCCCGGGTTGGCGGGAAGGCCGGCGGTCAGGACAGCGCCCACACCGTCGACAGGTACTTCCAGTTGACGAAGTAGTAGAGGACGAACGCGATCAGGAACACGAACGCGAGCACGAACGTCCCCGGCGCGACGAAACCGGCCGCCCCGATTCCCGCGTGCGACACCTGGGCCGGGGCGACCTTGGGCGGCGGCGCCGCACGGCCCTCGCGCGCGCCGACGAACTTGAATCCCGGCGTCTCGATGCGCTTGCCGAAGAACACGCTGCCCACGGTGATGAGGATGTAGGCGGCGCCGCCGAGGACCGCGGCGACACCGCAGATCGCGGTGAGCCCCATCATCAGGTACGCCGTTCCCGGGAACTCGTGGGCGAGCGCGTTGCCGGCGAACGAGATGTCCCAGTGCCGGCGTGGCACGCCCAGCGTTCCCGCGCCCATCATGAACAGCGAGAAGCCCATCATCCCCAGTCCGAACAGGTACGGCTGCCACTTCGCGAGCCCCGGGAACATGACTTCGCGCCGGAACAGCGTCGGGATCAGGAAGAACGTGATCCCCATGAACGCCATCGTCGTGCCGATGACGACCGTCGCGTGGAAGTGGCCGGGCACGTAGATCGTGTTGTGGATGATGAGGTTCAACTGCTCGGTGCCCATCATCACGCCCGAGATGCCGCCGAGGAACCCGAAGCCGACCAGCGACAGGAACATCGACGAGAAGGCCGGGTTGCCCCAGGGCGCCTTGCGCAGCCACTCGAACAGCCCGCGGTTGTAGCCCTTCGCTCGCTGCGCCACCTCGATCGACCCGGGAACCGTGAGGCCGTGGACCATCGACGCGAGCACCGCGAGGTACATTGCGTAGCTGGTGTTGAAGATCTTCCAGTTCGACGTGAGCCCCGGGTCGGCGAGCAGGTGGTGCGCGCTCGCGAGCTGCAGGAAGCAGATGTAGAGGAAGAACGCGACGCGCGACACCTTCTCGGACATCGGCTTCGCGCCGAACACGATGCCGGCGATCGCGTACCACACCGCGACGTGCGCGGCCATGTTGATCTGCTGCGCGCTGTGCCCGAATCCCCAGAACACGGTCCGGTACATCAGCGAGTCGATGTGGTTGATCACCCCCAGCGACCAGAGGAAGGTCGGGACCAGGATGATCGCGCCCGAGGCGATCGTGAACACCGCGATGATGGCGGCGGTCACCGCCCCGAAGGTCACGATCGACACCGAGCCGACGTAAGTGCGCTCGGCGCGCCCGATGACGAGCGTGCCGAAGAACACGAAGCAGGCGATCAGCGCGCCCACGGCGAACACGATGAGGCCGAGGTAGAACGCGGGATGCGCGCCCATCGGGGCGTACGAGGTGAACATCACCGACGAATCGCCGCGGAACACGGCGACGTTGTTGATGAGCGCGCCGATGATCATCATCCAGAACGCGACCCACGCGATCCTCGGCGTCGCGAGGCGGCACTTGAGCAGCACGCTCGACGCGAAGTAGAGGACGGCGATCTCGAAGAAGATGATCCAGTACACGAGCATGTTGAGCCCGTGCGCGGTGAGCACCAGGTAGAACCAGTCGGCGGGCAGCAGGTGGACCGCCGGCCAGCGCGTGAGCGTCACGAGCAGCGCGAGAACCCCGCCGACGAGGAGCGAGACGACTCCCGCCACGGCGTTCCACCGGATCAGCTTCTCGGCCTGCTCGTGGTAGACGAGCCCGGTGGACGGGCAGGTGCGAAACATGCGGTTGACGGCCATGGTCATCCCCTCACTTGGCCTTCACGACGTAGAGCCGGCTCGCCATCGTGTGATGGTTGATCCCGCAATACTCGTTGCAGATGATCGAATAGGTGCCGGCGCGGTTCGGCGTGACGGTCATCACGTGCTCGTAGCCGGGGTGCACCTGGACGTTGATGTTTTCCGGCTGCAGCGAGAAGCCGTGCAGCCAGTCCATCGACGCGAGGTGCAGGCGGTAGGTCTTGCCCTCCTCGAGCTCTAGCATCGGCCACCACTGCCACAGGCGCGCGATCAGGTAGACGTCGCTTCCGGCCGGGGGCGCGACGACCGGGATCTTCTGCTCGGTCTCCTCGCGCACCTTGTACTTGTCGACCATCTCCTGCGCCT
>JADLBN010000024.1 GCA_020847675.1 Burkholderiales bacterium | reverse complement strand
ATCAGGCGCGCAAGCTGTTCGTCGCGCTCGAGCGCGAGCAGGCGCGTTCGCGCGCGCTCGAAGTCGAGTACGGACAGCTCCAGCTCGAGCAGTCGACCTGGTCGATGCCCGCGCGGGTGGAGAAATTCGCGCGCGAGCAACTGCAGCTCAGGGCGCCGGGACCGGGGCGGGTCGAGGTTGTGCCGCTGCCGCCGGAAGCGGGGATGCCGCGATGAACGCCACGACGGCCATTCCGCGACGCCGCGCGAGGACCGCGGAGGCTCCCGCGATTCCGGCGGCGCGGGCGGCGATCCTGTTCGGAGGCCTCGCGCTCCTGTTCGCGGTGCTCGCGGGGCGCTCGGTGTACCTGCAGTGGGTCGACAACGCGTTCCTGCAGGAGCGCGGCGCCGCGCGCTACTCGCGCGAGCTCGAACTGCCGGCGCATCGCGGGCGGATCGTCGATCGCGCCGGCGAACCGCTCGCGGTCTCGACGCCGGTCAAGTCGCTGTGGGCGTTCGGCGGGCAGCTCTCGATGTCCGACGAGGAGGCCGCGAAGCTCGCCCGCATCCTCGAACTGAAGCCGTCGGCGCTCAAGGCGCGCATCGGCACGTCGGAGGACTTCGTCTACGTGGCGAAGTTCGTGCCGCCCGAAGTGGCGGAGCGCGCGCTCGCGCTGCGCATCAAGGGCCTGAACGAGGAGACCGCCTACCGCCGCTACTACCCGGGCGGCGAGGTGACGAGCCACGTCGTCGGCTTCACCGGCGACCGCGACGCGGGCCAGGAGGGCATCGAGCTCGCGCAGCAGGCCTGGCTCGCGGGAGCTCCCGGCAGCCGCCGGGTGATCATCAACCGGCGAGGCGAGGTGGTCGAGGACGTGGCGTCGATCCGCGCGCCGCAGGAGGGGCGCGACCTCGCGCTGTCGCTCGATTCGCGCCTGCAGTACCTCGCGTTCCGCGAGCTGAAGGCTGCGGTCGAGTCGAACAAGGCGAAGGCGGGCGGGCTCGTGATCCTCGACGTGCGGACCGGCGAGATCCTCGCGCTCGCGAACTGGCCCGCGTTCAACCCGAACGGGAGCGGGCGCACGGCGCGCGAGCGGATGCGCAACCGGGCGCTGACCGACGTGTTCGAACCCGGCTCGACGCTGAAGCCGTTCGCGATCGCCGCCGCGCTCGAGGCCGGCGTCGTGCGGCCCGACACGCCGATCGACACCGGGGGCGGCACGCTCACGATCGGCTCGAGCACGATCCACGACGCGCATCCGGAAGGCACGCTCACGGTCGCGCAGGTGATCCAGAAGTCGTCGAACGTCGGCGCCGCGAAGATCGCGCTGAAGCTTCCCGCCGAGACGCTGTGGCGCGAACTCGCCGACGTGGGGTTCGGCTCGATGCCGAAGACCGGCTATCCCGGCGAGGTGAGCGGGCGACTGCGGCCGGCGAAGAGCTGGAAGCCGATCGAGCAGGCGACGATCAGCTACGGGCACGGAATCTCGGTGAACCTCGTGCAACTCGCCCGCGCCTACACGGTGTTCGCGACCGGAGGCGAACTCATGCCCGCGACGCTGTTCAAGACCGGCGCGCCGGCCGCGGGGCGGCCGGCGATGTCGCGCGAGACCGCGCTCGCGGTTCGACGGATGCTCGAGATGGCGGTGCAGCCCGGCGGCACCGCGCCGCGCGCGCAAGTGTCCGGCTATCGGGTCGCGGGGAAGACCGGGACCGCGCACAAGCTCGAGGGCCACGGCTACGCGCCCGACAAGTACGTGAGTTCGTTCGTCGGGTTCGCGCCGGCCTCCGACCCGCGCATCGTCGTCGCGGTGATGATCGACGAGCCCTCGGGCGGCAAGTACTACGGCGGGGCGGTTGCGGCGCCGGTGTTCTCGGCCGTCGCCGGCTCCGCGCTGCGCCTGCTCGGCGTCCCGACCGACGCCCGCGTCGACAACGTGATCCCGGTGCCCGACGAGAACGAGGTGCGCGAGGAAACCTGATGGCCGAGCCCGCATTCGACACGGCAGGCCTGTTCGCCCGGCTCGGCGGCGCGCCGCGGCGCCTCACGTCGGACAGCCGCGACGTGCGCGCCGGCGACGCGTTCGCGGCGTGGCCGGGCTCGCGCGTCGACGGCCGCGCGTTCATTCCCGACGCGATCGCGCGCGGCGCGGGAGCGGTGCTGTGGGAGGCGCGCAACTTCCGCTGGAACGGCGAGTGGCGGGTCGCGAACGCCGGCGTCGACCGGCTCGCCGCGCGCCTGGGCTTCATCGCGGACGAAGTCTACGGCCGGCCGTCGCGCGAGCTGTGGATGGTCGGCGTGACCGGGACCAACGGCAAGACGACGACCTCGCAGTGGATCGCGCAGGGCCTCGACGCCGCAGGCCGCCGCTGCGGCGTCATCGGGACGCTGGGCACCGGCTTCCGCGGCGAGCTCGAGCCGGCGTCGAACACGACACCTGACGCCGCGATCTTCCACGAGACGCTCGCGCGATTCCGCGACCGGGGCGCGAAGGCGGTCGCGATCGAGGTGAGTTCGATCGGGCTCGACCAGGGCCGCGTCAACGGCGCGACCTTCGACGTCGCCGTGTTCACCAACCTCACGCGCGACCACCTCGACTACCACGGCACGCTGAGCGACTACGGCGCCGCGAAGGCGAAGCTCTTCTCGTGGCCGGGGCTCGCCTGCTCGGTGATCAACGCGGACGACCCGTTCGGCCAGCGCCTGATTGACGAGGTGCGCGGGCGCGGCGGACGCGCGCTCTCCTACGGCCTCGCCAACGCGGAGGTCGCAGCGACCGGCATCGCGGCCGGGCCGCGCGGCTACTCGCTGGGCGTGGCGACGCCCTGGGGGCGCGGAACGGTCGACACCGGCGTCGTCGGCGCGTTCAACGTTTCCAACCTGCTCGCCACGCTCGGTGCGCTGCTCGCAAGCGACGTCGGGTTCGACGACGCGCTCGACGCGCTCGCGCGGCTCACGCCGCCGCCTGGGCGCATGGAGCGGCACGGAGGCGACGGCCGGCCGATGGTGGTGATCGACTACGCGCACACGCCCGACGCGCTCGACAAGGTGCTCGCCGCGCTGCGTCCGGTCGTCGCGCCGGGACGCCAGCTCGTGTGCGTGTTCGGTTGCGGCGGAGACCGCGATCCGGGCAAGCGCCCGCAGATGGGGCGCATCGCCGGGGATCGCGCCGACCGCGTGGTCGTGACCAGCGACAATCCGCGCCTCGAGGACCCCGGCACGATCGCCGGCGCGATCGCGAAGGGACTCGCCGACGCGGGCCACCGGAACTGGTCGATCGAACTCGACCGCGACGCCGCGATCCGCGGCGCGGTGCACGGCGCGCGACGCGGCGACGTCGTGCTCGTGGCGGGCAAGGGCCACGAGGACTACCAGGACGCCGGCGGCGAGCGGAGAGCGTTCTCCGACGCGCGGGTCGCCGACGCCGCGCTCGCCGGCTGGAGCGACGCATGATGGATCTCGCCGCCGCAGCCGCCGCCGTGCACGGCCGGCTCGAAGGCGCGAACGCCCGCTTCGCGCGCGTCACGACAGACTCGCGCGCGGTCGAGCCGGGCGATCTGTTCGTCGCGCTGTCGGGAGAGCGTCACGACGGCCACGACTTCGTGGCGGGAGCGTTCGAGCGCGGCGCCGTCGCCGCGCTCGTCGCGGACGGCCGCGGCGCGTTCCCCGGCCCGGTCGTCGCCGTCGGCGACACGCTCGAGGCGCTCGGGCGGCTCGCGGCCTCCTGGCGGGCGCGCTTCGATCTTCCGGTCGTCGTCGTGGTGGGCAGCAACGGCAAGACCACGGTCAAGGAGATGATCGCGTCGATCCTGCGCGCGCAGTTCGGGATCGAGGGGACGCTCGCGACGACCGGCAACTTCAACAACGCCATCGGCCTGCCGCTCACGCTGCTGCGGCTCAACGGCGACCACCGCGCGGCGGTGGTCGAACTGGGCATGAACCACCGCGGCGAGACGCGCGCGCTCGCGGCGGTCGCGGCGCCGACGATCGTGGTGGTCAACAATGCCCAGCGCGAGCACCAGGAGTTCCTGTCGGGGGTGGCGGACGTCGCGGCGGAGCACGCCGAAGCGGTCGCCGCGCTGCCTCGAGGCGGCTGCGCGGTGCTCAACGCCGACGATCCGTCCTGCGACCTCTGGCGGAGCGCGGCGGCGGGCGCGGGCGCGACGGTCCGCACGTTCGGGTTGCACGCGCCCTGCGACGTGACGGCGCACGTGTCGCTCGCTTCCGACCGCAGCGTGCTGGCGATCCGGACCTGGGCCGGGACGGTCGACGCGCGGATCACGGCGCCGGGCGAGCCGATGGCGCGCAACGCGCTCGCGGCGACCGCGGCATCGCTCGCAGCCGGAGCGTCGCTCGACGCGGTGATGCGCGGACTCGCCGCGTTCCACCCGGTCGCCGGGCGCCTCCTCTCGCGTCGCGCCCCGTCGGGCGCACTGGTGATCGACGACAGCTACAACGCGAATCCCGACTCGGTCCGGGCCGCGATCGACGTGCTCGCGCGCGCGGGCGGGGAGCGCTGGCTCGTGCTGGGCGACATGGGCGAGGTCGGCCACGCGGGGCCCGCGTTCCACCGCGAGATCGGCGCCTACGCCCGCGATCGGGGCATCGAGCACCTCGAGGCGACCGGCCGCGAGGCTCGCCTCGCGGTCGAGGCCTTCGGATCCGGCGCGCGCTGGCACGCCGATGCCGATGCGCTCGCCGCGGCCCTGCTCCCGCACGCGGACGCCGAGGCCTCGATCCTGGTCAAGGGATCGCGGTTCATGCGCATGGAGCGCATCGTCGCCGCGCTGCTGGGCGCCGCGGCGGCCCGCGAGGGAGCGCACTGATGCTGCTCTGGCTCGCCGAGGTGCTCGCGAAGGACGTGCGCGCGTTCAACGTGTTCAGCTACCTCACGCTGCGCGCGGTCCTCGCGTGCATGACCGCGCTCATGATCTCGTTCGTCGTCGGGCCGCGCATGATCGCGTGGCTCACGCGCATGAAGATCGGGCAGTCGGTGCGCGACGACGGCCCGCAGACGCACCTCACGAAGGCGGGGACGCCGACGATGGGCGGGGCGCTGATCATCGTGTCGATCGCGGTCACGACGCTCCTGTGGGGCGACCTCGGCAACCGCTTCGTGTGGGTCGTGCTGCTGGTGATCACGGGCTTCGGCGCGATCGGCTGGGTCGACGACTACCGCAAGGTCGTGCACCGCAACCCGAAGGGGCTGTCGGCGCGAGCCAAGCTCGCCTGGCAGGCGCTGATCGGTCTCGCCGCGGCCGTCTACATCCCGTTCGCGGTCTCCGCGCCCGACACGGCGCAGGCCTGGGCGCAGCTCGCGACCTGGACCCGCAGCGGGTTCTCCGGCGCGCTCTCGCCCAACGCCGACCTGATCGTGCCGTTCTTCAAGTCGGTGAGCTACCCGCTCGGGGTCTGGGGGTTCATCGCGCTCACCTGGCTCGTCATCGTCGGGACCAGCAACGCGGTGAACCTGACCGATGGACTGGACGGCCTCGCGATCATGCCCACGGTGATGATCGGCGCGGCGCTCGGCGTGTTCGCCTACGTGAGCGGCAACGCGATCTTCGCGCGCTACCTCCAGTTTCCGTTCATCGCCGGCACCGGGGAACTCGCGGTGATCTGCGGCGCGATGGCGGGCGCGGGGCTCGGATTCCTCTGGTTCAACGCCTATCCCGCCGAGGTGTTCATGGGCGACGTGGGCGCGCTGTCGCTGGGCGCGGGGCTCGGGGCGATCGCGGTCATCGTCCGCCAGGAGATCGTGCTGTTCATCATGGGCGGCGTGTTCGTGGTCGAGACGCTGTCGGTGATCGTGCAGGTCGCCTCGTTCCGGATGACCGGAAAGCGCGTGTTCAGGATGGCGCCGATCCACCACCACTACGAGCTGAAGGGCTGGAAGGAGAACCAGGTCGTGGTCCGGTTCTGGATCGTGACCATGCTGCTCGTGCTGTTCGGGCTCTCGACGCTCAAGCTGCGATGAACGCGTGCCTTCCGCTCCGTTTCTCGCGCTCCGTCCTGCGGGAGCGCGGGCGCGCTGCCGGATGGGCGGCGAACCTGGGGCAGGTCCGGAACGCCGCCGGGCCGCCCCAAGGCGTTCGCCCCCTCCTCGGGGAGGAGGGGCGCGAAGCCGCGCGAGCGGCGAGCCTGGGGGAGGTCCATTCATGACCGACTACCGCGGACGCCGCGCGGTCGTGCTCGGCCTCGGGTTGAGCGGGCTCTCGATGGCGCGCTGGCTCGCGCGCCGCGGCGCCGAGGTGCGCGTGGCCGACACGCGCGGCGATCCGCCCAGCGCCGGCGCGCTTGCGACCGAACTGCCGGGCGTTCCGCTCGAGACCGGGCCGCTGTCGGCCGCGAGCGTCGCCGGCGCCGACCTGATCGCGATCAGCCCGGGCGTGCCGAAGGACCAGCCCGCGATCGCGGAAGCGGTCGCGGCCGGCGCCGATCTCGCGGGCGACGTCGAGCTGTTCGCCCGCGAACTCCCGCCTTCGCAGAAGGTACTCGCGATCACCGGAACCAACGGCAAGACGACCACGACCGCGCTGGCGGGCGAACTCGCTCGCGCCGCGGGTCTCTCGACGACCGTCGCCGGCAACATCGGCGCCCCGGTGCTGGACGTTCTCGCCGGGATCGAGGCGGGCGAGGCATGGCCCGACCTGTTCGTGCTCGAGCTGTCGAGCTACCAGCTCGAGACGGTGGCGAGCCTCGCGCCGGCCGCGGCGACGGTGCTGAACGTCACGCCGAACCACCTCGACCGCTACGCCGGCCTCGCGGACTACGCGGCGGCGAAGGCGCGCATCTTCAACGGAGCGCGCGTCGCGCTCCTGAACCGCGACGACCCGATCGTGAGACTCATGCGCCGGGCGGGCGCGACGGTGCAGTCGTTCGGCTCGTCGGTGCCGCACTCCGAGGAGGAGTGGGGGATGGTCGAGCGCCCGGACGGTGCCTGGCTCGCGCGCGGCGGCGAACTCCTCGTTCCGGCCGCCTCGCTTGCGCTGGTCGGACGCCACAACGCGTTGAACGCGCTCGCGGCGCTCGCGCTCCTGTCGTCGGTCGCGCGCCTCCGCCAGCCCGTCCTCGACGCGCTCAAGGCGTTCCGCGGCCTGCCCCACCGGATGGAGCGCATCGGCGCGGCCGGCGGCGTGGTCTTCGTCAACGACTCGAAGGCGACGACGGTCGCGGCCGCGCAGGTCGCGCTGGCCGGCATCGGCCGTCCGGTCGTGCTCATCGCCGGCGGCGACGCCAAGGGGCAGGGCTTCGCGGGACTCAAGGACGCGGTGGACGCGAACTGCCGCGCGGTGCTCCTCATCGGCCGCGACGCGGCGGACGTCGCACGCGGACTCTCCGGCACGAAGGTGCCGGTCGAGACGGTGGGCACGCTCGACGCGGCGGTCGAGCGCGCGTTCGCGGTCGCGCGCGAAGGCGACGTCGTGCTGCTGTCGCCCGCCTGCGCGAGCCTCGACCAGTTCGCGAACTACGAGGCGCGCGGCGCGCGTTTCGGCGCGCTCGTCCGCGCGCGCGCCAGGGAGCCTCTCGATGCGTAGGCTCGACGGACACGCGATGCCGCGCCCGCCGGCGGACGTCGAGGCGCCGGTCGCTCGCAAGGCCGCGCGCCGTCCCGGAGGCGGCCTCGCGGCGGCGCGCTCGATGTTCGGTTTTCCCGGCGGCCCCGCGCCGTCGCGCACGATGCTTTCCTACGACAGCTCGCTCGCCTGGGCCGCGCTGCTCCTGCTGTCGATCGGGCTCGTCATGGTGTACTCGGCGTCGATCGCGATGGCCGAGGCGTCGGCGCAGACCGGTCACCGGTCCTGGTACTTCCTCGCGCGCCACGCGGCGTTCGTGACCGTGGGGCTCGTGGCGGCACTCGGCGCGTTCCAGGTTCCGGTGAAGGCATGGCAGTCGCTCGCCCCGTGGCTCTTCGTCGCGGGCATCGCGCTGCTCGTCCTCGTGCTGGTGCCGGGCATCGGACGCAGCGTCAACGGCTCGCGGCGCTGGCTCTCGCTCGTCGTCGTGAACGTCCAGCCCTCCGAGTTCATGAAGCTCGCGGTGGTGCTCTACGCGGCGAGCTACGCGGTGCGCAAGGCCGCGTTCCTGCACGCGCGCCAGCCGCTGCGCCAGACGCTCGTGCGCGGCTTCGCGCCGCTGTTCGCGACGATGGTTCTGATCGGGGGGCTGCTCCTGCTGGAACCGGACTTCGGCGCCTTCGTCGTCATCGTCGTGATCGGCTTCTCGATCCTGTTCCTCGGCGGGCTCGACTGGCGCCTGTTCGCGGGCCTCTCGGCGCTCCTGCCGTTCGCGCTCGGCGCGATCCTGGTGGCGGCCCCGTACCGGCTGCAGCGCCTGACCGCCTTCCTCGATCCGTGGTCGGACCCGCTCGGCAAGGGCTACCAGCTCTCGCACTCGCTGATCGCGTTCGGCCGTGGCGAACTCGCCGGCGTGGGGCTGGGCGCGAGTGTCGAGAAGCTCCTCTACCTGCCCGAGGCGCACACCGACTTCCTGCTCGCGGTGATCGCCGAGGAACTCGGCTTCGCCGGCGTCGCGGTCGTGCTCGCGCTGTTCTCGTGGCTCGTCTACCGCGCGT
>JADLBN010000023.1 GCA_020847675.1 Burkholderiales bacterium | reverse complement strand
GCTCGAGGAGACCCAGCAGACGCTGGTGCTGAACCGCCTGCGCGGGAGCATCGTCGTGCAGTTCGACGGCCAGATTAAGAACGGCCTCGACGTGGGGATCGTCGCGATGCTCGTCGCCTACGAGTTCGGCTTCGCCACCGCGCCGCTCGTCGCCGCCGGCTGCATCATGATGCGCAAGTGCCACCTGAACACCTGCCCGGTGGGCGTGGCCACGCAGGACCCGGTGCTGCGCCGCAGGTTCTCCGGCCAGCCCGAGCACGTCGTCAACTACTTCTTCTTCGTCGCCGAGGAAGTGCGCGAGCTGATGGCGGGCCTGGGTTTCCGCAGTTTCGACGAGATGATCGGCCGCAGCGACCTGATCGACATGAGGCGCGGCATCGAGCACTGGAAGGCGAAGGGGCTCGACTTCGCGCGCGTGCTCCACCAGCCGCCGATGCCGGCAACGGTCGCGCGCCGGCACTGCGAGGAGCAGGACCATGGCCTCGCCCGTGCGCTCGACCATCAGCTGATCGAGGCCGCGAGACCCGCGCTGGAGAAGCGCCAGCCCGTGCGGCTCGCCCACCGGATCCGCAACGCGCACCGCTCGGTCGGCGCGATGCTCTCGGGCGAGGTCGCGCGGCGCCACGGCCACGACGGGCTGCCGGAGGACACGATCCACGTCGCGTTCGAAGGCATCGCCGGCCAGAGCTTCGGCGCGTTCCTCGCGCGCGGCGTCGCGTTCGAGTTGAAGGGCGCGACCAACGACTACGTCGGCAAGGGACTGTCGGGCGGGCGCATCGTCGTCTACCCGGATCCCGCCTGCCCCGCGAAGCCGGAGGAGAACATCGTCGTCGGCAACACCGTGATGTACGGCGCGATCGAGGGCGAGGCCTACTACCGGGGCATCGCCGGCGAACGTTTCTGCGTGCGCAACTCGGGCGCCTCGGCGGTGGTCGAGGGGACCGGCGACCATGGCTGCGAATACATGACCGGCGGGACGGTCGCGGTGCTCGGCCGCACGGGGCGCAACTTCGCCGCCGGCATGAGCGGCGGCATCGCCTACGTCTACGACGCCGACGGCACGTTCAAGGACCGCTGCAACGCCTCGATGGTCGCGCTGGAACGCGTGCTGCCCGAGGCCGCGCAGGCGGGCGAGGAGCGCGATCTCGCCGCGGCGGGCAAGGCGATCCTGCGCCACGCCGGCCGCGCCGACGAGGCGATCCTGCGCGAACTCTGCGAGCGGCACCTGCGCTTCACCGGATCGACCGTGGCGCTCGCGATGCTCGACGACTGGGAGGCGGCGCGTAGCCGCTTCGTGAAGGTGTTCCCGCACGAGTACCGCCGTGCCTTGACCGAGATGGCCGCGAAGGCCGCGGCGAAGGCCGGCGCGACGAAGGCGCGGGCGGCAGCGTAGCGCCGTCGCCGGAGAAGAGGGGCGGCGTTCCCCGGGGCGGGCCACCGGGCACGGCGAAGTCCCTCCCCGCGCGACGTCGTCGCGCAACGAACGCAGGACGAGCGAGGCGGTTCGAACGATGGGCAAGATCACCGGATTCCTGGAGTACCAACGCATCGCGGAGGTCGCGCAGGCGCCGCAGGAGCGGTTGCGCCACTACCGCGAGTTCGTGCTGACGCTTGCCGACGACGCCGCCTCGACGCAGGGCGCGCGCTGCATGGACTGCGGCATCCCGTTCTGCCAGTCGGGCTGCCCGGTGCACAACGTCATTCCCGACTGGAACGATCTCGTCTACCGGCGCGACTGGCGCTCCGCGCTCGCATCGCTGCATTCGACCAACAACTTCCCCGAGTTCACCGGCCGCGTGTGCCCCGCGCCCTGCGAGGCCGCGTGCACGCTCAACATCAACGACGTCGCGGTCGGCATCAAGTCGATCGAGCACTTCATCATCGACCGGGGCTGGGAGGAAGGGTGGGTCGTACCGCAGCCGCCGCAGCGCAGGACCGGGCAGCGCGTCGCAGTCGTCGGATCGGGCCCCGCGGGCCTCGCGTGCGCGCAGCAGCTCGCTCGCGCCGGTCACGAGGTCGTGGTGTTCGAGAAGAACGACCGCATCGGCGGGCTGCTGCGCTACGGCATCCCCGACTTCAAGCTGGAGAAGGCGGCGATCGACCGCCGGATGGCGCAGATGGAGGAGGAAGGCGTGACGTTTCGTCCCGGCGTCGAGGTGGGACGCGACGCCGACCCGCGCGCGCTGTGCGACGAGTTCGACGCGGTGGTGCTCGCGGGCGGCGCGGAGAAGCCCCGCGACCTGCCGGTGCCGGGCCGCGAACTCGCCGGCGTGCACTTCGCGATGGAGTTCCTGCCGCAGCAGAACCGGATCGTGGCGGGCGACGCGGTCGCCGGCCAGATCGTGGCCACCGGCAGGCACGTCGTCGTGATCGGCGGCGGCGACACCGGATCGGACTGCGTCGGCACGTCGAATCGCCAGGGCGCGGCGTCGGTCACCCAGTTCGAACTCCTGCCGCAGCCGCCCGAGGTCGAGGACAAGCCGCTCGTGTGGCCGTACTGGCCGCTCAGGCTGCGCACCTCGTCGTCGCACGAGGAAGGCTGCCGCCGCGACTGGTCGATCGCGACCAGGCGCTTCGAGGGCCGCAACGGGCGCGTGGAGAAGCTCGTGGCCGTGCGCCTCGAATGGTCGCGCGGCGCGGACGGGCAGATGAAGATGGTGGAACTGCCCGGCAGCGAGTTCGAGCTGAAGGCCGACCTCGTGCTGCTCGCGATGGGCTTCACCGGACCGGGGTCGGCGTCGATGCTCGAAGCCTTCGGCGTCGCTCGCGACGCGCGGAGCAACGTGGCCGCGGGCACCGACGACTATCGCACGAACGTCGACAAGGTGTTCGCGGCGGGAGATATGCGCCGCGGACAGTCGCTCGTCGTCTGGGCGATCCGCGAGGGGCGGCAGTGCGCGCGGGCGGTGGATGAATTCCTCACCGGGGCGAGCGAGTTGCCGCGGTGAAGACAGGCGATGGGTGATGGGCGATGGGGGCGCGCGCGTTTCCTGTCGCCCATCACCCGTCACCCGTCGCCCCCGCCGTCCTTGACCTTGCTCAACGATTCCCTCCTCCGCGCATTGCGGCGCGAACCGGCGCCGCACACCCCGGTCTGGCTGATGCGGCAGGCCGGTCGCTACCTGCCCGAGTACAACGCGACGCGCGCTCGTGCCGGCAGCTTCCTCGCGCT
>JADLBN010000022.1 GCA_020847675.1 Burkholderiales bacterium | reverse complement strand
GTGAATTCGGCCTCGGTCGAGACGAAGGTCACGGTGACCGGCACTTCGGCGGCGCAGCCGTCGCAGTGGACGCTCGCCGCGCGTCCGGGCGCGATCGCGCCGACGTCGCGCTGCGGCACGAAGAAGCGGATCTTCACGTTGCCTGGCGGAAGCAGGCGCACGACCGGACTGCCGGCCGCCACCCACTCGCCTTCGCGGTAGAGAGTGTCGTGCACCCGGCCTGCGAGCGTCGAGGCGACCGACTTCTGGTCGAGGCGCCACTGCGCCTGTTCGAGCGCCGCGCGCGCCGCGGCGACCTGCGCGGCCTGGGCGCGGACCTGCGCCGCGCGTCCAGGGAGTTCGCCGACCGCGACTTCGCTCTCCAACTGCTTCACGCGCGCGGCATCCGCCTCGTGCGCGGCGCGGCTGTCGTCGAGCTGCTGCCTCGGGATGCCGCCGATCGCGAACTGCGCCTGGTCGCGCGCGAGGCGCGTTGCCGCTTTCTGCTCGTCGGCACGAGCCTGCGCGAGCTGCGCGCGCGTGACGTCGAGCTCCTGCGGGCGCTTGCCGACGTTGAGATCGGCGAGCCGCGCCTCCGCCGCACGGAGCTGTTCCATCGCTTCGCGCTGCGCGGCCGCCTCGCTCTGCGCCTCGAGCGCGAACAGCGGAGCGCCTGCGGCGACCGTGTCGCCGCGCTGCACCGACAGGCGGTCGAGACGACCCGCGATCGGCGAGGCGACGTTGACGAACTCGCCCTCGACGTAGCCTTGCCGGTCCCCGGAGGGCGACTCCTCGCACCCGGCGAACGCGAGAGCGGCGAGAACAGGCGCGGCGAAAGCGAAACCGCCCCGGATCTTCGACGCGAGGGCATTCGATCCGACTTTCATCCGGACCTCCTTCGGATTCTCGTATGGGCGCTCGCTCGTGGGCCGGCGAGGCCCGTCGCGAGAAGTGCAGTCGCGTGGCGCTGCAGGTCGCCCACGGTGATGCGCTCCGCGCCTGGCAGCCGACGCCACACCCCGCGCGTCGCAAGCGGGAACATCGTGAGACCCATGATCGAGACGAAGACGATGCGCGGCTCGATGTCCGGGCCGATCTCACCGCGCCGCTGGGCGGCGGCGAGCAAGTCCCCCACGCCGCCGATCGCCCCGGTGGGCAGGAGTGCGAGCGCGCGCTTGCGCAGGAGACCGCCTTCAGGCGCGATCTCGCGGATCCAGATCGGCGGCATCCAGGGCATGCGCCGTGCGGCGTCGAAGATCCGGCCGACCAGCGTGGCCATTGCTTCGGCCAGCGAGGCGGGGCGCGTCGGCGCTGGCGCGAACACGTGGACCGCGAAGCGCGACAGGCGCTCGTCGACCACCGCGTCGAGGAGCCTCGGGCGCCCGCGGAAGTAGTAGTGGACCAGCGCCGGCGTCACCCCCGCGAGCGCGGCGATCTCCGCTGCGGTCGTCGCGGCAACGCCCCGTTCGGCGATCAACGCCACCGCGGCGTCGAGCAGCGCTTCGCGCGCATCGCGGCCTCCTCGGGCGCCGGAGCGAGCAGGCCGCCCGCGCGGGCGGCGCGCCCGTGCGGGGCGGGCGGGGGGCGTCGATCTCATGCCGGCATATTAATTACGTCAGCAATTAACGGCAAGATGCTCTGGTGCGCCGGGATGCGGGTATTCGGGGAACCTCGCCGCAGCTTTGCGTCCCGGGGGCGGAAGCGGGGAGTGCGTCGGAGCGGCGTCGCCGGAAGGGGCGTTTCGGGGGGCGTTGCCGAGCGTCGTCGGCGGGGTCGCGGCGGGGACCGATCCGGGGACCTGCCGGGCTGGTCGTTGGCGGGACGCAGCATGCATCGGTAGAATGGCACGATGGCGCTCGACACCTGGCTCGCCTTCTTCGTCGCGTCCTGGCTCATCAGCCTGTCGCCGGGCGCGGGCGCGATATCGTGCATGGCCGCGGGCATGCGCTACGGCTACGCGCGCGCGTTCTGGAACATCGTCGGACTGCAGGTCGGCATCCTGTTCGTGCTCGCGATCGTCGCTCTGGGGCTCGGCGCGATCATCGCCGCGTCGACCGCGATGTTCACGGCGATCAAGTGGCTCGGAGCGGCATATCTCGTCTGGCTGGGCGTCCAGCAGTGGCGGGCGCCGGCTTCACCGGTGCGGGACGGCGACGCGGACGACGATTCGCAGGGTTCGCCGGGGCGGCTCGTGCTGCGTGGCTTCCTCGTGAATGCGTCGAACCCGAAGGGGATCGTGTTCATGCTCGCGGTGCTGCCGCAGTTCATCGATCCGCTCGCGCCGCAGTTCCCCCAGTATGCGATCTGCGGAGCGACACTGCTGTTCACCGACCTCGTGGTGATGAGCGGCTACACGGGCCTCGCGGCGCGCGTCCTCGCGATGCTGCGCGAACCGCACCACGTCAGGTGGGTGAATCGCACGTTCGGCGGGATGTTCGTGGCGGCAGGGGCGGTGCTGGCCACTTTCCGCCGCGCGTGACGGTACCAGGCCCGGGACCTTGGGAGGTCGCTGGGACAGATTCGTTCCACGAACGTCCCACGGTCCGGAGGTCAGGCGGCGAGTCCCGCTCCCGGATTTCGTCCCACGGACGTCCCACGATCCGGAGGTCAGTGCGATACGCCGAGCCAGGCCGCCCCGCACTCCTCCAGCATGCGACGCGGCTTCATCGGGATGCTTCTCCTTCCGGGAGCGCGATGCCGAACTCCGCGAACGCAGGCGCGAGCGCCTCGAACGTAGGTACCCGGCGCGCGTGGAGGCCAACAGCGCGCGCGGCTTCGACGTTGATGACGTTGTCGTCGACGAAAAGGGCGTGCGCCGCGTCGACGCCGATAGCATCCAGCACGTGCTCGAAGTAGTCTGCGTCGGGTTTCAGGCGCCCGACTGCGTACGACGGGAAGTTGTGGTGGAACATCGCCGGCAGCGACCACTCACGCTCGAAGCGCTCCCAATGCAGCTCGTTGGTATTCGACAGCGACGCGAGCGTGTAGCGCGGCGCGAGTGACGCGAGCAGGCTGCGTGCGCCGGGGGCGAGCGCCTTCGGCCACCACGCGAATTCCCCGAGGAACGCGTCGCGGCCGACTGGCAGCGCGAACTCCGCGATGAGGTTGTCGGCGAACTCGTCGCGCCCGATGCGCCCGGTCTCGTAGGCACGCACCGCGGGCGAGGCAAGCCAGCGGCGCCACAGCTCCTCCGTCGTGCCGAGCGCCGGGGTCCAGGCCAGCATGCGCTCCACACCGGCGAGCTCGATCATCACGCCGCCGAGATCGAACAGGATCGCGTCGATGCGCGG
>JADLBN010000021.1 GCA_020847675.1 Burkholderiales bacterium | reverse complement strand
CGATGACCATCGACGTCGAGGTCTACGCGCAGCGCAACCCGAGGGAACTCGAGACCGTCAAGGTGACCGAGGCCTCGCTCACCTACGTCGCCGTGGACGCGGACCGGCGGCCGCGACCCATCCCGGCCGAATGATGCGCCGCACCATGCCTGTTCCGGTAACCGCGTGTATAGTCGGCCGATCCACGCCGCCCGGAGGGGAAACGACCGGGTCCGACGAGGTTTCTGCCTGCCGCCTCCCACACGAACATGATCACCGTCCGCGGGACGCTCGCGTCCCCACGCCCTGAGAGGAGAACCGAAATCATGACGACCCCGACTTTCCGGACCCGCCGCGTCGCCGCCGCCGTCGCGTCCGCCCTTGCGCTCGCCGCGGGTCCGGCCTTCGGCGCCGGGTTCGCGCTGCAGGAGAACAGCGGCAGCGGGCTCGGCAACGCGTTCGCAGGCGGCGCCGCGTTCACCGAAGACGTCTCCGGAATGTGGGCGAACCCGGCGAGCCTGTCGAAGCGCATGACGATGGAAGGCGCAGGCGCGCTGCACATCATCACGCCGTCGATGAAGCTCCGCGACGACGGGTCGCTGCCCGCGTTCAACCAGCCGCTCGGCGGCACCGGAGGCGACGCGGGTAGCACGGCCGTGGTGCCGAACATGTACGTCGCGGTGCCGATCAACCGGCAGTGGGTGTTCGGGCTGGGCATCAACGCGCCGTGGGGGCTCGTCTCCGAGTACGACAGCGACTGGCTCGGCCGCTACCAGGGCGTGAAGTCGGACGTGAAGACGATCAACGTCAACCCGGCGATCTCGTGGAAGCCGGTCGAGAACTTCGCGATTGGCGTGGGCGCCAACTGGCAGAAGATCGACGCGGAGTTCACGAGCCGGGTCAACTACTCGGGGGCGATCGCGACGGCCGCGCAAACGGCCGCTGCCGCGGGACAGATTCCCGCCGCGGTCGTTCCGCAGGTCATCGCCGCGACGCCGGGGCTCGACTCGAACGCGAACATCCAGGGCGACGACAGCGCCTGGGGCTGGAACGTGGGCGTGCTGTGGGACGTCACGCGCGACACCCAGCTCGGTCTCGCGTACCGCTCGACGATCAAGTACACGGTCTCGGGCAACGCGAACTTCGACAATCCGACGCCGACGGTGCCTCCCCCGCTCGCGCCGGTCGTGGGCGCGCTGACCGCGGCGATCAACAGCACCGCGCTGTACAACAGCGGCGTCACGTCCGAGATCGAGCTTCCGGACATCTTCAACGCGTCGATCTTCAGCCGGCTGAACGACCGCTGGGACGTGATGGCCGACGTCCAGTGGACCGGGTGGTCGTCGATCAGCGAACTCAAGTTCGTCCGCACCGACGGAACGGTGCTGCAGAACACGCCGGAGAACTTCGACGACACCTGGCGGATCTCGGCCGGCGCCAACTACCGGATGAACGACAAGTGGAAGTTCCGCGGCGGCGTCGCCTGGGACCAGACGCCGGTGCAGACGTCCTACCGCACCGTACGCCTGCCCGACGAGGACCGCTGGTGGCTCGCGCTGGGCGCGCAGTACAGGATGTCGAACAACCTCAAATTCGACGCCGGCTTCAGCTACATCTGGGTGCGCGACGCGTCGATCAACGAGACCGCGGGCAGCCAGACTGCGAACGGCCTCGTGAAGGGCAGCTACGACTCGAACGTCACGATCTTCTCGATGCAGGCGACCTACACGTTCTGACCGACCCTTCGGTACGGCTCGCGGGCCGGCTTCGCGCCGGCCCGCGCGTTTCTGCGGTACGCTTGCCTTGGCGATACTCGGGCGCCCCCCGCCGCGGCCGATCCAGAATGTCCTCCGACCCTCCCTCCTTCAAGGTGCGCCGCGCCGCGGTGCTGGGCGCCGGCGTGATGGGCGCGCAGATCGCCGCCCATTTCGTCAACGCGGGGGTGCCGGTCGTGTTGTTCGACCTCCCGGCGAAGGAGGGCGACCCGCTGGGCGTCGTGCGCCGGGGTATCGCCGGGCTCTCGAAGCTCGAGCCCGCGCCGCTGGCGGCGAAGGACCTCGCGGCCGAGATCGATGCGGCCGAGTATGCGAACGGGCTCGAGGCGCTCCGCTCCTGCGACCTCGTGATCGAAGCGATCGCCGAGCGCCTCGACTGGAAGCGCGACCTCTACGCGAAGATCGCGCCGCACCTCGCGCCGGGCGCGGTGCTCGCGTCGAACACGTCCGGGCTGTCGATCGCGGCGCTCGCGCAGGCGCTTCCGCCGGAGCGCCGTGCGCGCTTCTGCGGGGTGCATTTCTTCAATCCGCCGCGCTACATGCCGCTGGTCGAACTCGTCGCGGCCCCGGCGACCGACCCCGCGCTCCTCGACGCGCTCGAGACTTTCCTCACGGCCACGCTCGGCAAGAGCGTGATCCGCGCGAAGGACACGCCGAACTTCATCGCCAACCGCATCGGCGTGTTCTCGGTCGTCGCGACGATGATCCACACGGCGCGCCTCGGCCTGGGTTTCGACGAGGTCGATGCGCTCACCGGCCCCGCGATCGGACGCGCGAAGAGCGCGACCTTCCGCACCGCCGACGTGGTCGGGCTCGACACGCTCGCGCACGTGATCGGCACGATGCGCGACACGCTCCCGGACGATCCCTGGCACCGGCACCTCGCCGTGCCGCCGGTGGTCGCGGCGCTGGTGGAGAAGGGCGCGCTGGGGCAGAAGGCGAAGGCGGGGTTCTACCGGAAAGCGGGGAAGGCGATCGAGGTGCTCGACCCGGCGTCGGGCGGATACCGCGAGAGCGCAGGGCAGGTCGCGCCCGAGGTCGCGGCGATCCTCGCGATCCCTGAACCGGGCGAGAAGTTCGCGAAGCTGCGCGTGTCGACGCACCCGCAGGCCGATTTCCTGTGGTCGATCTTCCGCGACACGTTCCACTACGCCGCGTACCACCTCGCATCGATCGCCGACAACGCGCGCGACGTCGACCTCGCGATCCGCTGGGGGTTCGGCTGGTCGGCCGGGCCGTTCGAGACCTGGCAGGCCGCGGGGTGGGACGACGTCGCGGCGGCGATCTCCGACGACGTCTCGGCCGGCCGCGCGCTCGCGAGCGTGCCGCTGCCGGCCTGGGTGCGCGGCGACAAGGTGGGCGCCGCCCGGGGCGTGCACTCGCGCGAAGGCGCGTACTCGGCGGCGACGGACCGCTTCGTGTCTCGACCGGCGCTGCCGGTCTATCGTCGCCAGCGCTTCCCGGACGCGCTGCCCGGTGAACGCTTCGATCGCGGCACGACGGTGTTCGAGACCGACGCGGTCCGCGTCTGGCATCTCGAACGCGAGGTGGCGATCGTCTCGTTCAGGACCAAGAGGCACACGATCAGCCCCGGCGTCCTCGACGGCGTGCGCCGCGCGCTCGAAGAAGCCGAGCGCGGCTTCGCGGGCCTCGTCCTCTGGCAGGACAAGGAGCCGTTCTCGTTCGGAGCGGACCTGTCCGCGCTCGCGCCGGCGGCGCAGGCGGGGCGCTGGAGCGAGGTCGAGGGCATCGTCGCGCGATTCCAGCAGGCTTCGCTCGCGCTGCGCTACAGCACAGTGCCGACGGTTGCCGCCGTGCGCGGGATGGCGCTCGGCGGCTCCTGCGAGTTCATCCTGCATTGCGACCGCGCGGTCGCAGCGCTCGAGTCGTACCCCGGGCTCGTGGAAGCGGGTGTCGGCCTGCTTCCCGGCGGGGGAGGCACCAAGGAATTCGCGCTGCGCGCGGCCGAGGCGGTGAGGCACGCTCCCACCGGCGGACAGGCGGACCAGTTTCCGTTCCTTCGCGCCGCGTTCGGAACCGTCGCGCAGGCGACGGTCGCGAAGAGCGCCCTCGAGGCGAAGGCGCTGGGATACCTCAAGCCCGCCGACGTCGTCGTCATGCACCCGCACGAGGTGCTGCACGTCGCCATCGGGCAGGCGCGTGCCCTCGCCGACGCCGGCTACCGGCCGCCGCTTCCGCCGCGCGCGATCCCGGTCGCCGGCCGCACCGGCATCGCGACGCTGGAGATGATGCTGGTCAACCTGCGCGACGGCGGCTACATCACCGGCTACGATTTCGTGGTGGGACTCGCGATCGCGCGCGTGCTGTGCGGCGGCGAGGTCGACGCCGGCACGACCGTGGGCGAGGACTGGCTCGTCGACCTCGAGCGCGCCGAGTTCATGAAGCTCGCGCAGGATGCGCGCACGCAGGCGCGAATCGCGCACACGCTCGCCACCGGCAAGCCGCTGCGGAACTGACGCGATGGCGAAGACGCTCCGGGACGCCTACATCGTCGCCACGGCCCGCACGCCGGTGGGCAAGGCGCCGCGCGGGGTGCTCCGCACGACGCGTCCCGACACGATGCTCGCGCACGTGCTGACGAGCGTCCTCGCGCGGGCCCCTTCGCTCGACACGGCGGCGGTCGAGGACGTGATCGTCGGCTGCGCGATGCCCGAGTACGAGCAGGGGATGAACGTCGCGCGCATCGGGCTCCTGCTGGCCGGGCTGCCGAAGTCGGTGCCCGGCATGACGGTCAACCGCTTCTGCTCGTCGGGGCTGAACGCGGTGTCGATCGCGGCGGACCGAATCCGCACCGGCGAGGCCGAGGTGGTGATCGCGGCCGGCACCGAGAGCATGAGCATGATCCCGATGCTCGGGCGGCTCGCGCTCAACCTCGACGTGTTCGCACGCGACGACAACCTCGGCATCGCCTACGGCATGGGGCTCACCGCCGAGCGGGTCGCCGAACGCTGGAAAGTCACGCGCGAGGCGCAGGACGCGTTCGCGCTGGAGTCGCACAGGCGCGCGCTCGCGGCGCAGGCGGCAGGCGATTTCGATGCGGAGATCGCCCCGGTCACGGTCCGCGAGCACCGTCCGGTGGCCGGCGGGCGCGCCGCGGTCCACGAGGCGGTCGTGTCGCGCGACGAGGGGCCGCGCGCCGACACCAGCGCCGAGGTGCTCGCGAAGCTTCGGCCGGTGTTCGCGGCGAAGGGCTCGGTGACGGCGGGCAACAGTTCGCAGACCTCGGACGGCGCCGGCGCGGTGATCGTCGCGTCGGAAGCCGCGTGCCGCGCGCATGGACTCACGCCGGTTGCGCGGTTCGTCGCCTTCGCGGTCGCGGGCGTTCCGCCGGAGATCATGGGCGTCGGCCCGATCGCCGCGATTCCGAAGGCGCTCGCGCTCTCGGGGTTGAAGCAGGATGCGCTCGACTGGATCGAATTGAACGAGGCGTTCGCGGCGCAGAGCCTCGCGGTGATCGGCGATCTCGGGCTCGATCCGGCGAAGGTGAACCCGGTCGGGGGCGCGATCGCGCTCGGGCACCCGCTCGGCGCGACCGGGGCGATCCGCACGGCGACGATCCTGCACGGGCTCAAGCGGCGCGGCGGGCGCTACGGCATGGTGACGATGTGCGTGGGCACCGGAATGGGTGCGGCGGGCATCTTCGAGATGGCTTGAACGGGAGGAGGGCGGGGCGATGCGTGGATTCCTGGCGGGTTGGGTGGCGGTGGCGGCGTTCGCGTGGAGCGTCTCGGCGACGGCTGCCGAGGTCGGCGGCGTGGCGATCCCCGACCGGGCGAGCGTCGGCGGACAGGAACTCGTGTTGAACGGCGCCGGCGTTCGGACGAAGGTGTTCTTCAAGATCTACGTCGGCGCGCTCTACCTGCCGGCGAAGGCGCGCTCGCTCCCCGAAGTCCTCGCGAAGGCGCCGCGGCGCATCCAGATGACGCTCCTCCGCGACCTGACGCCGGACCAGCTCGTCGACGCGCTGGTCGACGGACTCAAGGCGAACAGCAGCGAGGCCGAGGTGGCTGCGGTGAAGGCGCAGCAGGAGCAGATGGTCGCGACGATGAAGGCTTTCGGCGACGTGAAGGAGAAGGACGTCGTCACGCTCGACCTGGTGAACGGGGCGACGCACATCGGCCTCAACGGGCAGGCGAAGGCGACGATTCCGGGGGACGCCTTCAACGCGGCGCTGACCCGGGTGTGGCTCGGCGACAAGCCGGCACAGGACGATCTCAAGAAGGCGATGCTGGGTGGCTGACCGGGGCGATGCCGCGCGCCACGACTTCTGGCCGTCCTGCGGGTATCGCCACCTGACCGTCGGCGCGGACGGCCGTCTCACCGTCACCGACGCGTTCCTGCGCCGCTACCTTCTCCGCGCGGAACTCGCGCCGGTTCCGGAGTCCTGCGACGCGGAACTCGCGCTGCACGAGGCGCTCGTCGCGAGCCCGAGGCGCGCGGTCGACGCTCGCGAGATCGCGGCGATCCGCGACGCGGACGCGCGCGAGAACTACGTCGTGTGGCTGCGATTCCGCGACCGCCTCGTGGCGGCGCCTTCGCTCGAATCGGCCTACCAGCGCCTGTTCGCGGGCGACGGCGTCGACGTTCCGCCGCAGTTCGTCCACGAACTCACCGAGGTGATCCTGCGCCACGTTCTCTCCGAAGCGGCCGACCCGATCGAGGCGCGCGCGGCCGAGATGCTGTTCCGGACGCAGACGGTCGCCGTCCTCGAGGATGGCATGGTGATGGCCGCCGACGAGGCGACCGTCGAGCTCTACGCCACGACCGGCGGCTTCGGGAACCTGGGCGAGCTTCTCGCGTCCAACCGGACGCCGATGCGCACGGTCGACCTGGACGTGCTCGCGCGCGAGAACGCCGACGAGTACTGGAGCCGCGACGAGCGCCGGGACCTGTCGATCAGCCTCAACCGGGGCCAGCAGTCGCTCGACGCCTTGTGCCGCGTGATGGAGCGCTGGATAAGGCATTTCCTGGAGGTCGAGGTACGCATCGTGCCGGAACGAAGGATCGACGACGACCGCTGGGTCTGGCACGTGGGCCTGGACGCGCAGGCGTCGAGCCTGCTGAACGACCTGTACAATCGGGTCGAAGTCGACGAGGAGCGCATGGCGCGCCTGGTCGCGCTGTTCCGGCTCGACTTCGCCGATCCCGCGGACATGCGTCCGTCGATCGCGGGCCGCCCGGTCTACCTCGCGATGGCGATCGACGAGCGTCGACGCCTTCGCTTGAAGCCCCAGAACCTCCTGTCGAACCTGCCGCTCGCGCGGCTGCAATGATCCGATGCCGATGACCCGCACACGTCCCTTCGCCTCCGCGATGCGCCTCGCGCCGATCGCGCTCTTCGTTCCGTTCCTCGCTTTCGCCCAGGCGCCGGCTCCCGCGGCCCCCGCACCGGCCAGCGCCGATCCTGCCGGTACCGCTCCTGCCGCGGCACCGGCTGCGCCTGCGGCGAAGGACGGTTCGCAGGGAAGCGCCGGCAGGCCGTCCTCGCAGGGAAAGACGCTGGACGAGCGGTTCGCGCGCGAAACCTTTCCCGCGCCGCCGGGCGTGGGCGACACGCCGCCCGCGACCGGCCCGCTCGCGCCGCTCTCGTGGCTCACCGGATGCTGGTGGGGCGACGTCAACAAGCACGAGTTCCGCGAGTACTGGCACCCGCTGCGCGGGGACATGATGGTGGGCGTGAGCCGGATGGCGTTGCCGCAACGGGTGACGAGCTACGAGTACCTGCGCCTCGAAGCGCGACCCGGTGGCGTGTACTACGTCGCGGCTCCCAAGGGCCGCGCGGAGGCCGCGTTCAAGCTCGCATCGACCACCACGGAAGGCGGCGACGAGATCTTCAAGTTCGCGACCGAGGGGGCCGGGTTCCCTGCCAGCATCACCTATCGCCGCGCTTCGGGAGGCTGGCTCTACGTCGAAGTCGCCGGCGCCGTCGACGGCAAGGATCACAAGGTGATCTATCCGTTTCGCCGGGTGAGCTGCGAGACCGGCGAGTTCCTCCGGAAGTAGTACTGCGGGACGGCCACCCCGGGGATCAGCGGCGCTGCGCGCCGCCGGCGGGCACGCCGCGGTTCGCGAGCGCGTCGGCGCGCACGTTGCCCGCGTGTCCCGCGTGACCTTTGACCCAGTTCCACCGGATCCGGCGGCGCGACGCGAGCGCGTCGAGTTCCCGCCACAGGTCCTCGTTCTTCACCGGCTTGCGGTCGGCTGTCTTCCATCCGTTCCGTTTCCAGCCGTGAATCCAGGTCTCGATGCCGTTCTTGACGTACTGCGAGTCGGTGTGGAGCTCGATCGCGGACGACGATTCCAGAGCCTCGAGGGCGCGAATCACCGCCGTCAGTTCCATCCGGTTGTTCGTCGTCGCGGACTCGCCGCCGAAGAGCTCGACCTCGCGCCCCCGCGAGATCAGCAGCGCCCCCCAGCCGCCTGGCCCCGGATTGCCCTTGCACGAGCCGTCGGTGTAGACGACGACGCTGGCCGCGGCGTCCGCCGAGGCGGCGCTTGCATGATCCCCCCGAAGCGGCGCTTGCGCGCCGCCTCCCCCCGGGGGGCGAGCGCCTTGGGGCGGCCCTGCGGCGCTTGCAGAATCCCCCCGAAGCGGCGCTTGCGCGCCGCCTCCCCCCGGGGGGCGAGCGCCTTGGGGCGGCCCTGCGGCGCTTGCAGGATCCCCCCGAAGCGGCGCTTGCGCGCCGCCTCCCCCCGGGGGGCGAGCGCCTTGGGGCGGCCCTGCGGCGCTCATTCGCCGTGCTGACGCAGCGCCGTCAGTCCTTCCTTGGCGCGTGCGGCCGGCGCGAGCGCTTTCTTGCGCCGTTCGCGCCGTTCCCAGGCCGGGGTGATCATCCGCAAGCCCGCGACCTTCTTGGTCGCCCGCAGGTAATACACGCCGCCCGCGATCGGCCACCAGCGGTCGCCCGCCTTCTCGAGCCACGCGAACCGGTTGAGCCACTTCTCGCTCGCGAGCGGCGGCGCGTAGCCGTCGAGGCGGCCACCGATCACGTCGAAGCCCAGGAGCGAGAGCCAGTCCTTCAGGCGCCACAGCCCGATGAAATTGCCGTTCCACGGCGGCGCCTGCTCGCGGCCGAAATAGCGCTTCATCCCGTAGAGCGAGAACGGATTGAAGCCGGCAATCACGATCTGACCCTCGGGCCGCATCACCCGGTAGGCTTCGCGCAGCATCAGGTGCGGGTCGTCGGTGAACTCGAGCGCGTGCGGCAGCACGACGAGGTCGATCGAGTTCTCGGCGAACGGCAACGCGTGAGGATCGGCGACGAGCTGCGCCGGCGGGTCGTAGTCGAGGGTGAAGCGCGTCGGCATCCGCGACTGCCCGAGCGCGGGGTGCTCGGGCAGGCCGATCTGGATCGCGTAGTAGCCGAAGATGTCGGCGACCGTCTGGTCGAAGTAAGCCTGCTCGCGGCCGCGCAGATAGCGGCCGAGCGGCGTCGCGAACCAGTCCGCGAGCGTCGTTGACACGCCGGGCGCGCGCTCCGAAGATGCGTCCATGTCGACGATTATCCCGTTGCCGGCGTTCACCGACAACTACGTGTGGGCGATCCGCGAGGGCGGTCTGGCGGCCGTCGTGGACCCCGGCGACGCCGCTCCGGTTCGCGCGTGGCTCGCGCGCGAGCGCGTGGAACTGTGCGCGATCCTGGTCACGCACCACCACCGCGACCACACCGGCGGTATCGCCGAACTCGTTCGCGACCGCGCCGTTCCGGTGATCGGGCCCGCCCGCGAGGCGATTCCGGATCGCACGCGCGGCGTGGGCCAGGGCGACCGCTTCGAGATTCCGGGGATCGCGCTCCCCGTGGAGGTGCTCGACATCCCCGGCCACACCGCGGGACACGTCGCCTTCGTCGGCAGCGACCCGGCGTGGGGCGAGCCCGTCGTGTTCTGCGGGGACACGCTGTTCGCGGCGGGCTGTGGCCGGTTGTTCGAGGGCACGCCCGGCGAGATGTGGACGTCGCTTTCTGCGCTCGCGGCGCTGCCGGGCGGAACGCGCGTGTACTGCGGGCACGAATACACGATCGCCAACCTGCGCTTCGCCGCCGCGGTCGAGCCGGGACGCAGCGAGATCGCGGCGCGCACGGCCCGCGAACAGGCGGCGCGCGACCGCGGTCTGCCGACGCTTCCCACGACCATCGCCTTGGAGCGTGAGACCAACCCGTTCCTGCGCGCGACGGAAGCCGGGGTGCGCGCAATCGCCGAGGCGCACGCGGGACGGGCCCTGGGCGACGCGGTCGCGGTGTTCGCGGCGCTTCGGGAGTGGAAGAACGTGTTCTGACGGCAGGCCCGGCGGGCGTCGGACAAACGCCGGTTGCGCGGTCATCGTCCCGCGCCTACCATCGCCCCGCGGGCGCGGCTCGCGGAGACGATTCTTGCGACGACGATTCCCGGCCCTGCTCTTCGCGATCGCCCTGGCGGGCTGTGCCGCGCCTTCGCCTCATCCCGAAGCGCCGCTGCCGCCGCCCCTGCCGCCGCCCAGACCCGCGCCGGTCATCGCCGATCTTCCGCCGCTGCCTCCTTCGGTCGCCCCGGCCCATCCGTTCCCCGCCGCGGCAGGCGCCGAACTCGAGCCGCTGCCTCCGCCCGCGGCGAGCCTGTGGGCGCGCATCGTCAAGGGCTACGCGATCCCCGATCTCGTCGATGATCCGCTGGTCGCGAAGTGGGAGAAGTACTACGCCGACCGCCCCGACTACGTCGCGCGCATCGTCGAGCGCTCGCGGCGCTACCTGTACCACATCGTGAGCGAGATCGAGTCGCGCCGGATGCCGCTCGACCTCGCGCTCCTGCCGATGATCGAGAGCGCGATGAATCCGAACGCGTACTCGAGGGCGCGGGCAGCCGGGATCTGGCAGTTCATCCCGTCCACCGGGAAGCACTACGGGCTCGACCAGAACTTCTGGGTCGACTCGCGCCGCGACATCGTGGCAGCGACCGATTCGGCGCTCGACTACCTGCAGAAGATCCACGAGGACTTCGACGACTGGCAACTCGCGCTCGCCGGCTACAACTGGGGCGAGGGCAACGTCGCGAAGGCGGTCGCCCGGAACCGGGCGAAGGGGCTGCCGACCGGCTACGAAGCGCTCAAGATGCCCTCGGAGACGCGCAACTACCTGCCCAAGCTGCAGGCGGTCAAGAACATCGTCCGCGATCCCGAGAAGTACGACCTGGTGCTCGCCGAGGTGCCCGACTCGCCCTACTTCACGATCGTGAAGACGACCCGGAAGATGGACGTCAAGGTCGCCGCCGACCTGGCCGAGATGGAGGTCGACGAGTTCCTGTCGCTCAACCCGCAGCACAACCGCCCGGTGATCGCCGGGGGGGACGAACAGTCGATCCTGCTGCCGATCGACCGTGCCGAGATGTTCGCCGCCAAGCTCGAATTGACTCAGCAGCCGCTGGTGAGCTGGCAGGCCTACCGCACCCGGCCGGGCGAGACGATCCCGCAGGTGGCTGCCAAGTTCGACCTGCCTCCCGAGGCGCTGCGCGCGGTCAACGGCCTCGGCACGCGCACGTCGGTTCCGGCGGGGCACGCGCTGCTGGTGCCGGCGCAGCGCCCGTCGGATGCGACCGCCGATTCGCTGGTGAACACGGTGTTCACGACCGTGCCCGCCGGGCGGACCTTCTACCACACGGTCCGGCGCGGCGAGTCGCTGAGCACGATCGGTCGCAAGTACGGCGTGTCGACCGACGATCTCCGGCGCTGGAACGGTCTCGCGCAGAACAAGGTGCAGATCGGCCAGCGCCTGCGCGTCACCTCGGATGCGGTGACCGGCGGCAAGGCCCCCAGGCGCGGAAGCGCGGCGCCGGCGAAGCGCGCATCGGAAACGCCGCCCGCGTCCCGGTCCGGCGGCAGCGGCGGGAGCGCGATCGCCGCGTCGCGCGGGACGTCGCACCGGACACCGGCCACGCGCTGATCGGCCCGTCCGCGACGCCCGTCGGCGCCTTCGCAAACGAAACGGGCGATGCATCGGCATCGCCCGTTTCCGTGGTCCGCTGCACGCTTGCGGCGGACTTGTCGAGGCGGTAAGGCCTTATTGCTTCTTCGCGGCCTTGCGCTTCGTGGCCTTGCGCTTGGTGGCCTTCTTGGCTTTGCGCTTGGTGGCCTTCTTCTTGGTGGCCTTCTTCGCCTTGCGCTTGGTGGCCTTCTTCTTGGTGGCCTTCTTCGCCTTGCGCTTCGGGGCCGCCTTCTTCGCCTTCTTGGCCGTCTTGCGCTTCGCCGCCTTGCGTTTCTTCGGCGCGGGCGACGCGGCCGCCGGCGCCATCATCGACATCATGTCTG
>JADLBN010000020.1 GCA_020847675.1 Burkholderiales bacterium | reverse complement strand
GATTGAGCTCCGACCAGGTGTTGCAGATCCCGATCACCGGGCGGGCGTCGAACAGGTCGCCCGGGAAGCCCTGATTCTTCATCCAGCTGCGGTACATGAACGCGTTCTTGCCCGCGCCCTCGAACCAGGACTGGGAACGCAGCTTGCGGGGAGGTCGGCTCATCGTCCGTCTTCGGTGACGTGGTGCAGCCGGATCCGCATCCGATGCCGGTACTCGCAACCGGCATCGAGCCGCACGCCCGGGAAGTGCGACAGGTTCGGCGCGTCCGGGAACGCCTGCGTCTCCAGTGCGACGCCCGCGTATTGGCGGTAACGCGCGCCGCCCTTGCCTTTGGCGGCGACCTTGAAGTGGCCCCCGGTGTAGACCTGCACTCCCGACGCGTCCGAGTGCAGTTCGAGGGCGCGTCCCGACGCCGGATCGGCGAGCGCCGCCACGCGCCTCAGCCGTCCGGCCTCGCCGCGCACGCAGAAGTTGTGGTCGTAGCCCCCTGCGGCGGTCGCCACGAGGGCCAGGTCGCGTCCTATCGGCTTGCCTTCGCGGAAGTCGAACGGCGTGCCGTCCACGCGCAGCACTTCGCCGGTGGGCACGAGCGACTCGTCGACCGGCGTCACGAAATCGGCGTCGAGCTGGAGCCGGTGTCCGAGGATGCTGCCGCTGTCGTGTCCGGCGAGGTTCCAGTAGGTGTGATGAACCAGGTTGACGACGGTCGCGCGATCGCTGCGCGCACGCATGTCGATCGCCAGCGTGCCCAGGTCGTCCAGGCGGTACGCGACGCTCGCGGAGACCGCGCCCGGATAACCCTCCTCGCCATCCGGCGAGTCGAGCGTGAACACGGCCTCGCCCGCGGCAGCGTCGCCTGCCGCGTCCCAGATTTTCCGGTCGAAGCCGTCACGGCCGCCGTGCGCGTGGTGCGCCCCTTCGTTGCGGCTCAGCCGATGCACCTCGCCGTCGAGCGCGAAGGCGCTCCCGCGGATGCGCCCGCCGTAACGGCCGCAGGTCGCGCCCATGTAGGCATCGGAGGCGAGATAATCCTGCGGCGAGTCGAAGCCGAGCACCACGTCGGCCGCGCGCCCCAGCGCGTCCGGCATCCCGAGCCGCACGATGCGCGCGCCGAGCGCCGTGACGCTCACCGCCACGCCCAGCGCATTGCGCAGCACGAAGCCCGGCACCGGCACGCCCCCGACAGTGCCGAACTCGAAGGACTCGGTCTGTGCCATGTTCGGTATTCTCGAACGTCGTTCTTTCAGGAAAATCATCGTACGCGGGCGAAACGACCTGTCAAGGCGAGCGGCACGGTATGCTCCCGCCGCATGGACCGGTCGCAACTCGCCGCTCGCGCGCACACCGCCGAGATCCTCGCCCGCGAAGCCGGGCGTCTCGCCCTCGACCTGCGCGACGGCGGCTTGGGACTCCGGGTGCAGCGCAAGGGGCCCCAGGATATCGTCACCGCTGCCGACGTCGCCGTCGAACGCATGCTCGTTGCGGCGCTGCGCGCCCGGTTCCCCGGCGACGCCTTCCTCGGCGAAGAAGGCGGGTCCATCGACGTGGGCGCGAGCGCGCCCTGCTGGGTGATCGATCCGATCGACGGCACGTCCAACTACGCGCGCGGACTGCCGCACTGGTGTGTCGCCCTGGCGCTGGTGGTCGCCGGACGCACCGAGGTCGGCGTGATCCACGAACCTGCCAGCGGCGCGCTCTACGCGGCGCGGCGCGGCGCCGGAGCCACCCGCGACGGCGAGGCGCTGCGCGTCCGCGACGACGCCGACCTCACGACCGCGATCGTCGACGTCGGCTATTCGAGCCGCACGACCGCCCTTGCGTACGGTGCGCTGGTATCCGACCTCCTGCAGCGCGGAATCGGGGTGGTCAATTGCGGATCGGCCGCGCTCGGGCTCGCGCGGGTGGCCGACGGTCGGATCGACGGATACGCCGAGCGCCACCTGTTCGCGTGGGACGCGCTCGCGGGCCTGCTGCTGGTCGAGGAAGCCGGCGGCCGCGCCGCTCCGTTTCTTCGCGAAGGCGCGTTGATCGACGGCAGCGAGGCGATCGCCGCGACGCCCGCGCTGTATCCCGTCTTGTGCGAAGCGATGGCGGCGCACGGAGACTAGCGGAACAGGTCGGCCATGTTCTTGCCGGCGAGCCGGCTCGCCGCCAGCACGAGGACCAGCGTCATGACCGTGGTGATGGTCCCGATCGCCGACGCCTCGGCGAGCAGGTCGCCCAGCACGAGTTCGTAGATCGCGACGGCGATCGTCTTCCAGCGGGCCGAGTACAGGAGCACCGTCGCGCTGATCTCGCCGATCAGCGTCGAGAACACGAGAATGGCCCCCGAGAGCACTGCCGGCGCTGCGAGCGGCACCATCACGCGGCGCATGGTCTGGGTCCAGCCGGCACCGCAGATCTTCGATGCGTCCTCGAGCCTCGGATCGATCTGACCGATCGCGGTCGCGACGGTCCGGTACACGAACGCGACCCGGCGCGTGAAATAGGCGAACACGAGGATGAGCGCCGTGCCGGTCAGGACCAGCGGGCCGCTGTTGAACGCCGTCAGGTACGCCACCCCGATGACCAGGCCGGGCAGCACGAACGGCAGCATGATCGTTGCGTCGAGCGCCCAGCGCGCGCGCAGTCGCCCTCGCGCGCTCGCGTAAGCGGTGACGGTCCCGAAGGCGACGCAGAGCGCGGTGGCCGCGCCAGCGAGGAGCAGGCTGTTGACGATCGGACCGAGGAGTTGCGAACCGACCCGGCGATAGTGTTCCAGCGTGTAGCTGACCGGCAGCATCGTGCCGGGCCACTTGTCGGCGAACGACGCCAGCGCGATCACGAGTTGCGGCAGGATCGCGACGACGATCAGGAGCCAGCAGTAGGCCGCTCCGACGACGCGCGCCGTCCGTCCGGTCGCACGCGCCGCGGCGCCGGCCGTTCCGCCGAGGGTCGCGAAGGCGCGGCGGCGGTTGACCCACGAGAGCAGCAGCATCGCCAGCACCGTGAGCACCACGTTCACCGCGGCGATCGCCGCGGCGGCGTTGAGGTTGAAGAAGCCGTGGATCTGGTAGTAGATGAGCGTGGGCAGCACCTGGAACTCGCCGCCCAGGATCGACGGCACGCCGAAGTCGCCCACCACCTTGATGAACACGATCAGCATCGACGCGGCAATCGCGGGCACCGCAAGCGGCAGCGTGACGGTCCGGATGATCCTCGCCCGGCTCGCGCCGGCCATGCGCGCCGCCTCCTCGACGTGCGGATCCCCGGCCGCGAGCGCGCCCTGCACGATGAGGAACACGTACGGAAAGTACGACAGCGCGAGGGCTAGGATCACGCCGGTCGGCCCCATGATCGGAGGCAGCGTGAGCCCCGTCGTCTGCGCGACCCACTGCGTGATCGTTCCGTTCCTGCCGAGGAGGATGATCCAGGCGTAGGCTCCGATGAACGGCGGCGAGATGAGCGGCACCACGCTCAGCGCGCACAGCAGCCCGCGCATCGGAAGCTCCACCCGCGCCACCGCGTAGGCCATCGGAAGCGCGACCGCGGTCGCCAGCAGCGTGGCGGCCACGCCGGAGGTGATCGAGTTCCACAGCGCGCGCTGGTAACTCGCCGCCGTCGCGAAACGCGCGAAGTTGGCGAGCGTGAGACTCGCCCAGCCCGGCTCCTCGCCGCTCCTGACGAACGCGAGCAGCATGCCGTTCGCGAGCGGGTACAGCAGGAACACGACGGCGACCAGCGCGACGGCGATCCCCAGGGGCCAGGCACCCGGGTCGTTCCGATGGCGGAGCGTCAGGCCGCTCATCGGTGGTAGACGACCGCGTCGTCCCCCGGCAGCGACAGCCACGCCGCCGCGCCTTCCCGGATCGCGGGCAACGGCCGGGTGCTCTCGACCACGATCGGCCGGGGCGAGATCGTGGCTTCCACGCGGTAGCGGACGAGGCCACCCAGCATCTCGACACGCAGCACCTTGCAGGCGACGTCACCCGCATCGGCGGCGAGGGACAGGTGCTCCGGGCGCAGCATCGCCACGGCCGCATCGGCT
>JADLBN010000019.1 GCA_020847675.1 Burkholderiales bacterium | reverse complement strand
TCCCCTACTTCTGCTCGGGCTGCCCGCACAACACCTCGACGCGCGTTCCCGAAGGCAGCCGCGCGACCGCCGGCATCGGCTGCCACGTGATGGCGATCTGGATGGACCGGTCGACCTCCGAGTTCACGCACATGGGCGGCGAGGGCGTGCCGTGGATCGGCCAGGCGCCGTTCACGCGCGAAAAGCACATCTTCGCCAACCTGGGCGACGGCACCTACTACCACTCGGGACTTCTCGCGATCCGCGCCGCCGTCGCCGCGAAGGTCAACATCACCTACAAGATCCTCTACAACGCCGCGGTCGCGATGACCGGCGGGCATCCGTTCGACGGGCCGCTCTCGCCGCAGGACATCGCGCGCCAGGTCGCCGCCGAAGGCGTGACGAAGATCGTCGTGGTCTCCGACGAGCCGGACAAGTACCCGTCGGGCTACTACGACTCGTCGATCGAAATCCACCACCGCGACGACCTCGACCGGGTGCAGCGGAGCCTGCGCGAAGTCGAAGGCACGACGATCCTGCTCTACGACCAGACCTGCGCCGCCGAGAAGCGCCGCCGGCGCAAGCGCGGCAAGTTCCCCGACCCGGCGAAGCGGGTCGTCATCAACGACCTCGTGTGCGAGGGCTGCGGCGACTGCGGCGTCAAGTCGAACTGCGTGTCGGTCGCCCCGCTCGAGACCGAGTTCGGCCGCAAGCGCACGATCGACCAGTCCTCGTGCAACAAGGACTATTCGTGCGTCAACGGCTTCTGCCCGGCGTTCGTCACCGTCGAGGGCGGGCAGCTCCGCAAGCCGAAGAAGGCCGACGCGCTGGACTTCTCGGTGCTGCCGCCGCCCGCGTCGACGCCGTCGATCGCGGAGCCTTACGGGATCCTGGTCACCGGCATCGGAGGCACCGGAGTCGTGACGATCGGCGCCCTCCTCGGCATGGCGGCGCACCTCGAAAGCCGCGGCGTGTCCGTGCTCGACATGGCGGGCCTCGCGCAGAAGAACGGCTCGGTGGTCTCGCACGTGCGCATCGCCGACACGCCCGAAAAGCTGCACGCGACGCGCATCGCCGCGGGCGACGCGAAACTCGTGCTCGCCTGCGACATCCTCACCGGCGTCGGCTACGAGTCGATCGCCAAGATGCAGCGCGGCGTGTCGAAGGCGCTGGTGAACACCGGGCTCGTGATGCCGGCCGAGTTCACGCGCAAGCCCGACCTCGATTTCCCGCTGGGCTCGATGGAGCGCGAGATCGCCGACGCGGTCGCCCCGGGCGACGCCGAGTTCCTCGACGCCTCGACGCTCGCCACCCGGCTCATGGGCGACTCGATCGCGACCAACCTGTTCATGGTCGGCTACGCGTACCAGCGCGGACTCCTGCCGCTCGCCGAAGCCTCGATCCTGCGCGCCATCGAATTGAACGGCGCGTCGGTCGACTCGAACAAGCTCGCGTTCCAGTGGGGCCGGATGGCGGCGCACGCGCCGGAGATGGTGAAGGACGCCGCGATGCCGAAGAGCGCGCTGCCGGAATCGCAGCGGCTGTCGGGCTCGCTCGACGAGATCGTCGAGCGGCGCGTCGCGTTCCTGACGGACTACCAGAACGCCGCGTACGCGAAGGCGTACCAGGAGCTGGTCGCGCGCGTGCGCACGACCGAGTCGCGCGTCATGCCGGGATCGACGGCGCTCGCGGAAGCCGTCGCGCGCTACGACTTCAAGCTCCGCGCGGTCAAGGACGAGTACGAAGTCGCCCGCCTCCATGCGGAAACCGGCTTCGAGCAGCGGATCGCGGACCAGTTCGAAGGCGACTACAAGCTCGTGTTCCACCTCGCGCCGCCGCTCACCCACAAGCCCGACGCGGCGACCGGCGTCGCGAAGAAGTCGAGCTACGGCCCGTGGATGATGAAGGCGGTTCGCACGCTCGCGAAACTGCGCCGCTTCCGCGGGTCGGCGTTCGACGTCTTCGGCCGCACCGACGAGCGGAAGATGGAGCGCCGGCTTCTCGCCGAGTACGAAGCGATGATCGACGAGATCCTCGGCAAGCTCGCGCCGTTCAATCACAAGCTCGCCGTCGATCTCGCTGGCGTGCCCGAGCACATCCGCGGCTACGGCCACGTCAAGGAGCGCCACGCCAAGGACGCGAAGGCGCGCGAAACGGTGCTCCTGGGTGAGTTCCGCTCCGCGCAGGCGCCCTCGACACCGGTCAAGGTCGCCGCATAGCTTCCGGGCCGGGTACGGTCAAGACGCCCAGCCTTCGGTCCAACACCCACAGGCGTTCCTTCATTTCCCCTTAAGGCGACCGATCCACCATGCCGCCCATGAACCGCTTCCGCACGCTCGTCGCGTTTGCCGCCGCGCTCGCCGCCGCACCCCTCCAGGCCGCGTCGTTCGGCGGCGTCGAAGTGCCGCCCCCGCCGCCGGCACGCCCGGTGACCGAGACCTACTTCGGCACCGAAGTGGTCACGCCGTTCCGCTGGATGGAGGACGTGAAGAACCCCGAAGTCCAGGCGTGGATGAAATCGCAGAACGAGGCGACCGAGGCGATCTTCGCGCGCATCCCGGGCCGCGACGCGATGCTCGCGCGCATCAAGGAAATCGAGGGCAAGGCGGCCGGCCTCGCGCTCGAAGCGGTGCGGACCGCGGGTGGCCGCTACTTCTTCCAGCTCCGCGAGCCCGCGGACAACCAGTTCAAGCTGGTATGGCGCGAGCGGGCCGACGGGCAAACGAAGCTGATCTTCGACCCGGAGGCGCTGGCGAAGAAGACTGGCAAGCCGCACGCGATCCTCGACTTCGCGCCTTCGCCCGACGGGAAGAAGATCGCGTATGCGGTCCAGGTGGGCGGCGGCGAGATCGGCACGCTGCACGTGGTCGACGTCGCTTCCGGACACGAGCTGGTCGAACCCATCGACCGCATCCGCTACGCGAGTCCGATCTGGCTCTCCGACAGCAGCGGCCTGTTCTTCTCGCGGCTGCGCGAGAACTACGAGTCCTACCCGGTCGAGGAGCGCTTCGACGATCACGCCACACACTTCCTCGCGCTGGGCAAGCCGGCCGTCGAGCGCAAGGTGTTCAGCCCGCTTTCCAACACGGCCCTTGGGCTGCCGCGCTACGCCGAGGGCTACATCCAGCCGATCGCCGGCAGCCCGCTCGCGGCGATGCACGTCGCGCTCGGCGTCGAGCGCTTCCGGTTGCTCTACCTCGGACACCTCGATGCCGCGAAGCGCGGAGCAGCCGACTGGAAGCCCGTCCTCACGCTCGCCGATCAGGCGAGCGATGTCGCGATCGCCGGCGGCTACATCTACGTCCGCACGCCGAAGCGCGCGCCGCGCTTCGAAGTGCTGCGCATGCCGATCGCGCACCCCGACATCGCGAAGGCGGAGGTGGTGTTCCCGGCCAGCGAGAGCGTGATCATCCAGATGGGAGCGGCGAAGGATGCCCTCTACGTGGTCCGCCGCGACGGCGCGACCCAGTCGCTTTGGCGCATCGAGCACAAGTCGGGCGCGAAGCCGCAGCGCGTCCCGCTGCCGTTCGATGGCGCGATCGAGATCTCCGGCGCTTCGCAGAACGTCGCCGGCGTGGTGTTTTCGCTCGGCGGCTGGACGCGCGCGACCAAGCCATACGCCTACGATCCGGCGACCGGCCGCGTGACCCAACTGCCGTTCGTCACGCCGGGTGCCTACGATGCCCCCGACGACATCATGGCGCGCGAGATCCGCTACAGGAGCCACGACGGCGTCGAGGTGCCGATGTCGATCGTCATGCGCAAGGACGCGAAGCTCGACGGCGGCAACCCGACCATCCTCTACGGCTACGGCGCCTACGGCATCACCGAGGATCCGTTCCTCAACCCGCGCTGGTACGCCTGGGTGCAGCGCGGCGGCATCCTCGCCTTCGCGCACGTGCGCGGCGGCGGCGTGTTCGGCGAGGAATGGCACATGGCCGGCCGCAAGGAGACCAAGCCCAACACCTGGAAGGACGCGATCGCCGCGGCCGAGTACCTGATCGCGCAACGCTATGCCGGCGCGAAGACGCTTGGCATCTTCGGCGGCAGCGCCGGCGGCATCTTCGTCGGGCGTTCGATCACCGAGCGCCCGGACCTCTTCGCCGCGGCCGTGCCGGCGGTCGGCGTCATGGACGGCCCGCGCTTCGAGTTCGCCTCCAACGGCGCCGCCAACATCCCCGAGTTCGGCACGGTGAAGATCGAGAAGGAGTTCCGCGCGCTCCTCGCGATGAGCACGCTGCACGCGATCCGCGACGGCACGCCCTATCCGGGCATCCTGTTCGAGCACGGCGTCAACGACATCCGCGTGCCGGTGTCGGAGTCGCTCAAGGCCGCTGCCCGCTTCCAGCAGGCGACCACCAGTGGCCGCCCGGTGCTGCTGCGTCTCGAGTACGAGAGCGGCCACGGCCAGGGCAGCACGCGCGCGCAGTCGCAGGAGCGCACCGCCGACACCTGGACCTTCATGCTGTGGCAGTTCGGCGTGCCGGGGTTCCAGCCGGTCGCGACGACCGCTGCCAAGTAGCCTGGACCGCGAAAATCACCCCCGGTGTCAGACACCGTGTCTGACACCGTGTCTGACCCCGGACGTTCGTCTGGCGCCTGCCGATCCGATCGCGGCGGCGCGCGCGTGGCTCGCCTCGCAGGGCCACACGCCGTTCGCGTTCCAGGAGGAGGTGTGGGCGGCGTTCGCGCGCGGCGAGTCTGGCCTCGTCCACGCGCCTACCGGCATGGGCAAAACCTGGGCGGCGTGGCTCGGCCCGCTCGCGCACGGTCCCGCGGGCGCGACAGGCGCGCCGCCGCCGCTCGCCGTCGTCTGGATCACGCCGCTGCGTGCTCTCGCGTCCGACACCGGCCTCGCGCTCGCGCGCGCCGCGTCGGCGCTGAAGCCACACTGGACCGTCGACGTGCGGACCGGCGACACGGCTCCCTCGGTCCGCCAGCGGCAGGAGCGCCGTCTGCCGAGCGCACTGGTCACCACGCCCGAGAGCCTGACGCTGCTCCTGTCGCGCGCCGACTGGCGCGAGCGCTTCGCCCACCTCGCCGCGATCGTCGTCGACGAATGGCACGAACTCCTCGGCAGCAAGCGCGGTGTGCAGGTCGAACTGGCGCTCGCGCGCCTGCGCTCGATCGCACCTTCGATTCCGGTCTGGGGCCTCTCGGCGACGCTCGCGAACCTCGGCGAGGCCGCTGCTTCCCTGCTCGGACCCGACCATGCGACCTCCGCGCGCATCGTGCGCGGCCTCGAAGCGAAAGCGGTCGCCATCGACACGATCCGCCCGCCGACGATCGAGCGGTTTCCGTGGGCGGGCCACATCGGCCTCAAGCTGCTGCCGGAGTTGATCCGTGCGATCGAGGGCGCGCGCTCGACGCTCGTGTTCACCAACGTGCGCTCGACCGCCGAGATCTGGTATCAGGCGATCCTCGAGGCGCGCCCCCACTGGGCGGGCAGGATCGCACTCCACCATGGCTCGCTCGAACGCGAAGTGCGCGACTGGGTCGAGGACGGGTTGCGCGAAGGTCGGCTTCGCGCCGTCGTCTGCACGTCGAGTCTCGACCTCGGCGTCGACTTCGCGCCGGTCGACCAGGTGCTGCAGATCGGCAGCCCGAAAGGCGTCGCGCGCCTGATGCAGCGCGCAGGACGCAGCGGACACCGGCCGGGCGAAGTCTCGCGCGTGACCGTCCTGCCAACCTCCGCGCTCGAACTGATCGAGGCCGCCGCGGCACGCGACGCCGCCGCCGAAGCCCGCCTGGAGCCACGAGTGCCGCTCGAGGGTCCGGTCGACGTCCTGGTGCAGCACCTCGTCACCTGCGCGCTCGGCGGCGGCTTCCGGCCCGACGAACTCCTCGGCGAGCTCCGGCGCACGCACGCCTACCGCAGGCTCGCCGGCGCCACCTGGCGCTGGGCGCTCGACTTCGTCACCCACGGCGGCGCGAGCCTCAACGCCTATCCCGAGTATCGCCGCGTCGTGATCGGCGACGACGGCGTCGCCCGCGTGCCGGACGCGCAGATCGCCCGGCGTCACCGCATGCAGATCGGCACCATTGTCGCGGAGGCGAGCATCACCGTGCGCATGGGAAACGGGCGCGCGCTCGGCCACGTCGAGGAATCATTCGTCTCGCGCCTGTCGCCCGGTGACTGCTTCGTGTTCGCGGGGCGCGTGCTCGAGTTCGCGCGCGTGCGCGAGATGACCGCGTGGGTGAAGCCGGCGTCGTCGCGCTCGGCCGTGGTCCCTCGCTGGTCCGGCAGCGGCATGGCGCTCTCGACGCTCCTCGCCGACCGCACGCGCGGCCTCGTCGCCGCCGCGAAGAACGGCCGTTTCGCCTCGCCGGAGCTCGAACTCGTGCGTCCGCTGCTCGAACTGCAGTCGCGCTGGTCGGCGCTGCCCGGCGATCGCGAGTGGCTGGTCGAGCGTCTCGCCGCCCGCGAAGGGCACTACCTGTTCTTCTATCCGTTCGTCGGGCGGCTCGCGCACCTCGGACTTGCGACGCTTTTCGCCTACCGGCTCGCGCAGGAGCGCACACGCACGTTTTCGATGACGGTCAACGACTACGGCTTCGGCCTCCTGTCGCGCGAGCCGGTCGACCTGTCGCCGGGCACGCTGGACCGGCTTCTCGCCGCGCAGGACGTCGAGTGCGACATCCTCGCAGGAGTCAACGCCGCCGAGATGGGGCGCCGTCAGTTCCGCGAAATCGCGCGCGTCGCCGGGCTCGTGTTCCAGGGCTACCCCGGACAGGGGCAGTCGACGCGGCAACTGCAGGCGTCGTCGGGGCTGCTCCACGACGTGTTCGCCGACTACGATCCGGACAACCTGCTGCTGGCGCAGGCGATTCGAGAAGTGCTGGACCGCCAGCTCGAAGCCCCGAGGCTCGCGGCGGCGCTCGGCCGGATGCGCCGCGACCGCGCCGTCGTCGCCACGCCCGCGCGGCCGACGCCGTTCGCCTTCCCGCTGATGGTCGAGATCTTCCGCGACACGCTCTCGACCGAAGCGCTCGAAGCGCGGGTCGCGCGGATGGTTGCCGATCTCGAGTCCGCGGCGCACGCCTCGGGATCCGCGTGAACGAGGACGAAAGGCGGACTTCGGGCGGCGCCTGACGGCCGCAGGACGCAACAGCGTAGACTTTCGCCCGTGACCTCAGGTTCGCAACCCTTCGACCTCACCGGGCGCGTGGCGCTCGTCACCGGTGCCGCGCGCGGCCTCGGTCACGCGATCGCGGCCGGTCTCGCGCGCGCGGGCGCGCTGGTGGTGTTCAACGGCCGCGACGCCGCAGCACTTGCGGCGGCGATCGAACCGGTCGCGCGCGAGCACGGCAGCACCGATGCCGCCGTCTTCGACGTGACCGATCCCGCGGCGGTGAAAGCGGGCGTCGCTGCGATCGAGTCGAAGCACGGTGCGCTCGACATCCTCGTCAACAACGCGGGCATCCAGCGCCGTCATCCGGTGGGCGAGTTCCCGAAGGCCGACTGGGACGCGATCGTGGCGACCAACCTCACCGCGCCGTTCATGTGCGCGCAGGCGGCGATCCCGGGCATGGCGAAGCGCGGGCACGGCTCGATCATCAACCTCGCGTCGCTCGTCAGCGAACTCGCCCGCCCGAACATCGTGCCCTACGCCGCCGCCAAGGGCGGAGTGCGGCAACTGACGCGCGCGCTCGCGGTCGAATGCGCGCCGATGGGCATCCGCGTCAACGCAATCGCGCCCGGCTATTTCGCGACCGAGATGAACCGTGCGCTCCTCGACGATCCGGAATTCGTGGCCTGGGTCGAACGGCGCACGCCGATGAGACGATGGGGCGACCCGGCCGAGCTCGCGGGCCTCGCGGTGTTCCTCGCCTCCGACGCCGCGTCCTATCTGACCGGCCAGACCATCTTCGTCGACGGCGGCATGAGCGTGAATCTCTGACCGGCGCACCTGCGCCGGGCGGGTAGCCGGGGCGACGCATCCCGGGCCGTGACCGCTACGGCGCTCCAGCCTGGCGGCCGGAACGGGTTGACCGCGCCGCCCACGGTCGAAATACTTCGCCCTTTCGCCGCGGCGCCAAACGCCCGGCGCGAGCCACCCCCGCCCATGACCTGGTCGATCCTCGCCCGCGACGCCTCCGGCGCCTTCGGCATCGCCATCGCGAGCCGCTTCTTCGCGGTCGGCGCGCTGTGTCCGCACGCACAAAGCGGCGCAGGTGCGCTCTCCACTCAGGCGCTGATGAACCCGCTCTACGGGAAGCCCGGGCTCGCGATGCTTGCGTCGGGCAAGCCTGCGCCGGAGGTGGTGCGCGCGCTGGTGGCCGACGACGAGGGCCGCGACCACCGCCAGGTGCATGCGATCGACGCGCAGGGCCGCGTCGGCGCGCACACCGGCGCCGCCTGCCTCGGCTGGTGCGGCCACCTCGCCGGCCGCGGGTGGTCGCTCGCAGGCAATATGCTCGCCGGGGCCGAGGTGCTCGAGGCGAGCGCGTTCGCCTACGAGCGGCTCGCGTCGCTGCCGTTCGCCGAACGCCTGCTCGGGGCGCTCGACGCCGGTGAAGCGGCGGGCGGCGACAAGCGCGGCAAGCAGGCCGCCGCCCTCCTCGTCGTGACCACCGAGGACTATCCCGCGCTCACGCTGCGGGTGGACGACCACGCCGAACCGCTGGCCGAACTGCGGCGGCTCCACGAGAAGAGCCTCGAGCGCTTCGTCCCGTTCACCGCGTGCCTCGCGACCAGGGCGCGCCCGTCGGGCATCACCGACCGCGCCGTCATCGAGGCCGAGGTCGAGCGCTTCCACGCCGCGCAGTCGGCGCGCGAGCCGCGATGATCCCTCCCAACGCTGCCCGGACGGGCGCGCCGCCGCTCCTCGAGATCCGCAACCTGGTGACGCGCTTCGCCACCGACGCGGGAGAGTTCGCGGCGGTCGACGGCGTGAGCCTCACCGTCGAGGCCGGGCGCACGCTCGGCATCGTCGGCGAATCCGGCTGCGGCAAGAGCGTCACCGCGATGTCGGTCATGGGACTGGTGCCGCAGCCGCCCGGCCGGATCGCCGGCGGCGAGATCCTGCTCGACGGCGTCGATCTCCTGAAGCTCGCGCCCGCGGCGCTGCGCGAACTGCGCGGCAACCGCATCGCGATGATCTTCCAGGAGCCGATGACTTCGCTCAACCCGGCGTTCACCGTCGGCGACCAGATCGCCGAGGCCATCCTGCGACACCGCAGGCTGTCGAAGCCGGAGGCGAAGGCGCTGGCGATCGCGATGCTGCGCCGCGTGCACATCCCTTCGCCGGAAGCCCGCTACGACGACTACCCGCACCGCCTGTCGGGTGGCATGCGCCAGCGGGTGATGATCGCGATGGCGCTCGCGTGCGAGCCCGGCGTCCTGATCGCCGACGAGCCCACAACGGCGCTCGACGTGACGATCCAGGCGCAGATCCTCGACCTGATGCGCGAACTGCGCGAAGGCACCGGCACCGCCATCGTGCTGATCACCCACGATCTCGGCGTGATCGCCGAGGTGGCCGACGAGGTCGCCGTGATGTACGCCGGCGCCGTGGTCGAGCGCGCGAGTGTGGGCGCGCTGTTTGCGAATCCCCAGCACCCCTACACGATCGGACTCCTGGGATCGATTCCCCAACTCCACCTCGAGCAGGAACGACTCGCGGCCATCGAAGGGCAGGTGCCCACGCCTTCCCGCCCGGTGACCGGATGCCGGTTCCACCCGCGCTGTCCGTTCGCCGTCGATCGCTGCCGTGCCGAGTCTCCGCTCCTCGTCCGCGTGGACGCGAGTCACGAAGTCGCGTGCTGGCGCGCGCCGCTGCCGGTTCCTGTCGAGAGCGAGTCCGGGACGCAGCCGGGACCGGGCGGCGCGGCCGCTGAAGCGATCCGCCCATGAGCGCCGACCCCGCGACCCCGCTCCTGCGGGTCGAAAACCTGGTCAAGCACTTCCCGATCCGGACCGGGTTCTTCGCGCGCGCGAGCGGCGCGGTGCGCGCCGTCGACGGCGTGAGCTTCGACGTCGCGGTCGGCGAAACGCTGGCGCTGGTCGGCGAATCGGGCTGCGGCAAGTCGACCACCGGCCGGCTGATCCTGCGCCTGATCGAGCCCACCTCCGGCAAGGTGACCTTCGGCGGCGAGGAACTCACCCGACTGACCGAAGGCGAACTGCGCCGACACCGTCGCGCGATGCAGATCATCTTCCAGGACCCGTTCGCCTCGCTCAATCCGAGGATGACCGTGGGGCAGACGCTGGAGGAGCCGCTGGCGCTGCACGGCCTCGCCGACGGCAACCGCGCCTCCCGCGTGCGCGAGATCCTGCGGCTGGTGGGACTCGCGCCCGAGCACGCGCGCCGCTACCCGCACGAGTTCTCCGGCGGGCAGCGCCAGCGCATCGGCATCGCGCGCGCGCTCGCGGTCGAGCCGCGCCTCATCGTGTGCGACGAGCCCGTCTCCGCGCTCGACGTGTCGATCCAGGCGCAGGTGGTGAACCTGCTGCGCGACCTGCAGGCGCGGTTCGGGCTGTCGTACGTGTTCATCGCCCACGACCTCGCGGTGGTCAAGTTCATCGCGACGCGGATCGCGGTCATGTACCTCGGGCGCATCGTCGAGTACGCCGGCAAGCACGACCTCTTCGACGAACCCCGGCACCCCTATACGCAGGCGCTGCTGTCGTCGATCCCGATTCCCCGGCCCGGGATCGCGCGCCGGCGCATCCCGCTCGAGGGCGACGTCCCGACGCCGTCGAATCCCCCTTCCGGATGCCGGTTCCGCACGCGCTGTCCGCACGCAAGGCCGCGTTGCGCGGAGGAGGCCCCCGCGCTCGAAGCCACGGCGGACGGCCACGCGGTCGCATGCCACTACTGGCGCGAACTCGCGCCGCGCGAACCGATCCTGCCGGGCACCGCCGCGATGCCGCGCAACCCGCGGCTGGAGGCCCTGCAGGCGGCCTTCCGCGCGAGCCGTCCGGATTCCGGATCGTGACCCCGCGGTCCGCGAGCCCGTTCGCGTCACCGCGTGCGTCGATCGCGGTGCTATTCTTCGGGATTGTCCGTCTGTCGGTGCGCGCGCTTCCCGTCCGGGAAACGGTACCGCGCCTTCGACGCCATCCGCCACCCCGGAGCCCTGCCATGACCCGTGCCGCGTGGAACCGCCACCTGACCGCCGCCATCGCGCTCGCCGCGACGCTGGCCGCCGCCCCCGCGTTCGCCCAGACGCTGCGCTTCGGACTCGCCGAGGATCCCGACGTGCTCGACCCGACACTCGCCCGCACCTTCGTCGGACGCATCGTGTTCGCTTCGCTGTGCGACAAGCTCTTCGACATCGACGACAAGCTCAACATCGTCCCGCAGCTCGCCGAGAGCTGGCAGTGGTCGGCCGACGGCAAGGCGCTGACCATGAAGCTGCGGCCCGGCGTCACCTTCCACGACGGCGAGAAGTTCGACGCCGCCGCGGTCAAGTTCAACATCGAGCGCCACAAGACGATGGCCGGAAGCAACCGGCGCGGCGAACTCTCGCTCGTGTCGACGGTCGACGTGGTCGACCCGATGACCGCCAGGCTCAACCTGTCGCAGCCGTTCTCGCCGCTCCTTGCGCAACTCGCCGACCGCGCCGGCATGATGGTGTCGCCCAAGGCCGCGCAGGCCGCCGGCGACAAGTTCGGCGCGAACCCGGTGTGTTCCGGGCCGTTCAAGTTCGTCGAGCGGGTCGCGCAGGACCGCATCGTGCTCGAGCGCTACCCGAACTACTGGAACAAGGGTGCGATCCACTTCGACCGCATCGTCTTCCTGCCGATCGTCGATGCGACGGTCCGTCTCGCGAACCTCAAGTCGGGGCAGCTCGACTTCATCGAGCGGGTCGCCGCCTCGGACGCCGCGGCAGTCTCCTCCGACAGCCGCTTCAAGCTGTCGAAGATCACCGAGATCGGCTACCAGGGCATCACCCTCAACGTGGGCAAGAGCGACCTCGCCAAGACCACCGCGATCGGCAAGGACCGGCGCGTCCGCGAAGCCTTCGAGCTCTCTCTCGACCGCGACGGCATCGTCCAGGTCGTCATGGAAGGGCAGGCGACCGTCGGCAACCAGTGGGTGGCGCCGGAGAATCCGTTCTACGCGAAGAACATGCCGATCCCGAAGCGCGACGTCGCGAAGGCCAAGGCGCTGCTCGCCGCCGCGGGCATGCCCAATCCGACCGTCACGCTGATGACGGCGACGACCTCCGACGCGCAGAAGATCGCGCAGGTCGTGCAGGTGATGGCGAAGGAAGCGGGCTTCGACGTGAAGATCCAGTCGACCGAGTTCGCCACTTCCCTCAACCTCGCGGACAAGGGCCAGTTCGACGCCTACATCCTCGCGTGGAGCGGCCGCGCCGACCCGGACGGCAACATCTACTCGTTCGACGCCTGCAAGCAGCCGCTCAACTACGCGGGCTTCTGCAAGCCGGAAGTCGACCAGCTCCTCAACGAGTCGCGCACCACCGCCGACGTGGCGGCGCGCCGGGCAACCTACGAGAAGATCGCCTCGATCGTTCTGGTCGAACGTCCGATCATCTACATCTATCACCGACACTGGCTGTGGGCGTACACCAACAAGCTCACGGGGCTGCGCGCCATCCCGGACGGGCTGGTGCGCCCGCAGGGGCTGAAGTTCAACTAGCCTCCCGCCTGCGGCAGGGGCGCGTCGACGTCCGGGACATCGTCTCCCGGCCGGCGCGCCCGAGTCCCGCTCCGTGTCGACCTACCTCGCCCGTCGCCTCGCGACGATCCTGCCGACGCTGCTGTTCGTCACGATCCTGATCTTCAGCCTGCAGCAGTTGCTGCCCGGCGATCCGGCGAAGGTCCTCGCCGGCGAGGAACAGGACCCTGCGGTCATCGCTTACCTGCAGAAAAAGATGCACCTCGACCAGCCGCTGCCGGTGCGCTACGTGTACTGGCTCGGCGGGGTCCTGACCGGCGACCTCGGCGAATCGCTGCGCATGCAGAAGCCGGTAACCGCGCTCATCGCCGAGAAGCTGCCGGTCACGATCGAACTGGCGCTCATCGCCATCGTGATCGCGCTCGCGATCGGCATTCCCGCCGGCATCGTCTCCGCCGTTTACAAGAACCGCTGGCCGGACTACCTCGCGAACGCGGTCGCCCTGTGGGGGCTGTCGACGCCGAACTTCTGGCTCGGGATCATGCTGATCCTGTTCTTCTCGGTGCAGCTCGGCTGGCTGCCGGCCTCCGGCTACGTGAGCCCGTTCGAGGATCTCCGCGCCAATCTGGCCGCGATGATCATGCCCGCGTTCGTGCTCGGCAACGCGATCGCCGCGGTACTGATGCGCCACACGCGCAGCGCGATGCTGCAGGTGATGTCGTCGGACTACGTGCGCACCGCGCGGGCCAAGGGACTGAACGAGCGCGTGGTCGTGCTCAAGCACGCGCTGCGCAACGCGCTGACGCCGGTGGTGACGCTCGGCGCCCTCGAACTGGGCACGCTGCTCTCCGGCGCCGTGTTGACCGAGCAAGTGTTCACGATCCCCGGCTTCGGCAAGCTGATCGTCGACGCGGTGTTCAATCGCGACTATGCCGTGGTCCAGGGCGTGGTGCTGTTCACCGCGACGGCCTACATCGCGCTCAACCTGCTCGCGGACCTCGCGTACTTCCTCATCAATCCGAGGTTGAGGGGCTGAAGCCGTGGCGACGCTCGCGATCGACGCCCTGCCCCGCGAAGCGAGCCCCGGCGCTCGCGCGCTGCGCCGGCTCTCGCGGCGTCCGTCGGCCATGGTCGGGCTCTTCTTCGTCGTGTTCTTCGTGCTCCTCGCGATCCTCGCGCCCTGGGTCTCGCCCTACGACCCGCTCGCGACCTCGTGGTCGGCGATCCGCAAGGCCCCGTCCTGGGCGCACTGGTTCGGCACCGACGAGATCGGGCGCGACGTCCTCGCCCGCGTCATCTGGGGCACGCGGGCGTCGCTCCTCGCCGGCGTCGTCTCGGTGTCGATCTCGATCGCGCTCGGCGTGCCGATCGGGCTCCTCGCCGGCTACGCGGGCCGCTGGCCCGACGCGCTGATCTCGCGCGTGACCGATGCGATGCTCGCCACGCCGTTCCTGATCCTCGCCATCGCGCTCGCGGCGTTCCTGGGCCCCAGCCTCACCAACGCGATGATCGCCATCGGCATCTCGGCCACGCCGATCTTCATCCGCCTGACGCGCGCGCAGGTGCAGACGGTCAAGGTCGAGGACTACGTCGAGGCCGCGCGCGCTCTGGGCAATCCGCATCCCCGCATCGCGGTGCGCCACATCCTGCCCAACGTCGTGCCGCCGCTGATCGTGCAGGCGACGCTCGCGATCGCCGCGGCGGTGATCGCCGAGGCGAGCCTCTCGTTCCTGGGCCTCGGCCAGCAGCCGCCGGCGCCATCGTGGGGCAGCATGCTCAACACCGCCAAGAACTACGTCGAGCAGGCGCCGTGGATGGCCGTTTGGCCGGGCCTGTCGATCTTCCTGCTCGTGCTCTCGTTCAACCTGCTGGGCGACGGGATGCGCGACGCGCTCGATCCGCGCGAAGGTGTCTGACACGGTGTCTGACACGGTGTCTGACACGGTGTCTGACACGGTGTCTGACACGGTGTCTGACACCGGTTGTCCGGGAGGGCGTTTGCGGGCTCGGTTCTCCGATCGTCGCGCGTCGCGAGCGTGAGACGTCTCAGGACGTTCGAGTCCGATCCCAAACTTCCATCCACCCCAGCCCCGCCTGCGTCCCGGCGGCGGGCCGGTACTCGCATCCCACGTAGCCGCCGTAGCCCAGTTCGTCGAGAACGCGAAAGATCCACCCATAGTTGATCTCGCCCACGTCCGGCTCGTGGCGGCCGGGTACTCCCGCGATCTGGATGTGGCCGACGTGAGGCATCCAGCGCCTGAGCTTCGCGGTGAGATCGCCCTCGACGATCTGCGCGTGGTAGAGGTCGAACTGGACCTTGAGATTGGCCGCGCCGACCTCTTCGCGGATCGCGTGCGCCTCGGCCTGCGTGGAAAGCAGGTAACCGGGCACATCGACCGGATTGAGCGGCTCGATCGTGATCGTGACGCCCTGCGGCGCGGCTTCCTCGCAGGCGAGCTTCAGATGCCGCACGTAGAGCCCGCGCCGCCGCGCGCGCTCGGCCGCGTCCGCGTCCGCGGGCACGAGGCCGGCCATCACGTGCAGTCTTCGGCAGGCGAGATCCCTTGCATAGCGCAGCGCGGTGGCGATCGACGCCGCGAACTCGCGCTCGCGCCCCGGAACGCTCGCGAGCCCGCGATCCCCCGCGGCGAGGTCCCCGGGCGGCGCGTTGAACAGCACGACGTCGAGTCCGTGACCTGCTGCCCGCGCAGCCACGTCGCTCGCCTGCCACTCGTAGGGGTAGGTGAACTCGACCGCACGAAATCCGGCGCGCGCCGCCTCGCCGAAGCGCTCGAGGAATGGCACTTCGCCGAACAGGAACGACAGGTTCGCCGAGAATCGGGGCATGATGTGCGAACTCCCGGGATGATGCGCCACCGGGGATCCGGCGGGACGAACTCGTTTCCAGCGCGACGGAATCCCGACATGCGGTCGGGCGCCGGTCGCAGCGCGCGAGTGTGCCCGCCACCGGTTTTCCGCGCAACGCCCCGAGCCACGACTCTGCCGATGAGGTTCGACGCTCCGGTCCACGCCCCACCCCTTCCCCGTCGCCTGCACCAACGATGATTCCTGCCCACGTGCCGATTCCCGCGCGTCACCAAGGACGCTGTCCCGCGTCGGTCGGCGGCGAATCGGTCGAACTCCTCGCCGGCCTGGCGCTCCTGTGGACGCGCGCGCGCACGCTGTTCGTTGCCGACCTGCACCTCGGCAAGGCCGCGGCGTTTCGTGCCGGCGGCGTTCCGCTGCCGCGCGGCTCGACCGCGAACGACCTTGGACGGCTGACCGCGCTGATCGAGGCGAGCGGCGCAATGCGGCTCGTCGTGCTCGGCGACTTCCTGCACGCGAAGGACGGCGTCGTCCCGGCGCTGGACCGGGCTTTCCGCGCCTGGCGCGAGCGCCACGCATCGGTCGCGCTCACGCTGGTGCGCGGCAACCACGACGCGAAGGCCGGCGACCCGCCGCGGGCCTGGGAGATCGAGGTGGTCGGCGAACCGCACGCGCTACCGCCGTTTCTCGCCTGCCACGCGCCTGTCGTGCCGCGCACCGGCTACGCACTGTGCGGGCACGTGCACCCGGGCGTGCGCCTCTCCGGGCGTGCGGGAGAATCCCTGCGCCTGCCGTGCTTCGTGCTCGGCCGACGCCGGGCGATCCTTCCGGCGTTCGGCCGGATGACCGGACTCGCGACCGTCTCGCCCGCTGCGGACGAGACCCTGGTGGCGATCGCCGGACGGGAACTGTTCCGCCTGCCCGGCTGATCCGGCCTCGGGCGATTCGGGCCGGGGGCCTCGGCCTCGACGAGACGGACCGCAGGCGACCGGCGGAGACGCCCCTCGTCGATAGCAGCCCTTGCAGCGCAAAAACCGCGAAGACCGGCTTCTGTCGCGGTGTTCGCAGATTTCGCCGGCGCGACGCCGGCGCTGGCCGTTGCGATGCAACAGTTCATCGGTGGATCGCGACCTGTCGCATCGACGCAACGGATCGTCGATCCCGACGAACGGTCGCGCGCCGGGATAAGTCGGTGGAAAACCCCGGGATACCTGCGGGACAAACCGGTGGAAGCGAGGCAAAGGCCTGAATCGCTTGCGCTTTCCGATCGGGCCGCGGTGGAGGATTTTCACCTTGCGGTTCGTGGCCGACCCCACTATGCTTGGTGTTGAACCGACACCTGAACACAAGATGTAGTAGATTCTGATTCCAAAGCGGATTCCGAAGCTCCCCGCAACCGGCTCGCGCGACCGCCACGCGTGGCCGGCCCGACCCGCGGGAACTGTCCGGAAAGCCGCGACGGACGCGGGTTTGCGGGAATGTCCTCGAATCCAGCCGAATGCGCGTCCGCCCAACGACAACGACAGGTTTCACAGGAGAGGCCCCCATGTCCATCGCTGCCCCGGCACCCGCCCCCGCCGCACAGCTCCCGAATCCGACGCGCGAACTGAACGTGGGCGAGGCAGGCAGTCCGATGGTCACCGGCACCGATCCCCGCTTCTCGCAGTACAAGGTGATCCGCCGCAACGGCGCGGTCGTCGGCTTCGAGCCGTCGAAGATCTCGATCGCGATGACCAAGGCGTTCCTCGCCGTGAACGGCGGGCAGAGCGCCGCGTCCGCACGCGTGCGCGAGCAGGTGTCGAACCTGACCGAGTCGGTCGTCGCCGCGCTGGTGAAACGCAAGCCCGAGGGCGGGGCGATCCACATCGAGGAGATCCAGGACCAGGTCGAACTCGCGCTCATGCGCGGCGGCGAGCACGAGGCGGCGCGCGCCTACGTCCTCTACCGCGAGAAGCGCGCGCAGGAACGCGCCGCCAGGCACGACGCGCAGGCGAAGGCGCAGGAGGTCGAACTCCACGTGGTCGAGAACGGCCAGCGGCGCAAGCTCGACCTCGCCCGCCTCACCGCGCTGGTGAAGGCCTCCTGCGAGGGCCTGTCGGACGCCGACCCGGAACGCATCCTCAAGGCGACGCTCAAGGACCTCTACGACGGCGTGCCGATCGAGGAGGTGCGCAAGTCGGTCGTGCTCGCGGCGCGCACGCTGATCGAGAAGGACCCCGCGTATTCCTACGTGACCGCGCGTCTGCTCCTCGACTCGCTGCGCTTCGAGGCGCTGGGCGAGGAGGCTTCGCAGGCCGACATGGCGCACAGGTACGCCGAAGCGTTCCCGGCGTTCGTGAAGCACGGCGTGAAGATCGGGCTGCTGAACGAGGCGCTGCTGCAGTACGACATGAAGAAGCTCGGCGCAGCGCTCAAGCCCGATCGCGACCTCCAGTTCGGCTACCTCGGCCTGCAGACGCTCTACGACCGCTATTTCCTCGTCGACCAGTACGCCGGCGGCCGCCGCTTCGAACTGCCGCAGTGCTTTTTCATGCGCGTCGCGATGGGCCTCGCGCTCAACGAAGTGAACCGCGAGGCGCGCGCGATCGAGTTCTACGACGTGCTCTCGACCTTCGATTTCATGTCGAGCACACCGACGCTGTTCAATTCGGGCACCCACCGCTCGCAGCTCTCCTCCTGCTACCTGACCACGGTCTCCGACGACCTCGACGGCATCTACGAGGCGATCAAGGAGAACGCGCTCTTGTCGAAGTTCGCCGGCGGGCTCGGCAACGACTGGACCAACGTGCGCGCGATGGGCTCGCACATCAAGGGCACCAACGGCCGGAGCCAGGGCGTCGTGCCGTTCCTCAAGGTCGTCAACGACACCGCGGTCGCGGTGAACCAGGGCGGCAAGCGCAAGGGCGCGGTCTGCACCTACCTCGAGACCTGGCACCTCGACGTCGAGGAGTTCCTCGAACTGCGCAAGAACACCGGCGACGACCGCCGGCGCACCCACGACATGAACACGGCGAACTGGATTCCCGACCTGTTCATGAAGCGCGTCGTCGAGGGCGGCGACTGGACGCTGTTCTCGCCCTCCGACTGCCCCGACCTGCACGACAAGTTCGGGCACGCGTTCGAGGAAGCGTACCGGCGCTACGAGGACAAGGCCGCGCGCGGCGAGTTGAAGCTACACAAGAAGATTCCCGCAGTGCAGCTGTGGCGCAAGATGCTCTCGATGCTGTTCGAGACCGGGCATCCGTGGATCACGTTCAAGGACGCGTGCAACGTGCGTTCGCCGCAGCAGCACGTCGGCACCGTCCACTCGAGCAACCTGTGCACCGAGATCACGCTCAACACGAGCGAATCCGAGATCGCGGTCTGCAACCTCGGATCGGTGAACCTCCTCGCCCACATGGTCCGCGAAGGCGACCGCTGGGAGCTCGACCAGCCGAAGCTGAAGCGCACGATCGCGACCGCGATGCGGATGCTCGACAACGTCATCGACATCAACTACTACGCGGTCGCGAAGGCGCGCAACTCCAACCTGAAGCACCGCCCGGTGGGCCTCGGCATCATGGGCTTCCAGGACTGCCTGCACCTGATGCGCGTGCCCTACGGCTCGCAGGAGGCGCTGCGCTTCGCCGACGCGTCGATGGAGGCCGTCTGCCACCACGCCTACTGGGCTTCCACCGAACTGGCGCAGGAGCGCGGGCGCTACAGCTCGTACCCGGGCAGCCTGTGGGATCGCGGCATCCTGCCGCAGGATTCGCTGAAGCTCCTGCGCGAGGAGCGCGGAGGCTACGTGGACGTCGACGAGAGCGCAACGATGGACTGGGGTCCGCTGCGCGCGCGCATCCGCGAATACGGGATGCGCAACTCGAACTGCGTCGCGATCGCTCCCACCGCGACGATCTCGAACATCATCGGCGTCGCCGCCTCGATCGAGCCCGAGTACCAGAACATCTACGTCAAGAGCAACCTGTCGGGCGAGTTCACCGTGGTCAACGAGCAGCTCGTCAAGGACCTCAAGGCGCTCGACCTGTGGGACGACGTCATGGTCGCCGACCTCAAGTACTTCGACGGCTCGCTCGCGAAGATCGACCGCGTGCCAGCCGCGCTGCGCACGCTCTACGAGACGGCGTTCGAAGTCGAGCCGGCGTGGATCGTCGAGGCGGGAGCACGGCGCCAGAAGTGGATCGATCAGGCGCAGAGCCTCAACATCTACATGGCCGGCGCGTCGGGCAAGAAGCTCGACGATACCTACAAGCTCGCGTGGGTGCGCGGCCTCAAGACGACCTACTACCTGCGCTCGCTGGCGGCGACCTCGGCGGAGAAGTCGACCGGCAAGGGCGGCGAGTTGAATGCCGTGTCCGCCACCGGCGGACTGAACGCGGCATCCCCCTCGACGAGTTCGATCAGAGCCGGAGCGCCCGCGGTGTCGAAACAACCGGTGGCGGAACTCGACGCGCCGAAGTTCTGCGCGATCGACGACCCCACGTGTGAGGCCTGCCAATGACAGCAACCCCCGGTACCACGTACGTACCACGTACCGGGGGTGAGAGATCGGTGAACCGTTCGACCGACCCGACGACAGAGAGCGCCGTCGCCGGGCGAACGAGCGGGAAGGTAGCGTGGCACCTTGGCACGAAGGACCGCGCGGGGCAGCAACCGAGGAACGACGAAGGCGCGAACCCGGACAGGAAACCGTGAACGACGACGCGCACGAGACGACCTCCCCGACGGGGAACGACGGCGGAAACGCCGTGTCCCCCGAGTCGCAGCACCGGAAGCGCGCGGAGCGCCGCGCCGCGCGACGGTCAGCTCCGGTCGCGTCCGCGAGTGCCCGCGGACGTGCGGTGCGTTCGTCAACTTCACGAAAGGAGTCCCCCTTGGCGCGCTACGAACACGTGCAACGTCAGGTGACCGACGCACGCTATCTTGGCGATTACAAGGTGTACCTGGAGTTCAACGACGGGCGCAAGGGCGTGGTCGATCTCTCCGACGAGTTGTACGGCGATGAGATGACGCCCCTGCGCGATCGCAACCGGTTCTCGCAGGTGTATCTGGACAAGGGACTCGCGACGCTGGCGTGGCTCGACGGCCAGGATTTCGCACCCGAGTTCCTCTACGAGCGCCTGAAGGCGATGCACTGACCGCTCGCCTGCCCCTCCCCGCCTCCCGCCTCACCCCGGGAGACGGGGGCGGGGTCATTCGGGGTCAGACATGGAATTCGACGGAAACGGCGGCGGCATGAGCGAGGTTTCGCCGTCGAAATTCATGTCTGACCCCGAATGACCCGAATAGCCTGCTCCCCCAGGAGTCACGACGACATGCAGACCCTCTCCTTCGACGACGACCTGCCCTCGCCCACCGTGCCCTCCGCCGCTCCGCGCACGCCGGAGACGATCCGCGCACAGGTCGCGGGCGGCATCCTTGCTCGCGGCGAGCCGGTGCAGGACTTCGACGTCGAGCGGCAGGTCACGCACGGAAGCACCGCGCGCGTGCGGCTCGAGGACAAGCGCGTCATCAACGGCGCCGCGGACGTCAACCAGCTGGTGCCGTTCAAGTACCGCTGGGCGTGGGAGAAGTACCTCGCCGGCTGCGCGAACCACTGGATGCCGCAGGAAATCAACATGCAGCGCGACATCGAGCTGTGGAAGAACCCGGGAGGGCTGACCGACGACGAGCGGCTCATCGTCAAGCGCAACCTGGGCTTCTTCGTCACGGCCGACAGCCTCGCCGCCAACAACATCGTGCTGGGCACCTACCGCCACATCACGGCGCCCGAGTGCCGCCAGTACCTGCTGCGCCAGGCCTTCGAGGAGGCGATCCACACGCACGCCTACCAGTACATCGTCGAGAGCCTGGGCCTCGACGAGGGCGAAATCTTCAACGCCTATCACGAGATCCCGTCGATCCGGGACAAGGACGAGTTCCTGATTCCGTTCATCGAGACGCTCACCAATCCCGCGTTCCGCACGGGAACCCCCGAGGCCGACCAGGCGTTGCTGCGGAGCCTGATCGTGTTCGCCTGCATCATGGAGGGGCTCTTCTTCTACGTCGGCTTCGTGCAGATCCTCGCGATGGGCCGCCAGAACAAGATGACCGGCAGCTCGGAGCAGTACCAGTACATCCTGCGCGACGAGTCGATGCACTGCAACTTCGGCATCGACCTCATCAACACGATCAAGCTCGAGAACCCGCATCTCTGGACGCCCGAGTTTCGCGACGAGATCGCGGAGCTGATGAAGAAGGGCGTCGAGCTCGAGTACCGCTACGCCGAGGACACGATGCCGCGCGGCGTGCTGGGATTGAACGCGCCGATGTTTAAGGAGTACCTGCGCTTCATCGCCAACCGGCGCTGCCAGCAGATCGGCCTCGATCCGCTCTTCCCCAAGGCCGACAACCCGTTCCCGTGGATGGCCGAGATGATCGACCTGAAGAAGGAGAAGAACTTCTTCGAGACGAGGGTCACCGAGTACCAGACCGGGGGCGCTCTGAACTGGGACTGACGGCGCCGGCGTGACGTCCGGACACTTCGCAGGCGGGCCGACCACCTGCCTGCGGACGGCTCCGCCGGCTTCCTCCCCGGATCCGGCCTACTCCTCCGCGGCCTCCGCAAACGCCGGGCGCCGGGGGATGAGCCAGGCGGCCATCATCGAAAACGCCGCGAGCATGGCCAGCGCCACGTAGACCTGCGTCACGGCGTAGCCCAGCGCGTCGACGATCGCGCCGCCCGGCAGCGACGCAGGCGCCGCGGCCGCCCCCTCTTCGAGCATGTCGCGTATCGCGTCGAGCCCCGCGTTCCCGACGCCGGACTGCGCGAAGCGCCGCCCCAGCGCAGCGTTAAGGACCGCACCGAGTGCAGCGGCGCCGAGCGTGCCGCCGAGCATTCGCGCGAAGACGTTGGAAGCCGTCGCGCTCGCGCGCTGCGACCACGGCACGCTGCCCTGGATCAGCACCACCGACGTCGTATTGAGGAGACCGAGTCCGATCCCGATCGCGAACGAGCACGCGCCCACCAAGGCGGGGCCTGCGCTCGCAGGCATCGCAGCGAGCGCGACGGCTGCGCAGAAAAGCAGCACGCCGCCCAGGCGCATGGTGTTGCGCGCCTCGAGCGCCCGCAGGAGCGCTCCCGACGCCATCGATGCCAGCGGCCACCCGACCGACATGGCGGTCAGCGCGAAGCCCGCGACGATCGCGGACTGGTCGAGAACGCCCTGCACGTAGATCGGCACGAACGTGGTCACGCCGATGATCACCGCGCCGGCGAACAGAGCGCTCAGGTTGATGCTCGCCATGAGTCTCGTGCGCCACAGGTCGAGATCGACCATCGGCTCAGGCGAGCGGCGCTCGCGGGCGAGCCAGAGCGCGGTTGCCGCGACGAAGCCGCCGACCAGCACGAGCGTCGGCACCGAGATCCAGGGCCAGACGACTCCGCCCTCGGTCACCGCGACCAGCAGCGCCGCGATCGCGAGGCCGAAGATGCCCACGCCGGCGTAATCGATGCGGTGCGGTCGGCGGGCGACGTCCTCGCGCAGGAACACGGCCAGGCCGACGATCGTCAGCACGCCGAAGGGCAGGTTGATCCAGAAGATCCAGTGCCACGACAGCGTCTCGACGATGAATCCGCCCGCGAGCGGTCCCACGATCGCCGCGAAGCCCCAGACGCTCCCGAGCCACCCCTGCACCCGCGGGCGATCTTCCGGCGCGAAGAGGTCGCCGGCGATGGTGATCGCGATCGGCTGGATCGATCCGGCGCCCAGTCCCTGCAGCAGCCGGAACGCAATCAGCGACGGCATCGACCACGCGAAGCCGCACAGCGCCGACCCGACGAGGAACACCGCGATGCCGGCGATCAGCACCGGACGCCGGCCGTAGACGTCCGCGAGCTTGCCGAACACGAGAATCGTCGCGGTCTGCGTCAGCAGATAGCCCGAGAACACCCAGGTGTAGCGCGAGAATCCGCCGAGCGCCCCGACGATCTGCGGCATCGCGGTCGCGACGATCGTGACCTCGACCGCGGTCATGAACAGCGCGAGCATCGCGCAGCCCAGCACGAGCGACCTGCGCGAGTTTCCGATCAAGCGACGCGCCCCCGCGCGGAGCCGAGCGCCGGAGCGTGCGTGTTGGCAGAAGTTCGAGTCATCCTGAGGTCCGGCACCCCGGCGTCCGGATCACGGGCGCCGTTGCGCCACCGAGGTCGCGCCTGCAAAGCCGGTTGCCTCGACGGCAGCGACCGCGACACGCGCACACTACTACACGGCGCCCCGGCGCGCGACCCGAGGGAACCGCCGCCGGCGCCACCGTGCCGCTGCGACGTCGACGCTGCGCCCGGGCGCAGCGCGGCTCAGCGCGGCACTGCGCTCGCGGCAGACGTCCGTTCGGAATGCAGCTCGACGAGCCTGCGCCGCAGGAGCTTCCCGGTCGGGCCGCGCGGCAGGCTGTCGATGGCGCACAGCCACAGCGGGCGCTGGTGCGGCGACAGCGCCGCAGCATGGGCTTCGAGCTCGGCCTGCGCGCGCGCGGCATCCGACGCCACGTAGTAGTACGCGACAGCGTCGATCCCGTCGCTGTCGGGTACGCACACGGCTGCGCCTTCCGCGACGGCAGGCGCATTCGCGGCGAGCTGTTCGCCGAGTTCGATCAGGTTGACCCAGCGCCCGCGGATGCGGACCAGCGAGTCCTCGCGGCCGGCGAACTGCCAGCGGCCCCGGTCGTCGCGCTGCCACAGGTCGGCCGGGCAGAATGCGCCGTCGCGGAACGCCTCGGCCTGCGCCTGCGGGCGGTCGAGATAGCCCAGCGCGAGCGTCCGCGAGCGGATCAGGAGTCGCGTCGGCACCCCCGGCGGCACGTCGTC
>JADLBN010000018.1 GCA_020847675.1 Burkholderiales bacterium | reverse complement strand
CAGTCGATGCGCGCGGCGACCCGGCCGAGTTTCTTCACCGCGACCTTCGCGACGAACTGCTCGACGCTGCGGATCGGCACGTGCGCGACCGCCGCGATCCGCCCGGGGATCGGGGCGTGCGCCCGCCGTTGGATTTACTATCCCTCGACACAGTGCGGCGGCCACGGGCCGCCTTGCTGCACGAACGAACGGTGGTCGGCCGGGTGCCAGTCGCGCGACAGAACGATCGGCCGGCCCGCGGCGGCGAACGCGGCCATCGCGGCATTGAGCGGCGCGATGGCCTCGGCGCCTCCCGGAACGGCGAGGCTGCCGCTCACGAAGTCGTTCTGGACGTCGACGACGAGCAAGGCGTCGTCGGGGCCGGGTCGGAAACTCGTCATCGTGCGCGACTCCCTGAACGCCGAGCGGAACCGCGCCGCGGCGTAGACCCGATCCTGCCGGGGCGCGTCCCGGCTGCCCTCGCGGCGGACGGCGCGCGAAGGCAGCGCGAACGAACGCGAATCTTACCGCGAAGGGCCTGCGTGGCCGACGCTCGTCGACGACGCGACTGCGCGCCGCCCGGCACGGGCGCCTGGCAGGCGAGGCAGCCGACCGTGGCGCCGCCGGAGCGGGTCGCCCGTCGCGAAGCCGTGCGGACACGACGCGACGCGCCATGGCCATGGCGGTGGTAAATTCTCTGCGCCATGAGCACGACCGCGCGCCGCCCTGCGTTCCGCCCGCCGCCGCCGCCCATTCACGCATCGACCTTTCGCTCGGACGATGTCGACGAGGCCCGCGCGTTCGTCGCGCGATCCGATGGCGAACACTCGCGGGTGGTCCACGGGACGGGCCCGTTGTCCTTCGAACGGCACGTGCTGGCCAGAGGCCGCGTGGCCGTCGGCTGGGGCCGGGCGGGGCTCGCGCAGACCATTCGAGGCGCGGCCGGAAGCCTGCTCCTGCAAGTGCCGGTGGACGCGCCGAACGACTATGCGCTCGGGCGACGCCGGATCCGGGTTGCGCCGGGATCCGCGATGATCGTCGCACCGGGTTGGGAGTTCACCCGCCGTGGCGAACCGGGCTTGAGCATGGCGCTGGCCGCCAGCGTCGATGCCGTCGTCGACGAGGTCGAAGCGCGGATGCCGACGCTCCTCGGGCGGGCGGCGATCCAGTCCCGCGCGATCGACCTGCGAGAGAGCGACCGGGTCGCCCTCGAAGCAGCCGTCGCCGAACTCTCCGCACCGCCGGCGGCGGCGTCGCCCGCGTCTCGGCATGCGCTCGGCGAAGCTCGCTCGATCGCCCTGCTCGCCGAGATCCTGCTGCGCGGGAAGGGAGTCGCGCAGGCGACACCGCTGGGGGCAGCCCGGTGCGCAGTGCTGGAAGGATGGATCGATGCCCATCTGCACGAGCCGCTCACGATCGGCGATCTCTGCCGCGTCGCAGGCGTCGGCGAGCGCAGCCTGCAGCTGACGTTCGCATCGCTGCGCGGAGTCTCGCCCATGCGGTACGTCGCCGAACGGCGGCTCGCCGCCGCACGCCGGCTGCTGGTGCGCCTCGAACCGGGCACCGACGTCACGAGCGTCGCCACCGCCGTCGGACTCCCGCACCTCGGCCGGTTCGCCGCGATGTACCGGCGGGCCTACGGCGAGTCGCCGTCCCGGACGCTCAAGTCCTGATCGAGCCCCGTCGCCCGGACGGAGGGCGATGTCAATGGGATTCGCGTTGTCCAGCGGCGATTTCGCTTTTCGGATAGCGCGCCGGCGACCGTCCCGATCTAATGCACGCCGCACGAAGGGACGCGGACAGGTCCGTCCCGGAAGCGAATCCCGACAGGAGAAAGACGATGAAGACCACCTTCGCGGCCGGTCTAGCGGCCGGCTTGGCCGCGCTTTCGGTCGCCGGCGCATCCAGCGCCCAGATCGCGCTGTACGAGAACGAGGGCTTCAGCGGCCGCAACTACTCGTCCAGCCACAGCGTCTCGAATCTCGCCGACAGCGGCTTCAACGACCGGGCGTCGTCGGCGATCGTGCGCGGCGGGCGTTGGCAGATCTGCGCCGATGCGTATTTCGCCGGCCGGTGCACGACGCTCGGTCCCGGCGAGTACCCGTCGCTCGAAGCGATGGGCTTGAGCAACCGCGTCTCGTCGGTGCGCTCGCTGGGCTGGACGCCCGACGGCGGCGGCGGCTGGAACAACCAGCCGCAGTGGGGCGGGGGCGGCGGGAACTGGGGATCCGGTTCGCGCGCGATCCTCTACTCGGGCTACAGCCTGTCGGGCGAGACGCTCGTCGTCGAGCCCGGCGGGATGTCCAACCTCGACCGGCGGGGATTCAACGACAAGGCGCGATCGCTGCGCGTGGAGTCCGGCTACTGGATCTTCTGCACCGACGCGAACTTCCAGGGCGACTGCCACACCTACGGGCCCGGCGACTACCCGAACCTGCCGATGGGGCAGAGCCACGCCATTTCGTCCGGGCGCCGGGTGTCGGGCAACTACCCCTATCGGAACAATCCGAACTGGGGTTATTGAGCGATGCATCGCAGCTGCTTCCTCGCCGTTGCGTTGTCGGCCTCCGTGAGCGTGTCGGCCGCGACGACCTACCAGTACGTCGGTCCGACCTACTCGATCGTCTCGGGGCCGTACGCGACCTCGCAGCGGGTGACCGGGCAATTCACGACCGCCACGCCGCTCGCGCCGAATCTCCCGTCGGCGAACATCCTCGCGCAGGTGACGTCGTACTCGTTCTCGGACGGGGTCCACACCTACGCGTCGTCGGACCCGAACGCGCGCGTGTACTCGTTCGTCGCCGGGACCGATGCGACCGGCGCGATCGCCAACTGGGCATTGGATTTCCAGGTCTGGACGAGCGGATCGATCCCGCACGGCGCCGGCGACCACTACAACGAGGTGCGTATTCTCGGCACTGGAGACTATGCCATGGAAGGCGCCACCTGCAGCACAACGGGGACCAGCGTGGCCGGCGTCGCCGACAGCTGCACGGTGCTCGATGTGTCGGGGCTGGTGACGGGACAGGCCTACACGCCCCAAGCGGCGGGCACGTGGACGAAGATCGCGCCAGTCGTGCCGGTGCCCACGAACTCGCAGGAGGGCGTGACGGCGCTGGCAGTCGCGCTCATGGCGATCGCGGCCGCGACGTTGCGACGCAGACGGACCGCTGCCGGTCCAAGGGGAGGGCGGAGATGAAGCGGTCCGTGTGGGTGCTCGCGCTGGGATTCGCGTTCGTAGCGGCGAGTCACGAAGCGCCGGCGGCGAGCGGCATCGAGACGCGGCAGGTCAGGTTCGCGGCGGGCGCGACGTCGGCCACGACCAACGGGTCGATCAAGGGCGACCAGACGATCGACTACAAGCTGCGCGCCAAGGCCGGCCAGACGATCAGCGACTGGCTCAAGACGAAGCACGGCGCGAATTACTTCAACGTGCTCCCGCCGGGCTCGAAGGACGTGGCCGTCTACAACAGCTCGTCGGGCGGCAACGAGTGGTCGGGCACGCTGGAAGCCGACGGCGAGTACACGGTCCGCGTCTACCTGATGCGCAGCGCTGCGCGGCGGAACGAGACCGCGAACTACACCCTCACGGTCGGCGTCACCGGCAGCCCCGTAGCCAAGCCTGCGCTGGGCGCGGCGCCGGCCAGCGACGCCAAGGTCAAGGGCACGCCTTATCACGCCACCGGGCCGGTGCCCTGCTGGATGGGCAACGCGCCCGTCGGGTCTTCGCAATGCGAGTTCGGCGTCATCCGCGGCAAGCCGGGCAACGCGGAAGTTCACATCAAGCCTGCGGGCGGCCTCGAGCGCGTCCTCACGTTCATCGGCGACAAGGTGACCAGCGGGAACGAGAAGGTCAAGGCGTCGAAGGCCGACGACATGTGGACGATCGAGGTCAACGACTACGAGCACTACCAGATTCCACAGGCCGTGATATCGGGCGGCTGAACGCGACGGCGCCGGCGTCGTTTTGCGCGACGCGGCCCGACACGTTGCCCGTGCCCAGTGGAAGGCAGCCGGTATCTTGCCCCGTGCAGGAGATCGTTCTTGTGCAGGGCGCGTGACAACCAACCAAGTTCATGAGGACCTTTGTATGAAGCATCTCAACTCCGGGCTGATGGCCGCTTGCGCTTTGGGAGTCGCGTTGTTCGGCGGGGAACCGGGAACTGCACTGGCTCAGAAGCTTCGTGACACCGGCCTCTGCCACCTGGCGAATGTCAACGCTCAAAAGGTGATCTACAACGGACAGTGCAAGATCACTCAGGAGTCAACGCAGTACGGCTTCGTGATCACCGTCAGAATGGGAAATGCCGAGCCTTGGAAGGTCGCCTGTCAGCGTGACGGGTCGTCGTGCATGCACGGGCCGACAGAGGTCCGCATGCGCGACCGCGGGAACGGCGAAGCCAGCTTCCGTTGGCAAGAGGGTGGGCAAGCCTTCCGCCTCGACGTCGAAGCCGATTAGCAGCGCCTGTCTTCACCGCGCCGACGGCCTTGAACGGTCCGGCGAATACCGACGCTTTCACCGCCCCGTCGGGGAAGACGATGGTCGAGGTCCTTGCCCGCGTGTTGGTCGCGCACCCGCTCCACGTATTCGCGGTGGCGTTGGTCCACTTCGGCTTTTGGGCCGGTATCGGCATGACTGCAATGCGCGGGTCGCCGACGGGCAACGTCATGTGGGTCCCCGCCTTGCTGTGGCTCGCGTATGCCGCGTGGGAATGGCTGGTCGGGGCAGTCACGCCGGAGGCGAACATACGCGTCGACCTGCTGCTCATCTGGCCACTGATCGCCATCGTTACCCTTTGGGCGGTCATACGGACGACGATTGCCTGGCGGTCGGCTCGCCGGCGCGGGAAGACGCGTCGGTGATATTCGTCTTCGCCGCAAGGAGCCTCGACGGCGCGGGTTTCGGCGGCGGTCACGGCATCGGGCGCGTCACGAACCGGCTGGCGCCACCGACGTGACTTACATTCCGCACATCGGCAGACGCATTTCTCGGTAATTTCCCGATCGCACGTCGGAGTCAGTGATCGCGGGGTTGTTCGGCTTCGATGAGTCGCGCGGATTCTCTCTCCCATTCGCGTAGCAGTT
>JADLBN010000017.1 GCA_020847675.1 Burkholderiales bacterium | reverse complement strand
GACCGGCTGGGCCGCGACATCCCCTGCCTCGTCAACCTGATGCCGTCGGGCAAGTACCTGATGGAGGACTTCTACTACGCGGGCGGCGTGCCCGCGGTCGTCCGCCAGCTCGAGCGCGTCCTGCACAGGAAGGCGCTGACCGTGAACGGCAAGACGATCTGGGAGAACTGCCGCAAGGCACCGAACTACAACGAGGACGTGATCACGCCGATCGACAAGCCGTTCAAGCCGCACGGCGGCATCGCGGTGCTGCGCGGCAACCTCGCGCCGAGAGGAGCGGTGCTGAAGCCTTCCGCGGCGACGCAGAAGCTCATGCGGCACAAGGGTCGCGCGGTCGTGTTCACCGACATCGACGACCTGCACCGGCGCATCGACGACCCGAAGCTCGACGTGAAGGCCGACGACGTGCTGGTGCTGCAGAACTGCGGACCGAAGGGCTACCCGGGCTTTCCGGAAGTCGGCAATTTCGCGCTGCCGGCGAAGCTCCTGAAGCAGGGAGTCACCGACATGGTGCGCATCTCGGACGCGCGCATGTCCGGGACGGCCTACGGGACGGTCGTGCTGCACACCTCGCCGGAGGCCGCGGTGGGCGGCCCGCTTGCGCTCGTACGAACCGGCGACGTGATCGAGCTCGACGTCGCGAAGCGCCGTCTCGTGCTGCACGTCTCCGACGAGGAACTCGCGAAGCGCCGCAAGGCGTGGAAGGCTCCGAAGCCGCATTCAAAGCGCGGCTGGGTGAAGCTCTACTGCGACACGGTGCAGCAGGCGGACGAAGGCGTCGATCTCGACTTCCTCGTCGGCGGCTCGGGCGCGGGCGTCGGACGGCCGAGCCACTAGGCGCGAAGCGGGAAGACGTGCGCCGATGACGGGCCGTTGCACTGCCGCCGGGTCGGTCGCGCGTGCGCCGTTGTCGCCTGTCGGGCGGGGGAGAGTGGCGGAGCGAACCCGGATCGGCCGATGACCGAACCTGCGGGCACAAGACCGGTTCGCGACGACGACGCGCTGCCGGTGCGCGTCGTGTCCGTCGGCGCGCCCTTTCGCTGGCTCGCCGAAGGGTGGCGCGACTTCTCGCGCGCTTTCTGGCCGAGCCTCTTCCATGGTCTGGTGGTTGCCTGCGCCGGCCTCGCGATCGCCGCAATCGCTTTCCGTTTCTGGCCGGTCCTGCCCGGCGCGTTCTCCGGCTTCGTGCTGATCGCGCCGATCCTCGCGACCGGCCTGTACGAACTCTCGCGGCGGATCGACCGCGGGGAGCGTCCGAACCTCGCGCAGGCGATGGACGCGTGGAGGCGCGGCACGCGCCCGCTCGTCTGGATGGGCGTCGGGCTCGCGTCGGCGGCCACCGCGTGGGTGCTCGTGTCCGCGCTCCTCATCGCGCTGTTCGTGAAGGTGCCCATCGTCGGCCTCGACGGCTTCGTGCGCCACGTCGTGCTCTCGGAGAGCTCGAACCTGTTCTGGCTCTGGCTGCTGGCGGGCGGACTCGGGGCCGCGGCCGTGTTCGCGCTGACCGTGGTGTCGGTGCCGCTCCTGCTCGACCGTCGCGTCGACTTGCGCGCGGCGCTCCTCACCAGCGTGCGGGCGGTCGGCGCCAACCCGCTCCCGATGGCGCTGTGGGCCGCGATCATCATGCTGCTCACGGCGGCATCGATCGCGACCGCGCTCGTCGGCTTCGCGGTGACCGTCCCGGTGATCGGTCACGCGAGCTGGCGCGCCTACCGCGCCACCGTCGACGCCGATGGCGTGCCGCCGCGCGAGTGAGTTCCGCCGTGTTCGGTTTCACCGAGGAGCAGATCACCGAGTTCGGAATGACGTTCGGCATCGGAGCGCTGATGCTCTACATGCTGTTCATCATCCTCGACCTCGCGCGGAAATCGAAGGCCGGGAAGCTCGGCACCTTCGTGCTGTTCTTCGTGCTCGCGTTCGGCATGATCGGCTTCGTCGCGAAGTCGATCATCGCGAGGCTGCTCGGCATCTGATGCACGCGGGTTGCGCCAGACCCCGGAGATTCCCCGTGGCCGGTGCGGCGGCGGCCGCGACGGCGCACGCGGCCTCCCGGCTCGTCTATGCCGGGCCCGACCTGCCACCTTGCGCGCACCGTGTCGAATATTCGCCCGGTTCGGGGCCCGTGCAGGGGTCGGCCGGCCCTTCTCCCTGCGAGTTCGATCGCCATCTTGGCCGGAGCGGAGCGTTTGCCAGCGACGGGCGAGGGCGCGCGAGATCGGGACGGCGAAGCGCAGCGACCGATCGGTAGCGTTTGCGACAACTCGACCACCCTGGCCGCGGGCGTTGCCGCGACCCGGGGCGCTGTTCCGATCCGCCGACATCGACCATCCGAAACGAGTGAACGACATGAGACAAGATGCACGGGGCGTTCCGGTGAGCCAGGGCTCGCCGGAAGCGCTCGAACACTACGAAACCGCCCTGCGCCAGATCCAGTCCTACATTGGCGATCCGATCGCCACGCTCGACGCTGCGACGGCGGCCTCGCCCGACTTCGTGGTCGGGCATGTCACGAAGGCGCTCGCCCTCGCGACGCTCGCCGAACGGCAGTACCAACCGGCGATTGCACAGGCCATCGGGGAAGCGCGCCGCTTCGAGAGCGGCGCGAACGATCGCGAGCGCGGCTTGATCGCAGCAGCGCAGCGTCTCGCCGACGGCCGTTGGCACGACGCCTGCCACACCTTCGACGCGATCCTCGCCGAGCATCCGCGCGACGTCCTGTCGCTGCAGATCGGCCACCTGATGGACTTCTATCGCGGCGATGCGCTCAACCTGCGCAACCGCGTCGGCCGCGTCCTGCCGCACTGGTCGCGCGAGGTCCCCGGCTACTCGTATGTGCTCGGCATGCACGCGTTCGGGCTCGAAGAGATGAACCAGTACCCGGAGGCCGAGGCGACGGCGCGCGAGTCGCTGGCCCTCGAGCCGACCGACGGATGGGCGGTGCACGCGGCGACGCACGTGATGGAGATGCAGGG
>JADLBN010000016.1 GCA_020847675.1 Burkholderiales bacterium | reverse complement strand
GCCGGTCTCCTGCAGGATCTGGCGGCTGATCCGGTTCATCTTGTTGATCGTCTCGATCATGTGCACCGGGATGCGGATCGTGCGCGCCTGGTCGGCGATCGAGCGCGTGATCGCCTGCCGGATCCACCACGTCGCGTAGGTCGAGAACTTGTAGCCGCGGCGGTACTCGAACTTGTCCACCGCCTTCATGAGGCCGATGTTGCCCTCCTGGATCAGGTCGAGGAACTGCAGGCCGCGGTTGGTGTACTTCTTCGCGATCGAGATCACCAGGCGCAGGTTCGCCTCGGTCATCTCGCGCTTCGCCTTGCGCGCCTTCGCCTCGCCGGTGGACATCTGCTTGTTGATGTCCTTCAGTTCCTTCAGCGGGATCATCACCCGCGTCTGCAGGTCGACGAGTTTCTGCTGCTGCTCGACGATCGCCTGGCGGTAGCGCGAGAGCTGCTCGCTGAAGCCGTGGCCGGCCGCGATCTCGCGGTCGATCCAGCGGATCGAGGTCTCGTGGCCGGGGAAGTTGCGGATGAACTCGGGACGCGGCATGCCGCCCTTGTTCACGACGAGATCCTGGATCTTGCGCTCGTGCTGGCGGATGTTGTCGACCTCGGAGCGCACGCTGTCGCACAGCTTCTCGACCATGCGCGCCGAGAAGCGGATCTGCATGAGTTCCGCGGAGATCTTGCGCTGGTGGTCGAGCGCCTTCGGGGCCTTGTGGCCCTCCTTCTGCACGACCGCGAGGTGCCGCGTGTAGTGGCGGCGGATCGCGCCGAAGCGCTCGAGCGCGGCGACCTTGAGGCGCTCGAGGTTCTGCGCCTGGATCGCGCCGGCGTCGCCCTCGTCGTCGTCCTCCTCGTCTTCATCCTCGTCGTCGGAGGCCTCGACCGCCTTGGTGTCGATCTGCTCCTGGAAGTCGTGGAGGCCGTCTACGACGTCGTCGACCTTGATCTCGTCCTTGCCGATCTTGTCGGCGAGGTCGAGGATCTGCCCGACCGTCATCGGGCAGGCCGAGATCGCCATGATCATGTGCTTCAGGCCGTCCTCGATGCGCTTGGCGATCTCGATCTCGCCTTCGCGCGTAAGGAGCTCGACGGACCCCATCTCGCGCATGTACATGCGGACCGGGTCGGTGGTGCGGCCGAACTCGGAGTCGAGCGTGCTGGCGGCGGCTTCCGCCTCCTCCTCGACGTCCTCGGTCGGCGCGGCGGGGGCCGACTCCGCCATCAGCAGCGTGTCCGCGTCGGGCGCCTGGTCGAAGACCTGGATCGCCATGTCGCCGATCATCGAGATCACGCCCTCGATCTGCTCGGCGTCGACCAGGTCGTCGGGAAGGTGGTCGTTGATCTCGGCGTAGGTGAGGTAGCCGCGCTCCTTGCCGAGCACGATCAGACTCTTCAGCCTGCGCTTGCGCGCCTCGATGTCGGCGGGCGTGAGTTCGCGCGGCGGCGCGTCGGCGTGCCTGCCGTTGCGGCTCTTCTTGCCGCCGCCTTCGCCGAGCTTGGTGGCGAGCTTCGCCGCCATCTCGCCCGCAGCCTTCGCCGCGGCCTTGTGGTCGACCTTGGGCGGAGTTCCCTTGGCCGCTGTCGCGGCAGGTGCTGCGGCCGGCTTCGCGCCGGGTACGGGCTTGGCGCCAGGCGCCGGCTTGGCGCCACCCGCGGCAGGCTTGACACCTGCAGGCTTCCCCTTCGCGACCAGCGTCAGCTTCGCGGGCGACGTCGGCTTCGCCGCGGGCGCGGCGGGCCGCGTCTGCGCCTTCGTCGCTACGGCCGCCAGAGGCTTCTTGGCCGCGGACTTCTGCGTCGCCTTGGGCGGCACCTTCCTGGCGGCCGGCTTTTTCGGGGCGGGTTTCTTTTGCGCCGACGCCTTCCGGGCGGGCTTGCGCGCCGGCTTGGGGCGTGCCGCCGGCTTCCGGAGCTTGGAGGCGGTCTTGGACTTCGCGGTCGACTTGCGGGCGGGCTTCTTGGCCATGGGCATCCTGGGCGAGGGATGGTTGCTGCATCAGGCACGCTTCGGGCACGCGCGCCGGATCACCAATCTTGGGGCGATGCGGGAAAACTTCAAATCATATCATACGGTTGCCCGTTGGCGCACGCTGCAGCAGCGCCTGCCGGGAAGGCAACCGCCGAACCGACGAACGGGCGAGGCCGTGCTTGCCGGGCGCGAACTCGCGGGGACCGCCGTCCGATCCGACCCCATTGCGCCATTCCCCGCTTGCGCAGGCGTCGGTCTGCCCGCGGATGCGCCGATCCCGGGCCGGGGAGGTGCCCGAACGCACGCGGCGACGGCCGAAAGCGCGGGTTGGGATGCCCCATCGTCCTTGTCCCGGCCGGATTCACGCTGCAGATCCCTTCGGCGGCAGGCGCCCGGTCCCCATCCGGCGTCTCAGCATCTCCCGCTGTTCGGCCGTGAGCTCTTCGAGCGGCTTCGCAAGGAGCGCGGCGATGCGGCGCTGCTCGTCCTGCTCGCGCCAGCGGTCGAGGCCTTCGCGCAGGTGGACTGCGGCCTGCTCGGCCGTGATGCCCTGGTCCTCGGCCGAGGCGAGCGCCGCAGCGAGCGTTCCCTCGTGCTCGGAGTCCGAGAAGGCCTGCAGGAGCCCCTGCGTCGAGATGTCGCCGGACGCCCTGGCGCAGTAGTCGATCACCGCCTTCAGGGCGGAAGCGTCCGGCGAGTTCTCCCCGGCGGGAGGAAAATCGGCGTCGCGCACGATCGATGGTTGGAGCAGCACGGCCTGGAGAAGTTGCCGGGCGAGTGAAGGCGCCCGACGGACGGGCAGTCGCGCTCCGGTCCGGGACCGGAATGCGGGATCGCCGCGGCGCTCGGTGTCGCGCGGGTGCTCCGCTGCCACTCCGGCAATCCGGGGCCGGGCCGGCGTCTGGACGATCGGGGCGATCTGCGCTGCGGGCAAGCCGGCGATCTCCGCGATGCGGCGCGTGATCAGGGCGGCGAGTACCGGCGCCCCGATCTGGCTCACGAGCGGGCGCGCGGCGGCCACCAGCGCGGCGCGGCCCTCGTCGGAGGCCGGCGGGTGGCGCGCCGAGAGCTCGCCGATCAGGAAGTCCGACAGCGGTACTGCGCCGGCGAGCGCGTCTTCGAACGCCGCCCGCCCGCGCCGGCGCACGAAGTCGTCCGGATCCTCGCCGTCGGGCAGGAAAAGGAAGCGCGCGTTCTTGCCGTCGGCGAGGACCGGGAGCGTGTTCTCGAGCGCGCGCCACGCGGCCTTGCGGCCCGCGGCGTCCCCGTCGAAGCAGAACACCACGCTCTCGGCGAGGCGGAAGAGCTTCTGCGCGTGGGCCGGGGTCGTCGCGGTGCCGAGCGTCGCGACCGCATGGTCGACGCCGTGCTGCGCGAGCGCCACGACGTCCATGTAGCCTTCGACCACCACGACCGTGTCGCGGTCCCTGATGGCGTTCCGCGCGAGCCACAGGCCGTAGAGTTCGCGGCCCTTCGAGAACAGCGGGGTCTCCGGCGAGTTGAGGTACTTGGGCTCGCCCTTGTCGAGGACGCGGCCGCCGAACCCGACGATGCGCCCGCGGCCGTCGTGGATCGGGAACATCACGCGATCGCGGAAGCGATCGTAGCGCTTGCCGCCGTCGCCCTTGACCACGAGGCCGGCGGTCTCGAGCGCCGCATCCTGGTAGTCGGGGAACGCGCGGTCGAGCGGCGTCCACTCGTCGGGCGCGTATCCGACGCCGAAGCGTGCCGCGACCGCGCCGGTAAGGCCGCGCGCCTTGAGATACTCGATAGCGCGCGGCGACGCCTTGAGTTCGGCGCGGTAGAACGCGGAAGCCGTTGTTAGACGGCCGACCAGGTCGTCCTGCGCGCGCCGCTCGTCGCGCTCGCCGGGGCGCTCGACCCGCGGCACCTCGAGCCCGGCGTCGCGCGCGAGCGTCTCGACGGCGTCGGGGAACGAGCGGCCCGCGTGCTCCATCAGGAAGCCGATCGCGGTGCCGTGGGCGCCGCAGCCGAAGCAGTGGTAGAACTGTTTCGTCGGCGAGACCGTGAACGAGGGCGTCTTCTCGCTGTGGAACGGGCAGCAGGCCTGGTAGTTCGCGCCGGCCTTCCTGAGCGGCACGTAGCGGTCGATCACCTCGACGATGTCCACCCGTCCGAGCAGCGTCTGGATGAAGTCGTCCGGGATCATCGGCGCGCCAGACGTCGCGCGCGACCGGCTTCGAGCCGGCCGCGCGGACGCATCACCCGGCAGGGAACGGCTCCATTATAGGCGGAGGGTTTGCGCACGGGGGCCCCTTTCCGCGGCGGGCGTCCCGACGGTCTCGGGAGCCCCGGGCAGCAGCGAGACAACACCCCTCCCCCGGTGTCAGACACCGTGTCAGACACCGTGTCTGACACCGTGTCTGACACCGGGGGAGAGGTTCAACCGAGCCTGGCCTTGACCCGCGCCGAGACGGACGCGAGGTCCGCCCTGCCGGCGAGCTTCGGCTTCAGGATCGCCATGACCTTGCCGATGCCCGCCGGACCGGCGGCGCCGGTCGCGGCGACCGCCTCGGCGATCATCGCGTCGATCTCGGCGTCGGTCGCCTGCGCGGGCAGGTAGGTCTGCAGCACCGCGATCTCCGCGCGCTCGACCGCGGCGAGGTCCTCGCGCCTGCCGGCCTCGAACTGCGCGATCGAGTCCTTGCGCTGCTTCATCATGCGATCGACGATCGACAGCACGTCCGCGTCGGCGGTCTCCTTGCGCTCGTCGACTTCGCGCTGCTTGATCGCCGCGAGCAGCAGGCGGATCGTCGACAGGCGCGCGGCGTCCTTCGCGCGCATCGCGTCCTTCATGTCGTCCTGGATGCGGTTCTTGAGCGTCATCGGGGCTTCGGCCTTTCAAGGGCTCCCCGGCTCGGGGCCGGAAAGCACGAAGGGGCGAATCGCTTCGCCCCTTCCGGTTGCTGCGGTCGCTACGGCCACGCTCAGTACATCTTGGGCGGCAGCTGCTGGCTGCGGATGCGCTTGTAGTGGCGCTTCACGGCGGCGGCCTTCTTGCGCTTGCGCTCGGAGGTCGGCTTCTCGTAGAACTCGCGGGCGCGGAGCTCGGTCAGGAGGCCGGTCTTCTCGATCGTGCGCTTGAAACGGCGCAGGGCGGCCTCGAACGGCTCGTTTTCGCGGACACGGACGCTTGGCATGGGGTAAGTCGACCTTGGCTTTCGAATCGGGGGGTTGGCGCGGATCCGTCGCTGACGGGCCGGCAGGTAATCGGTAAGTATAACGGGAGCCGCACCGAACGGCAAGCTGAAGCTTTTCCCCCGGTCGGCGGGGTGGCGCCGGAAGGTCCCGGACAGGGCTCGCGGGGCTCCCTGATAGCATGGAAGACCGGCCGGCGCCGCTTCGAGGTGGTTTCCGCGCCAGCCGCTCGGCCCGACGGCGGCAGCCCCCCGCCGCCGACGGCCCGTTTCCCGACATGGATATGCGCGTCCTCGGCATCGAGACCTCCTGCGACGAGACCGGCGTGGCGATCTACGACACGGCCGCGGGGCTCCTCGCCCATCGGCTGCACTCGCAGATCGACCTGCACGCCCGATACGGGGGCGTGGTCCCCGAACTCGCGTCGCGCGATCACGTGCGCCGGCTGGTGCCGCTGATCGAGGAGGTGGCTCACGAGGCGGGCACGAGGCTCGCGGACCTCGACGGCATCGCCTGCACCGAGGGGCCGGGACTCGCCGGGGCGCTGCTCGTCGGCGCTAGCGTCGCGAACGCGCTCGCAATGTCGCTCGGCAAGCCGGTCATCGGCGTGCATCACCTCGAAGGCCACCTGCTGTCGCCGCTGCTCGGCACGCCGCGACCCGGGTTCCCGTTCGTCGCCCTGCTCGTGTCGGGCGGGCACACGCAGTTCTACGACGTCGCCGGCGTCGGCCGCTACCGGCTGATTGGCGACACGCTCGACGATGCGGCCGGCGAGGCCTTCGACAAGACCGCGACGCTCCTCGGACTGCCGTATCCGGGCGGACCCGCGCTCGCGAAGCTGGCCGGATCGGGTCGCAAGGGCGTCGTCTCGTTGCCGCGTCCGATGATCGACTCGGGTGACCTCGCCATGAGCTTCTCGGGACTCAAGACCGCCGTGATGACGCTGGTGCGCCGGCGCGAGGCCGACGGCACGCTCGACGCCGACTCGAGGGCGGACATCGCCGCGGAGTTCCAGCACGCGGTCGTGGACGTGCTGGTCGCCAAGGCTCTCGCAGCGCTCGTCGCGACCGGTGTGAAAAGGCTCGTCGTCGCCGGCGGCGTCGGCGCGAATCGCGAACTGCGCGCCCGGCTCGAGTACGAGGTCGCCGCGCGCGGCGCGAGCGTCTACTTCCCCGACCTCGCGTTCTGCACCGACAACGGCGCGATGATCGCGCTCGCGGGCGCGATGCGCCTTGCGCAGGCGGATATCGGCGGCGGGGCGTTCAGCGTGAGGCCGCGGTGGGAACTCGCGTCGCTGCCCTCAGTGGCCGCGGCGTCCGACTGACCGCGATCGCGGCTCAGCGAGCCGCGGCCTCTCGGAGCTCCCGAGGCACCGGCCCCGTGCTCCCCCGAATGACCAGGGGTTGTTGCGCACCACACCGCAGGCAATGCCGGAGACGCCGGCGCCGTTGCGCTCGGGCGCCCAGCGCTCGGCGGAAAAGCGGCGCGTGACCTCCTCGTCCTCGACGAGCTTCATCACCGGCAAGAGAAGGTCGTCGTGCGGATCGCGGTCGGCGGCGCCGAGCTCGCGCGCGCCGGCCTCGCCAATCACCCGAGCCGATCGCTTGTGACGCCGTCGTAACGCCCGGCGCCGTACGCTGTGAGCGTTCGCTGCGCGGGCAGTGCCATTCGCCGCGCAGGCGATCCGCCAGTTCGCAAGGCGAGACGGAAGGGAAATCCAACGCCGGTTCCGGCGGCGTAACGGTGCCGGCCCGCCGGTCAAGGTGCGAGCCGGGCGTCAGAGGTGGTCGAGAATCTGCGCTTGGAACGCGGGCGAGCGCTTCAGTGCCGCGCCGGCGGGCGGTGCGGGACAGCCGGTGGACGCCGCGGTCGCGAGGTGTCCCCACGAGCGCTGCGAGTCGTGGTCACCAGGCGATGCGTTGATCGAACTCGTACGCCGGAGCGGGTTGGGCCCGGGGGTCGAGCGGGTCGCGCGGCCTCGGGCAGGTTCCACGGCGGCGAGCCGCGCTGCGAGCTTACGGGCGCGTGGGCCTGGGGTGCGGCGACCAGCACCCGATCCAGCAGCGCGGCCACGGCGTCGACGACGTGCTCGCGCTCATTGCCGTTGACGGCGTAGCGCCGCCAGCGCAAGCAGTCCGATGAACCCGGAAAGCAGAATCAGGCGCCACTCGGAGAGGGTCGGAATGGCCTGCGCCGACGCCGGCGCCGGAGCGCTGGTCACGGACATCGTCACTGCGCGCCGCGTTTCCAGTGCGAAGGTTGAAAGCGGGCCAGAGCTTGGATTTCCTGAGGCGACAACATCAAACGTGTAGCTTCCGGCCGCAGCGGTGACAGTGCCCGAGATTGCTCCGGTGCTGGAACCGATGGTCAAGCCAGCGGGCAGCGAACAGCCGGGGCATGCGCCATCGAGTGCCCACGTGAGTCCGGTCCAGCCGCCGTCGGCGGCGAAGCTGGTGCCCGCATAAGCACCCCCGACGCTCGCGTCATTCACCGAACCCGCAGTGATGTCGATGTACATGACCGATGCTGATCCAGCTGCCCAGGAACTTGCTGGTGAATACTGGGGCAGATTCAAGCCTGGCCCGGCACTCGCACCGCCACCGCCGCCGCCACCCCCGGCGGCCTGCGTGACGGCAGCTGCTCCGTCTAGAGCGGCCCACGCGTTATAGGATCCGGCACCGCCCCCGGCAGGTCCTCCGCACGGACCAGAGCTACACGTCGCATTTCCCGCGTCTTCTCCCCGCCACCAAGGCGAAAAACCACCGCCCCCCCGTTACCGCCAGTAGCTGCCCCATAGGTATTCCCCGTACCGCCTGGAGCCCCATTAGCGCCCGCGCCACTGCCGGCACCCGGAATTCCGCCCTGAACTTGGGTGTTGTTCACGGAGACGGCGTCGCCGCCGGCACCGCCGCCGCCACCTGCGAAAGCGACCTGGGTCGTGGCATTCCTGTACACGGTCGTCGCAGCGCCCCCACCAGCGCCAGTTTCAGCGATACCATCGCCGTTGAACCCCAGACCGCCGTTGCCCCCGCGATAGTCCGCGATGGGATCGGTGTCTACGCCACCGGCGCCACCGGTAGGCGTTCCACAGTCGGCGCCGAGTCCCCCTGGATAGCCGATGAGCGTGTCAGTCGCTATCAGAGTGATGGAGCCGACGACTTGCGCGCCCATCCCTCCGGATGTTGAAGAACACGTTCCACCACCCGCGCCAAGAGCAGTGATTCCAGCCGTTCGAACAGTGTTTCCGCCGCCCAGATTGGCAGACCACGTCGAGACGAGGTTGGCAGTTGCGGCAGCCACCGGCAAAGCCATTGTCGCCATGCCGGCAGCCATCGCCGCCCGGAGTAGCGCGCCGATTGGCGCAGGACTCGTCTGGCGGATCGAATGAACGTGCATCGTGCCCCCCGGTTTGATTGTCGTTGAATCCCGGCAGTCTGGGTTGCTGGAAAAATCCGTTGGAACAACAAACTGGAGGAGCGGCGGTGCCTGGCGACGCAGCTTAGAAAGACAGGCCGTCGGTTGACAAGGCGCGGATTTAGCGAAGATCAAGAGAATCCATGACGGCGGCTGCGGGTCGGCCGTTCGGCTGGTGCGGGCGGATATCGGCGGCGGGACGTTCAGCGTGAGGCCGCGTTGGGAACTCGCGTCATTGCCGGCGGTGGCGAACGCGTCGGACTGAATCGCGTCGCTCGGTCACGCCGGATCCGGTTGCCGCCGGAGCCGAACCGGTCACCGGGGACCGCGAAAACGAGACCACTCACCGCCCGATCGACCGCTCGCTGCCCGAGACGAGCTGCCGGATGTTCTCCTTGTGGCGCCAGAAGATCAGGAGCGCGATCGGCACCATCGACCACGACACCGGCGCGTTGCCTTCGACGTAGAACATCCCCAGCGGCATCAGCGTCGCGGCGGTCAGCGCGGCGAGCGAGCTGATCTTGAACCCGAACGCCATCGTGAGCCAGACGACGGTCAGCACGAGGCCCAGCGGCCAGTGGAGCGCGAACACGATGCCTGCGCCGGTTGCCACGCCCTTGCCGCCGCGGAAGCGGTGGAACACCGGCCAGCAGTGCCCCACGAAGACCGCGACCGACACTGCCGCCACGGTCCAGTCCGGCGCGCCGAAGAGCGGCGCGAGCCGTTTCGCGGCGAACACCACGATGAAGCCCTTGAGCCCGTCGCCCACCAGCGTCCAGAGGGCGGCGGCCTTGTTGCCGGTGCGCAGCACGTTGGTCGCGCCCGGATTCCCCGATCCGTATTCGTGCGGATCGGGGAGGCCGTAGGCCTTGCTGACCACGACGGCGAACGAGACCGAACCGGCGAGGTAGGCAGCGACGACGATGAGGAGGGCGGCGAGCATGGTATCGGGCCGACAGGGCGATCCGCCGGCTCGGATTGCCAAGATTGTATGCCGGGAGTACCTTGCGCCGCCGCCGTCCGATCAGGGAAATCCGTGACCGAGCCCCGCAGCACCCTCTTCATCCACGACCTGCGCCTGACGACGCGCATCGGCGTCTATTCGTGGGAGGCGCACATGGACCAGGTCGTGCGCCTCGACCTCGACATCGGCGCGCCTTCCCCGAAGCCGTTCGAATCGGGGAGGCTCGACGACGCGCTCGACTACGCGGCGGTCGTCGCGCGGATCAAGGCCTACGCCGACGCGCACGGGCACCCGCTGCTCGAGCGATTCGCGCAGGGCATCGCGGATCTCGTGCGCACGGAGTTCGGCGCGCCCTGGGTGCGCGTGCGCGTCGCCAAGCTCGGGGCGCTGCCGGGGGTGCGCGAGATCGGCGTCGAGATCGTGAGATAACCCCCCGATCCCACGGACGTCCCGCGGTTCGGAGGCGAACCGTGGGACGCGGGATGCGCCGTCACTCCGCCGTCGGGTGGGTCGCGATGCCGACGAGCACCGGCTTCAGCACGCGGACGAGGTCGGCGGGGTCGAGTCCGACGAGATAGCCGCGACGTCCGCCGTTGACGTAGATGCGCGGCAGTGTCGCGACCGTCGCCTGCAGGTACACCGGCATGGCGCGCCGGGTGCCGAACGGGCTGGTGCCGCCGACCTGGTAGCCGGAGTGGCGGTCGGCGACGGCGGGCGCGCACGGCGAGACCGACTTGACGCCGAGATGCCGGGCGAGACTCTTCGTCGACACCTCCCGGTCGCCGTGCATCAGCACGATCATCGGCTGGCGGCGATCGTCCTCCATGATCAGCGTCTTGACCACCTGGTGCTCGGGAACGCCCAGCTCGCGCGCCGATACCTCGGTGCCGCCGCGCTCCTCGTAGGCGTAGGGGTGGTCGGTCCAGGCGACGCCGTGCTCGCGCAGCACGCGGATCGCCTGCGTGACCGGAAGCTTGTCCCGGCTCACTTCATCCTCCTCGCGACGATCGGCACCGACCAGGGCTCGCGCCAGCAGACGCCGAACGGCAGGAACGGTTCTGCGGCGATCCGCACGTCGGCGAAGCCGGCGCGCTCCAATTCGCGCAGCAGCGCGTCGCGCGAGAACAGGCGCATCTCGAGCGTCGTCCCGGGCCCGCCATGGAATACCGGCGCGTCGAAACGCTGCTCGCGCCCGTCGCGCGTCCGGTTGATGACGCGCCACGCTCCGCCCATCCGCTCGACCTTCCAGTCGTGGAGTTCCGGGTAGTGCTCGACCGTGTCGGCGTCCAGGCTGAAAGGCACCGTGAGCACCAGCGAGCCGCCCGGCTTGAGCAGCGCGAGCGCGTTGTCGAAGGCGCGGGACACCGGCGGCGCGACGTGCTCGAACACGTCGCTCGCGATCACGAAGTCGTGGCGGCTGCGGAGCGCAGGGTCGATCGCCGTGATGTCGAGCCGCGGCTCGTCGTGGAACCAGGTGTTGCGGTAGCCGAAGGCACGCGCGAGCGGCGCGGCATAGCAAGCCGCATCCGAGAGTCCGATGCCCGCGATGCCGGGCCGCGGAGGAAGACCGCGCAGCATCGCCGTGCGTCCGAGAACCTCGCGTACGACGAGATGCGCGATCGCGCGGAACCGGACGGTCGAGCCGCAACCCGGGCAGGACGGAGCCTCGCGTCCAAGCGTCGCGAGACTCGCGTGCGCGAGAGACCCGCAGAGATTGCATCGGAACGCGAAGGATTCTTCCGCGGCGAGCGTCGCGGGGTCGACGTCGCCGATCTCGCCGGCGCCGGCACCCTCGTCCGGTCGCGCCGGGCGCACGCGCCGCCACAGCCGCGAGGCGAGCGAACGGGGGGGCGGGAAGGCGGCCATCGCAGCGCGATTCTACGTCCGTGCGCGCTTGCGCCGCGGCGATTCCGTCATGACGGTCGCGCGCCGCGCGGTCCGGCGGGCGGAGGTCACCCGCGCGGATGGTGCTGCGCGTGCAGGCGTTTCAGCCGCTCGCGCGCGACGTGCGTGTAGATCGTCGTCGTCGAGATGTCGGCGTGGCCGAGCAGGAGCTGCACGACACGCAGGTCGGCGCCGTGGTTGAGGAGGTGGGTCGCGAACGCGTGGCGCAGCACGTGCGGCGAGAGCGCTGCGCCCGCGATGCCGGCCTTCGCGCCATAACGTTTCACGAGCTGCCAGAATGCCTGCCGCGTCATCGGGCCGCGGCGCGCGGTCAGGAACAGGTGGTCGGTCTTCGCGCCGCCGGCGAGCGCCGGGCGCGCCTCGGCGAGATAGCGGCGGATCTGCGAAACCGCCTCGTCGCCGAGCGGCACGAGGCGCTCCTTGCTGCCTTTGCCGAGCACGCGCATCACGCCGGCGTCGAGCGACACCTGCGCGAGCTTGAGGCCCACCAGTTCGGAGACGCGAAGGCCGGTCGCGTAGAGCGTCTCGAGCATCGCGCGGTCGCGCACCTCGACCGGCGACGCGTCGCCGGGCGCCGCGAGGAGAGCCTCGACCTGCGCTTCGGACAGGCTCTTCGGGAGTGAGCGCGGCCGCTTCGGCGCGCGCACGCGGACGGTCGGATCTTCGCGCACCGCACCGCGCTCGACCTCGAGCCGGTAGAAGCGGCGCAGCGCCGAGAGCCGCCGCGCGATCGAGGTGGCGCGCGCCTTCGCGCGGAACTGGTCGGCGAGCCACGCTTCGACGTCGGCGCGGTCCGCGGACTCGAGCGCACGGCCCCGATGCGCACCGAGCCACGCCGCCCAGGCGCCGAGGTCGCGCCGGTAGGCGGAGAGCGAAGCCTGCGCGAGACCGTCGCGCAGCCAGAGTTCGTCGCAGAACGCGTCGATGCGCGCGGTCGCGGCGGCGCCGGGATCGGAGCCTCGGTCTCCCGCAGCGACCGAACGGGGCGAGCCCTTGGCGCGAGCCATCGCTACCCCGCGAAGCGGCAGCCCTCGTGCGCGAGCAGCCAGCGCTTGACCTCGGCCGGCTCGAACGCGTGGGGCGGATTCGGCGCTTCGGAGGCGAACAGGTCCGGCTCGCGCACGCCCGGATCGCGGCGCCCCATGAACCCGCCAAGCGCCCCGCCCGCGCCGACGACGCGGTGGCAGGGCACGATCAGCGGGATCGGATTGGCGCCGCAGGCCTGGCCGATCGCGCGCGGGTCGGCGCCCAGGTCGCGCGCGAGGGCCCCGTAGGTCCGGGTCTCGCCCGCCCGGATCGCGGCGATCGCCTGCCACACGCGGCGGTGGAACGGCGAGCCGACGCTCGCGAGCGGAACGCCGAAACGCCAGGACGGGTCGTCGAGATAGCGCCCGATCTCGTCGACCGCGCGCGCGGCGACGTCGTCGGTCGGCGGCAGCGGACCGACGTCGAGCGGCAGGTAGCGAATGTGCGTCACCGTCTCGCCGTCGGTCGCGATGGCGAGCGTCGCGAACGGCGTGCGGATCCTCGCGGCGCCGGTCGCGGAGCGCATCGCGGCATTGTGCGGCGCGGACGCCGTCACCCCAGCTTCATCTGCGCCGGCATCCAGGTCACCAGCGCGGGGAAGTACCAGATGGCGAGCACCGCGACGCACATGAGCAGGAACGAGGGCAGCGCCTGGCGCGCGATCCAGGTGATCTGCTTTCCGGTCATGCCCTGCAGCATGAACAGGTTGAAGCCGACCGGCGGCGTGATCTGTGCCATCTCGACCACCAGCACGATGAAGATGCCGAACCACAGGAGGTCGATCTTCGCGGCCTCGACCGTGGGCAGGATCACGCCCATCGTGAGAACGACCATCGAGATGCCGTCGAGGAAACAGCCGAGCACGATGTAGAACACCGCGAGCGCGACCACCAGCGCGAACGGCGTGAGCCCGAGCGTGGCGATCCACTCGGCGAGGTGGCGCGGGAGACCGATGTAGCCCATCGCGAGCGTCAGGAACGACGCGCCGGCGAGGATCAACGCGATCATGCAGTAGAGCCGTGTCGCGCCCATGAGGCTCGAGACGAAGGTCTCGCGGGTCAGCGCGCGCTGCGCACCGGAGATCGCGAGCGCGCCGACGACGCCGAACGCGGCGGCCTCGGTGGCGGTCGCGACGCCGGCGTAGATCGAGCCGAGGACCAGGACGATCAGCAGCACCACCGGAATCAGGTGACGCGACGCCTGGAGCTTCTGCGCGAACGTCGTCGTCTCGCGCGCCGCCGGCACCTGGTCGGGGTGGAGGAGCGCCCAGGCGGCGAGGTAGCCCGAGAACAGCGTCGCCAGCAGGATGCCGGGGAACACGCCGGCGATGAAGAGCTGCGCGATCGAAACGTTCGCGCTCACGCCGTAGACGATCATGATGATCGACGGCGGAATGAGGAGTCCCAGCGTGCCGGCGCCGGCCAGCGAGCCGATCGTGATGCCTTCCGGATAGCCGCGGCTCTTGAGTTCCGGCAGCGTCATCTTGCCGATCGTCGCGCAGGTGGCTGCGGAGCTGCCCGACACGGCCGCGAAGATCGTGCAGCCGATGATGTTGGTGTGGAGCAGGCGCCCGGGCAGCTTCTCGAGCCAGGGTGCCAGCCCCTTGAACATGTCCTCGGACAGGCGCGTGCGGAACAGGATCTCGCCCATCCAGCAGAACAGCGGCAGCGCGGTCAGCGTCCACGACGACGACGAGCCCCAGATCGTCACCGCCATCGCGTCGCCGGCGGGGCGTGAGCTGAAGAGCTCCATGCCGACCCACGCGACGCCGGCGAGCGCGAGGCCGATCCAGATGCCGCTGCCGAGGAGCGCGAACAGCGCGACGACGAGCAGCAGCGTGACGACCGGGTCACTCACTGTGCATCGCCTCGGACGGCGCGGCCTTCTGCCGGCGCCCCCGCCACTCGGCCACCAGCTCGTCGACCACTGCGATCATCAGGATCGTCGTGCCGATCGCCATGCCGAGCTGCGGGATCCACAAGGGAGTCGCGTCGTTCGCGGTCGAGACGTCGTTGAACTCGAAGGACTGCCATGCGAGCCGGATCGAGAACCACGCGAACAGCGCGGCGAGCAGCGTGCTCGCGGCGAGCGCCCACAGTTCGAGACCGTGCCGCGGACGCCCGGTCAGCCGCTCGATGACGAGCGTGACGCGGATGTGCTCGTTGCGCCGGAACGTGTGGGCGAGCGCGAGGAACCCCGACGCCGCCATGCAGTAGCCGGCGTAGGCGTCGGTGCCGGGCAGGTGGAAATCGAACCAGCGCCCCGCGATGGCGGCGAGCACCATCGCGAGGATGCCGACCATGAACAGCGCCGCGAGCCACGCGGCGCCGTCGTAGAGGAAGTCGAGCAGGCGACGGAGCATCGGGCGAGAGTCCAGGTCCGCCACCTCGTTCCGGGACGCCCGTGGCATCCCGTCGCGATCACATCGCGCGGTAGGCGTCGATCACCTTGCGGCCGTCGGGACCGGCCTTGCGCAGCCACTCGGCGAGCATGAAGTTGCCCACCCGCTTGAGGTCGGCGGTGAACTGCTCGGGCGGCTTGACGATGTTCATGCCCTTGGCCTTCAGCTGGTCGACATACCAGGTGTTCTTGTCCTGCGAAAGCTTCCAGCCGCGCGTTTCCGCGTCGGCCGCGGCCTTCAGCACCGCGGCTTGCGTCGCCTTGTCGAGCGCGTCGAACGCCCGCTTGTTGACGATGATCGCGTTCTTCGGGAGCCAGGCCTGCGTGTCGTACCAGTTCTTGATGTGCTCGTAGGTCTTGCTGTCGTAGCCGGTCGAGCCCGACGACATGTACGAGTCGATCACGCCGGTGGCGAGCGCCTGCGACACTTCGGCCGCTTGCACCGTCATCGGCTGCGCGCCGACGAGTTCGGCGATCTTGGCGGTCGCCGGGCTGTACGCGCGCCACTTGAGCCCCTTCATGTCGGCGGCCGAGTTGAGCGTGCGGTTGGTGTAGATGCCCTGCGGCGGCCACGGCACCGTGTAGAGCAGCATCATGCCCTGTTTCGCGAGCTTGTCGTCGAGTGCCTTCCTCGAGGCCTTGTAGAGCTTGAAGGCTTCGGCGTAGGAGGTCGCGAGGAACGGGATGCCGTCGAGGCCGTAGAGCGGGTCCTCGTTCTCGTAGTTGACGAGCAGGATCTCGCCTGCCTGCGCCTGGTTGCCCTGCACCGCGCGCTTGATCTCGGGCGCCTTGAACAGCGATGCGCCCGGGTGGAGCTGGATCCTGAGCTTGCCGCCGGACGCCTTTTCGACGTCGTTCGCGAACTGCTGCAGGTTCTCGGTATGGAAGTTGGACGCCGGGTAGGCGGAAGGCAGGTCCCACTTCGTCTGGGCGGACGCGGGGACAGCGACGAGCGCCGCGGCGAGGCCGGCGGTGGCGAGGACGGCACAGCGACGCATCGGGGTTCTCCTGGGGGCAATTCGCACGCGAGGGGCGCGGCGCGAAGCCGGGATATTTACCACAAATCCCCGTGCGCGTACGGCCGGCCGGAGGCGGCGAGCCCGCCGTGGAACCAGGTCACGAGCTGCGCGGCGTCGTAGACGGGCAGCCCGGTGGCCGCTTCGACCGCGCCGCGCCAAGGCGGCATGTTGGCGCACTCGAGGACGAGGGCGCCCAGGTCGGGGTGGGCCTCGACGAGAGCGCGCGCGGCTGAGGCGACGTCCGCGGCCATCGTCTCGCGGTCGAGCGTCGCGGCGCCGTGACGGATCGTGCGCGCGAACACCCCGCCGGGGTCGACACCGCCGACCGGGGTGGTCGCGGGCAGCCCGGCCGCGGCCAGCACGGCAGGCGTGAGATCGGCGGCCGAATAGGTGACCACGCCCACGCGCCGCCCGCGCGGCAGCGTGCGCGCGACGAGCCCAGCCTGCAGGAGCGACGAGGTCAGCACCGGCACCGGGAGCGCCGCGGTCAGCGCGTCCTGCCAGCGGGCGAGGAAGCCGCAGGTCGTCGCGATACCAATTGCCCCGGCGTCGACGAGTTCGAGCGCGGCCGCCACGAACGCCGGCAGCATCGACTCGTCACGGCAGTGCACGATGAGGTCCGGCACGGCACCCTGAGGCGTCGCGTAGCGCACCGGGAAATCGAAGGTCTCGGCGCAACCCACGTCGCCGCGGACTCGCGGGACTGCGGTGTCGAGCGTCAGGATGCCGAGCCTCAGGGATCAGGTATCAGAGGACAGGGATCTGAGGCGGCGGCGTTTCCGGGGGCGGCGCATCGAGCGCCGGACATGTCTTTGTAGATAGAGCTTCGGCCGAACGACTTTGCTCCGACGCAGCGAACCCCGGCGGCCTGACGGCCGATCCATCCCCTGTGCTGCAGGTCGGGGTTTCGTCCGTCGTCGTGCGTCCCACCCGAAACTCCCGCGGCGCCACCTATAATGCCCCCCCCCGATCGGACACAGGCTCTCCCGGCGCTCGATGCGCCGCCACCGGAAACGCCGCCGCCTCTGATCCCTGCCCTCTGATCCCTGATACCTGAATGTGGCAATTCTGGATCGACCGCGGCGGCACCTTCACCGACATCGTCGCGCG
>JADLBN010000015.1 GCA_020847675.1 Burkholderiales bacterium | reverse complement strand
TCCAACCGCCGGAGGCCGGCGCTTCTCCGGACGGCCGTACGCTCGCGGCAGCCCCGGGCTGGTGGTCGCTCGCGAGCGGTTCGGAGGCGCCGATGGCTCCGGGCGGCGAAGCGCTGCTCAAACGGCAGGCGACGTCCGGAACGACGGGCGCGGCGAAACTCGTCCCGGTGACCCACGCGATGTACGCCGCCCGCTGGGGACGAACCATCGGCCTTCCCCTGCCGGACGACGTGCGCCTGCTCTGCGTGAGCGGCCCCGGCGGCCTCGGATTCGGCTATGCGCTTTCGGTGTTCGAAGCCGGAGGGACGGTGATGCTGCTCGGGCCGGACGACGACGCGCTGACGCTGGTCGAGCGGCACCACGTCAACGTCCTGGTCCTGTCGCCCTACGCCATCGGCCAGACGGTCGCGCGCCGGTCAACCAGCGTGAAGCCGCCATCGCTCGAGCAGGTCGTGCTCTCCGGCAGCCGGCTCACCCGGGAATTGCTGCGATCCGCGTCGGAGCGCGTGTGCGATCGCATCGTGTGCATGTACGGCTCGACCGAGATCGGGCCGATCGCCGCCGGCGCCGCGGCCGCGATGCCGGATCTCGACGGCGCCACCGGCTTCCTGCTCCCGGACATCGACGTCCAGGCGATCGACGAGCGCGGCGCGGTGCTGGCGCCAGGCCGGGTAGGTCGGCTTCGGATGCGCGGACCGGGCATGGCGCGCGAGTACTGGCACGACCCCGAAGCGACCGCACGCCAGTTCGCCGGCGGATGGTTCTACCCCAACGACGTCGGCGCCGTGACGCAAGATCGCACGCTGGTGATCCAGGGCCGCGCCGACGACCTCATCAACGTCGGCGGCTCGAAATTCGCGCCGGAGGCGTTCGAGGAGGTGCTGCTTCGTGTTCCGGGCGTGGTCGATGCCGCAGCCTTCGGCGTCCCCGATGCGCTAGGCAAGCACCGCGTGCACGCTGCGATCGTGACCCGTGGCGAGGTCGAGCTCGCCGCGATCGAAGCGGCGTTTCGCAGCGCGCGCAGGGTGCCAGCGCCGGAGGTCGTGCTGCGCGTGCCCGCCCTGCCGCGCACCGCGCAGGGGAAACTGAACCGCGCAGCCCTGGCGAACTACGTCCTCACAGTCGTGGATTCCCGCGTCCCGCCCGGCAGTTGACCGTCGTCGGAGCGGCCCCCGCGGGCGTCACTTCGGCGGCAGGCCGATCGCCTTCACGAGCGCCTTCATGCGCTCGGTGTCGCGGACGATGGTCGCCGCGAGTTCCTCGGGCGTGCTTCCGACCGGCACCTCTGCGCCGGCGAGAAACCGCTCGCGGATCTCCGGCCGCGCGAGCGCGCGCACCACCGCGGCGTGGAGCCGTTCCACGACGGGCTTCGGCGTGCCGGCCGGCGCGGCGAGGGCGCTCCACACGGGGACGTCCTCCGGAAGGCCCAGCTCCGCGAACGTCGGCACGTCGGGCAGGTCGCGCACTCGCGCCGGCCCCATCACGGCCAGAACCCGGATCCTGCCGGCCTTCGCGAACGCCATCGCGCTGGTCGCGGAGATGACCGACACCTCGACGATGCCGGACACCAGCGCATTCATCGCGGGCGCGCCGCTCTGGTAGGGTACGTGCATCATGTCGGCGCCGGTCCGGTGCTTGAACGACTCCGCCGCGAGCATGAAAGTGTTGGTCGCCGTCGCGTAATCGACGGTTCCCGGATGCGCGCGCGACCACGTGGCGAGTTCCTGGGGCGTCGACACCGGCAGCGCCGGGTGCACCGCGATGAACAGCGTCTGGCGCGCGATCAGCGACACCGGCTCGAAATCCCGTTGCGGATCGTAGGGAAGACGCGCGTAGATCGCCGGATTGATCGCGAACTGCGAACCGAGTCCCGAGAGCAACGTGGTGCCGTCGGGCGCCGCGGTCGCCACGCGTTCGGCCGCCAGGATGCCGTCGGCCCCCGGGCGGTTCTCGACGATGACGACCTGCCCGAGTTCGGCGGCGAGGCCGTCCGCCAGGATACGCGTCGACAGGTCGTGGCCAGAGCCCGCGGCGGAGGGCGCCACCAGCCGGATCGGCCGGTCGCCCGGCGCCTGGCCGGCGGCTGCCGATGGCAGTGCGAGGAGCAGGGCCGCGAACGCGGCAGCGGCGCCGCGTCCCGGCCGCATTCTGGAAGTCCGGCCAGTCGTCATGTCAGGGCTCCCTCGAGTCCGGTTCCAGTGTCGGTGCACTTCGGGTCGTGGCCACTCCTCAAGACCGGCGTCCCGGTCACCTCGGACTCTGCCGGAGTACGGCCGTCGACCTCAGGCGGGCCATGCTGCGCGACGCATCGCGATGCCGTGCGCGCCGTGGTCGCGCGCGCGCTCGAGGTCCTCCGGAACCAGTCCCCCGAGCGCGTACACCGGAACACGGGTCCGCGCGACCGTCCGCTCGAAGCCTTCCCAGCCGAGCGGCTTCGCGTCCGGGTGCGTCGAAGTCGCCTTCACCGGGCCGACGACCGCGTAGTCTACGTCGAACGACGCGGCCCGTGCGAGATCGTCGTGCGCGTGGCACGACGCTCCCACCAGCATCCCCTCGGGGCGGCGAGTCGCGCGACCCAGCGCGTCCGACGTCCAGTGCACGCCGTCGGCGCGAAGCCGGCGCACGTCGTCCTCGGACCCGTTGATCACGATGCTCGCCCGATGCGCGCGAGCGAGCGTCACGACCTTCGACGCGAACGCGTCGCGCCGCTCGCGCGGCCACGCCTTCTCGCGGATCTGAACCATCGCGAGCCCGCGCTCGAACGCGCGAGAGGCGCGAGCGAGGAACGCGTCCTCGCCGAGGTCCTCGCCGCAGGTGATGCCCATCACGGCCGGAAGCGCGAGCGCGGCCAGAACGCGCGTGTTCGCGGGGAGCAGCGGTGCGACGTCGAACGCGCCCGGGCGCTGCCAGCGGAACGCCTGTCCGTCGTGGCCCTGCGGCTCGCCGTCGAAGGCGAAGACGCGGAAGAAGTGGAGTTCGACGTGCGCGTGCGGGTAGACGAACTCCTGCACGATCCACGGGCTCGCGCGACGCACGACCAGCCCCAGTTCCTCGACGAGTTCGCGGTCGAGCGCGTGGCGCGGCGTCTCGCCCGGCTCGAGTTTGCCGCCCGGGAACTCCCAGTAGCCTTCGTAGGGCTTCCCGGCCGGGCGCTGAGCGAGCAGCACGCAGCCGTCCGCGCGCGACACGACCGCGGCCGCGACGCGCGTGATCGCCATGGTCAGGAACGGCGCCGCAACTTCTGCCCGCCGGCCCAGTGGCGGGCGAACTGCCACGCGACGCGACCCGAGCGCGAGCCGCGCTGCAGCGCGAACTGCAGCGCCTCGCGCGTGCGCAGATCGGACTCCCTCTGCGACGCCGGCTCCGCGACACCGAAGTGCGCGAGCCAGCCGTCGACCGCCGCGAGGTAGTCGTCCTGCGCGAACGGGTAGAACGACACCCACAGGCCGAAGCGCTCCGAGAGCGAGATCTTCTCCTCCACCGACTCGCCGGGGTGGACCTCCTCGCCGACGTGCCGCGTCTCGAGGTTCTCGCTCATGTACTCGGGCAGCAGGTGGCGGCGGTTCGACGTCGCGTAGACCAGCACGTTGCCCGCGGTTCCGGCGATCGATCCGTCGAGCACGACCTTGAGCGCCTTGTAACCCGCCTCGCCGGCATCGAACGTGAGATCGTCGCAGAACACGACGAAGCGCTCGGGCCGGCCCTCGATGCGCTCGACGATGTCGGAGAGATCGGTCAGGTCGCCCTTGTCGACTTCGATCAGGCGCAGCCCCTTCTGCGCGTACTTCGCGAGCATCGCCTTCACGAGCGACGACTTGCCGGTGCCGCGCGAGCCAGTGAGCAGCACGTTGTTGGCCGGAAGACCGGCAACGAACTGGCGCGTGTTGCGGTCGATCGTCTCCTTCTGCGCGTCGATCGCGACCAGCGCATCGAGCGCGATCGCGTGCGGATGCGCGACCGGCTGGAGAAATCCGCGGCCGCCGCGCTTGCGCCAGCGCGCGGCGCGCACCGTACGCCAGTCCGGATCAGGCGCGGGCGCGGGTAGCAGCGACTCGACGCGCGCGAGGACGGCTTCCGCGCGCGCGACCAACCGGTCGAATGCTTCTTCGGGAGGCGCGGGATGCCCCGCTGCGATTGCACGCCGCTTCAGGGGGATGGCCGCGCCCGAAGGGCCGCCCCGAGGGCGCGTTGCCCCCTGGGGGGCGGCGGCCGCAGGCCGCGTCGGGGGGATGGCCGCGCCCGACGGGCCGCCCCGAGGGCGCGCTGCCCCCTGGGGGGCGGCGGCCGCAGGCCGCTTCGGGGGGATGTCACCGTTCACGACCGGTAGTCCGCGTTGATCGACACGTAGTCGTGCGAGAAGTCGCAGGTCCACACGGTTGCCTGCGCCGACCCGGCTCCGGAAGCACGGCCGAGGTCGACGCGGACGGTGATCTCGTCCTCTTTCATCACGCGCTGGCCGTCTTCCTCCCGGTAACCCGGCGAGCGCCCGCCACGGTCGACCACGAGCACGTCGTCGAGCCAGAACGAGACGCCCGCGGGGTCGAGGTCCGCCGGCCCGGCGTTGCCGATCGCGCACACGATGCGCCCGAGGTTCGGGTCGGAGGCGAAGAACGCGGTCTTGACGAGCGGCGAGTGCGCGATGCCGAACGCGACCTTGCGGCACTCGTCGACGCTGCGCCCGCCCTCGACCCGGATCGCGATGAACTTGGTCGCACCCTCGCCGTCGCGCACGATCGCCTGGGCGAGTTCGACCGCGACGGCCTCAATCGCGCCCGAGAGCGCGGGAAGCCGCGGATCGTCGGTCCGCGCGATCGGCGCGATGCGCGCCTGGCCGGTCGCCGCGACGACGAAACTGTCGTTGGTCGACGTGTCACCATCGACGGTGGCCCGGTTGAACGACACGTCGGCCGCCTCCTTCACGATCGAGGACAGCAACGCGCGCTCGACCGGCGCGTCGGTCGCGACGAACGCGAGCATCGTGGCCATGTCCGGGTGGATCATGCCCGAGCCCTTCGCGATCCCGGTGACGGTGACCGGAACGCCGTCGATCGTCACGCGGCGCGACGCGCCCTTCGGCACCGTGTCGGTGGTCATGATCGCGCGCGCGGCGTCGAACCAGCCGTCGGATCGCGCGGCGGCCCGCGCCGCAGGCAGCGCCGCGACGAGGCGGTCGACCGGCAGCGGCTCCATGATCACGCCGGTCGACCACGGGAGCACCTCCTGCATCGCGCACCCGAGCATCGACGCGACCGCTGCGGCCGTGGTCGCAGCATCCGCGATGCCCCGCTCCCCGGTGCCGGCGTTCGCGTTGCCGGCGTTCACCACCAGCGCGCGCATCCGCCCGCTCGCGTCCAGATGCCGGCGGCACACGGTCACCGGCGCCGCGCAGAAGCGGTTGCGCGTGAACACGCCCGCCGCGACCGTGCCCGGATCGCACACGACCAGCAGCACGTCGTTGCGGTCCCAGTTCTTGATGTGCGCGGCGGTCGCGCCGAGGGTGATCCCGGGAACGGGCAGCAGGGCTTCGGGAACCGGCGGGACGTAACGGACCGGCATCGATCAGGGACGGGACATCGCGGAATCGGTCTGGCGGCGCGGAATCGTGCCCGGCGCTAGGCGAGCCGCCCGTGGCACTGCTTGTACTTGCGGCCCGACCCGCAGGGACAGGGGTCGTTGCGGCCGACCTTCTCGCCGGCGCGCACGAACGGCTGCGCGGCGACGGCAACCCCGGCCCCGTCGCCCGGGTCCGCGACGGGCGCTTCCGCGAGCGCCCCTTCCGCCTCGGCGTGCTGGTAGCGCACGTTCACCGGCTCCGGCTCCTCGACCGCGGCGACGTCCTCCTGGCTGCGGACCTGGACCGTCAGCACGACCTTGATGACGTCCTGCTTGATCCGGTCGAGCATGTCGGAGAACAGCTCGAAGGCCTCGCGCTTGTACTCCTGCTTCGGGTTCTTCTGTGCGTAACCGCGAAGGTGGATGCCCTGCCGGAGGTGATCGAGGTTCGCGAGGTGGTCGCGCCAATGGTGGTCGAGCGTCTGGAGCATCAGGCTCCGTTCGAAGCTGCGCATCACCTCGGGACCGGCCGCCTGCTCGCGCTCGTGCCACGCGGCATTCGCGGCGTCGACCACGCGGTCGCGGATCGCGCCGTCGTCGACCTCGGCGTCCTGGATCCAGGATCGCGCGTCCACCTTGAGCTGGTATTCGCCCGCGAGCGCCGCCTCGAGCCCCGGAAGGTCCCACTGCTCCTCGACCGACTCCGCCGGAACGTGGCGGCGGACCGCCGTGTCCATCTCGCCGCGGATCATCCCGCGGATCGAGTCCGCGATGTCGGCGCTGTCGACCAGCTCGTTTCGCTGCTGGTAGATCACGCGGCGCTGGTCGTTGGCGACGTCGTCGTACTCGAGGAGCTGCTTTCGGATGTCGAAGTTGCGCGACTCGACGCGGTTCTGCGCCTTCGCGATCGAGCGGTTGACGATCGTGTGCTCGATCGGCTCGCCTTCCGGCATCTTGAGCTTCTGCATGATCACGCCGAGACGCTCGCCGCCGAAGATGCGCAGCAGCGGGTCCTCGAGCGACAGGTAGAAGCGCGAACTGCCCGAGTCGCCCTGGCGGCCCGAGCGCCCGCGCAACTGGTTGTCGATGCGCCGCGACTCGTGGCGTTCGGTGCCGACGATGTGCAGCCCGCCGGCCGCCACCACCTGGTCGTGCCGCGCCTGCCACTCGGAGCGCATTCCGGCGATGGCGGATTCGCGGGCCTCGGGCGAGAGCGCCGGATCGTCGCGCAACTTCAGGATCGCCGGTTCGATCGCGCCGCCCAGCACGATGTCGGTGCCGCGGCCTGCCATGTTGGTCGCGATCGTGATCGCGCCGGGGCGTCCCGCCTGCGCGACGATCTCGGCTTCGCGCGCGTGCTGCTTCGCGTTCAGCACCTCGTGCTTCAGGCCGTGCTTGGCGAGGTGCCCCGACAGGAGTTCGGAGTTCTCGATCGACGTCGTGCCGACCAGCACCGGCTGGCCGCGCTCGTGGCAGCCCCGCACGTCGGCGACGATCGCGTCGACCTTCTCCTGGAACGTGCGGAACACGAGGTCGTTCTCGTCCTTGCGCACCATCGGCAGGTTGGTCGGGATCACCACCGTCTCGAGGTGGTAGATCTGCTGGAACTCGAACGCCTCGGTGTCGGCGGTCCCGGTCATGCCGGCGAGCTTCCCGTACATCCGGAAGTAGTTCTGGAAGGTGATCGACGCGAGCGTCTGGTTCTCGCGCTGGATCGCGACACCCTCCTTCGCCTCGACCGCCTGGTGCAGGCCCTCCGACCAGCGCCGCCCCGCCATCAGGCGGCCGGTGAACTCGTCGACGATGACCACCTCGCCGTTCTGCACGACGTAGTGCTGGTCGCGGTGGTAGAGGGAGTGCGCGCGCAGCGCCGCGTACAGGTGGTGCATCAGCGAGATGTTGTGCGCGTCGTACAGGCTCGTTCCGGCGGCGAGGAGGCCCGCGTCGGCGAGGATCGCCTCGGCGCGCTCGTGCCCCTCCTCGGACAACAGCACCTGGTGGCCCTTCTCGTCGACCCAGTAGTCGCCCGCGCCGGTCTCGGACTCCTGGCGCTTCAATTTCGGCGCGAGGTCGTTGAGCCGGTAGTACATCTCGATGTTGTCGTCGGCCTGGCCCGAGATGATCAGCGGCGTGCGCGCCTCGTCGATCAGGATCGAGTCGACCTCGTCGACGATCGCGTAGGTGAGGCCGCGCTGCACGCGCTCGCTCGCCTGGTAGACCATGTTGTCGCGCAGGTAGTCGAAGCCGAACTCGTTGTTCGTGCCGTAGGTGATGTCGGCGGCGTACGCCTTCTGCTTGTCCTCGTGCGACATCTGCGACAGGTTGACGCCGACCTCGAGTCCGAGGAAGCGGTAGATGCGCCCCATCCAGTCCGCGTCGCGCTGCGCGAGGTAGTCGTTCACCGTCACGATGTGCACGCCCTTGCCGGCGAGCGCGTTCAGGTAGCCGGGCAGCGTCGAGACCAGCGTCTTGCCCTCGCCGGTGCGCATCTCGGCGATCTTGCCCTGGTGGAGCGCCATCCCCCCGATGAGCTGCACGTCGAAGTGGCGCATCCCCAGCGTCCGCTTGCCGGCCTCGCGGACCACGGCGAACGCCTCCGGCAGCACCTCGTCGAGCGTGGCGCCGCCGGCGACGCGGGCCTTGAGCTCCGCGGTCTTGCCGCTCAGCGCCTCGTCGTCGAGCGCGGCGACCGCCGGCTCGAGCGCGTTGACCTGGCGCACGACGGCGCGATACTCCTTGAGCAGGCGCTCGTTGCGGCTGCCGAAAATGCGGGTGAGGATGGTCGAGATCATCGAGTGGGTGCCGCGGGAGGTTTCGGACGTGGCGTGGGCGCCGGGCGGGCGAGCGCGCTCGCCGCGCTCGCGGCGACGGCGATCGCGCGCGGACCGTCAGTGTTGCAGGAACCGGGCCGGGTTCTGCGGGACGCCGTTCAGCCGCACCTCGAAATGCAGGTGCGGTCCGGTCGACCGGCCGGTCGAACCGACGGCGCCGATGGGCTGGCCGCGGACGACCAGATCGCCCTCGCGCACGTCCATCGTCGAAGCGTGCGCGTAGCGCGAAACCAGCCCGTTGCCATGGTCGACTTCGATCATTTTGCCATATTGGGGGTGCCAGTCCGCCGAGACGACCTTGCCGCTGGCGGCCGACACGATCGGCGTGCCCTTCTCCGCCGGGAAGTCGATACCCTCGTGGAAAGAATGCTGTCCGGTGAACGGATCGATCCGGTAGCCGAAGTTCGACGAGTACCAGCCTTCGACGACCGGAAGCTGCGTCGGAAGGAAGCTGCGGTTGGCCGAGTTCTGGATCAAGAGGGCCTCGAGCACCGAGAGCTGGTCGGCGCGCTGGTCGACCTGCCGGACCAGCCGTTCGAGCAGCGCCGAGAATTCGGAAACCGACAGCTCGCGCGAGGGCATCGACGTCGAGACCGCGCCGCCGCGACCCGGCGGTGCGGCGATCGCGGACTGCGGCAGCTCCTGCGGTTTCAGGCCGGCGACGCGCGCCAGCCGTTCACCGAGCCCCTCGAGGCGGATGACCTGGGCCTCGAGGTCGCCGAGCTTGAGCGCCATCGCGTTCAGGTGCCCTTCGACCTTGACCTGGACGCGCTGCGCCTCCTCGCGCTGGTCGGCGAGCACGATCGCCTGCAGCCACGGATGTTTCGCGGCCGCCGCCCACTTCAGGGTGACGTAGTTGAACACGAGCGTGAACAGGATCAGCGCGAACACCACGGCGGCGGCGATCGCCGACCCGTGGCGCCAGTCGAGCGTGTAGGACCTAGCCCGGGCGGTCGATGCGCTGACCAGTATGATGTTCAACTCGTTCGACTCCTGTTCGCGCCCGGCGCTGCGCCGAAACCATGACCCGCTCTACGCCCGCGCGGCCATTCGCGCGGATCATCGCCGGCGATCCGACGCTCGCCGACTGGGACCGCCGTCGGCGCGCGGAATCCGATGCCACCGGACTCGTCCGCGCGGCGTTGCCCCGGCCCATCGCCGGGCTCGTCGATGCCCAGATCCCCGCGCCAGGCCAGGTTGCGCTGCGGGTCTCCTCCGGCGCGGTCGCGGCCGCGGTCCGGCAGCGATTGCCGGCCATTTCGGCTGCGCTGACGCGCGGGGGCGTCCAGTGTAGGGAAGTTCGCGTCCGCGTGCAACCGGGGGGCGACCGGCCGCCGGAGCAGAAACCCGTTTATCGTCAAATAGATATGGCCGGAATTCCCGCGCTCGCCGAGGTCGAGGCGTCCCTGGCGCCCGGACCGCTGAAGACCGCGGTGCGCCGACTGCTGCGCCGGGCCGGTCGCTGAACATCCCGGCCGCGGAAAACCCGAACCTCGTCAGCGCCGCAGGTGGTCGAACACGAACCAGGCGACCACCAGCGCGAACGCCACCGCGAGGAACTTCGCCACCCACACGACGAATCGCAGGTAACGGCGGTCGCGCGTGACGAGCGCCAGCAGCAGCGCCACGCCGATCGCGCCCAGCCCCAGGATCAGCAGCAGACGGACGACGGCCACGAAGGGGGTCGCAAGTCGGGATGAGGGGGAGGCGCCGGCCGCAGCACCCGGCCCGGGCGTTCCGGCGGGGGGAACCGCGCGTACGCGGACTCAGGCGGGACGCAGCCGCCAGTCGGCGAACGCGCTCGGAACCTGGTCGGTCGCCGTGTAGGTCACGAGCCGGGAAGCGTCCGGGCGCTCGATGAGCGCGCGGGCGAGCGCGTTGTTGAGCGCGTGGCCCGACTTGTAGGCCGTGTACTGGCCGATCAGCGGCCGGCCGAGCAGGTAAAGGTCGCCGATCGCGTCGAGCACCTTGTGGCGCACGAACTCGTTGTCGTAGCGCAGGCCTTCGGCGTTCAGCACCCGGACCTCGTCCAGGACAATGGCGTTCTGCAGGCTCCCGCCGAGGCCCAGCCCGGCCGCGCGCATCGCCTCGACGTCCTGCATGAACCCGAAGGTCCGGGCGCGGGAGACTTCCTTCACGTAGGAATGGTGCGCGAAGTCGATGACGATCTTGCGGTTCTCCGAGCCGAACACCGGATGCGGGAAGTCGATCGTGAAATCGAGCCGGAAACCGTCGTGCGGGTCGAACCGGGCCCACCGGTCGCCGTCGCGGACCTCGACCGTCTGGATCACGCGCAGGTACCGCTTGGGGGCGTCCTGCTCGACGATGCAGGCTCCCTGGAGCAGGAAGACGAACGGCCCGGCGCTCCCGTCCATGATCGGGATCTCGGGTCCGGCGACGTCGACATGCAGGTTGTCGATGCCGAGTCCCGCGAGCGCGCTCATCAGGTGCTCGACGGTGGACACGCCAACGTCGCCGGCCTTGAGCGTCGACGAGAGCCTCGTGTCACCGACCTGCCGCGCGGAGGCCGGGATCGCGGCGCTGCCGGGAACGTCGGTCCGGTGGAACACGATGCCGGTGTCGGCCGGCGCCGGCCTCAGGGCCAGGTCGACGCGCGCGCCGGTGTGCAGCCCCACCCCGGTGGTGCGGGTCGCGGTCCTGAGCGTGCGCTGGCGGAGCATCGTCTTCGGGGGCGTGGCGGCGCGCCGGGCGACCGCCGCTATCGGCGGGTCGCGGCCGTCGATCATTCTAGCACGGCGAGCCCGCCGTCCGGCGAACCCCTCGTCGCCGAGCGGGCGCGCCCGGACCCGGCCCGGTCGGCCGACGCCCGCGCGCACCGCGCCCGCCGCAACGGTCAGTCCGCCTGCTTGCGCAGGAAGGCGGGGATGTCCATGTCGGCCATCGACGCCGACCCGCCGCCCGACGAGGGCGCGCGCCGGCGCACGACCGCCGGCTGGTCGAGCTTGTCGTAGTCGATCGTCTCGACGCTCACGCCCAGCCCGTCGGTCCCGGTGCGCTCGACGACCACCGGCTGCGGCAGCACCTCGAGCTTGGGCGGCCGCTTCGCCTGGGTCGCCGCCAGGCCGCCCAGGCCGGTGGCGATCATGGTGACGCGCAGGTCGCCGTCCATCTGGTCGTCGATCACCGTGCCGACGATGACCATCGCGTCCTCGGCGGTGAATTCCTTGATCGTGTTCATGACCTCGTGGTACTCCTTCATCCGCAGGCCCGACGACGCCGTGATGTTGACGAGCACGCCGCGCGCGCCGGCGAGGTTCACGTCCTCGAGCAGCGGGCTGCGCACCGCGCCCTGGGCCGCCGCGCGCGCCCGGCCTTCGCCGCCCGCGCTGGCCGACCCCATCATCGCCATGCCGACCTCGCCCATGACGGTGCGCACGTCGGCGAAGTCGACGTTGACCAGGCCGGGGTTGTTGATCACCTCGGCGATCCCGGACACCGCACCGTGCAGCACGTCGTTGGCCGACGCGTAGGCGTCGAGCACCGAGACGTCGTCGCCCAGCACCTGCATCAGCTTGTCGTTGGGAATGATGATCAGCGAGTCGACGCGCTTGCCCAGTTCCTCGATGCCGGACTGCGCGACGCGCTGGCGCTTGCCCTCGAAATGGAACGGGCGCGTGACCACCGCGACGGTGAGCACGTTCAGGCTCTTGGCGATGTCCGCGATGATCGGCGCCGCGCCGGTACCGGTCCCTCCGCCCATGCCCGCGGTGATGAACAGCATGTCCGCGCCGTCGATCAGCTCGGCGATGCGGTCGCGGTCCTCCATCGCGGCGTCACGGCCGATCTCCGGCCTGGCACCCGCACCCAGCCCGCGCGTCAGCGTCGTGCCGAGCTGGAGCTGCACGCGTGCCGTCGAGCGTCTCAGCGCCTGCGCGTCGGTGTTCGCGCAGATGAAGTCGACGCCGGTGAGTCCGCGCGCGATCATGTGCTCGACCGCGTTGCCGCCGCAGCCGCCGACGCCGATGACCTTGATGACGGCCCCGTCCCGCGTTTCCTGGTCGATGATTTCGAACATGGTCCTATCCTTCCTTTCCTGTCCTTGAGGCGTTCACCGGGTCGGCGCCGGAAACGGCGCTCTCGTTCTCTCGCTGCTCCTGCCGCCGCGCGCCGGCGGGCATCGCCCGCGGCACCCGGCAGATCCTTCCGTCCGGCGGGCCGTCATCGCACCCGCCGGTTCAGAAATTCGTCCTGAACCACTGCTTCATCCGCTCGGCGACGCCGCCGATGCCCTTGACCTGCGCGCGCGCGGCCTCCGTGCGCAGCCACTCGTCGCGCCCGTGCATGAGCAGCCCCATCGCCGTCGAGTAGCGGGGGCTGCGCACCACGTCGGCGAGTCCGCCCAGGTACGACGGCGCGCCGACGCGGCAGGGCAGGTGGAACACCTCCTCGGCCAGCTCGGCCATCCCCTGGAGCATCGCCGTGCCCCCGGTGATCACGATGCCCGACGACAGGAGTTCCTCGAATCCCGAGCGTCGCAGCTCGCCCTGGACCAGCGTGTAGAGCTCCTCGATGCGCGGCTCGATCACCTCCGCGAGCATCGGCCGCGAGAGCTTGCGCGGCGCGCGCTCGCCGACGCCGGGCACCTCGACGACGTCGCCGGGATCGGCGAGCTGGCGCAACGCGCAGCCGTGGCGGATCTTCATCTCCTCCGCCTCCTTGGTCGGCGTGCGCAGCGTCATCGCGATGTCGTTGGTCACCTGGTCGCCGGCGATCGGGATCACCGCCGTGTGCCGGATCGCGCCGCCGGTGAACACCGCGATGTCGGTCGTGCCGCCGCCGATGTCCATCAGGCACACGCCGAGGTCCTTCTCGTCGTCGTCCAGCACGGCCGCCGCCGACGCGAGCGGCTGCAGCACGATGTCGCGCACCTCGATGCCGCAGCGGCGCACGCACTTGGCGATGTTCTCGACCGCGGATACGGCGCCGGTGACGATGTGGACCTTGACCTCGAGGCGCACACCGCTCATGCCGAGCGGCTCGCGCACCCCGTCCTGACCGTCGATGATGAATTCCTGCGGCAGGATGTGCAGGATCTGCTGGTCGTTGGGGATCGCGATCGCCTTCGCGGTGTCGATGACGCGGTCGATGTCGGCCTGCGTGACCTCCTTCTCCTTGATCGCGACCATGCCCGAGGAATTGAGGCTGCGGATGTGGCTGCCGGCGATGCCGGTGGTGACCTCGGTGATCCGGCAGTCGGCCATCAGCTCGGCCTCCTCGAGCACGCGCTGGATCGACGCCATCGTCGTCTCGATGTTCACGACGACGCCGCGCCGGAGTCCGCGCGAGGGCTGCGAGCCCAGGCCCACGACGTTGAGCGACCCGTCGGGCGCGACCTCCGCGACGATCGCCACGATCTTCGACGTGCCGATGTCCAGGCCGACGATCAGGTTCTTGCTGTCCTTCACCATGCGCAGTGCCGTCCTCGCGTCCGCGTCGTTGGGTCGTGGCGTGCGCGCCGTCCGGTCATGCCGGCCGCCTCGCGGGCTTGTCGTGGAATCCCGGCACGCGCGCGGCGAATCCGCCGCGATAGCGCAGGTCCACGTCCTGCACGGTCGTGCCCGCCCGCGCCAGCGCGCCGATCGTCCTCGGGTACGCGGCGACGAAACGCCTGATCCGGCCGTCGGGGTCGTCGCGTCCGAGCTCGATGGCGAGCGGCGCGCGCGTCCCGACCGCCGAGACGCGCCAGCCCCCGCGCGCGGACACCGCGACCGAGGCGAGCGACAGGCCGAGCGGCGCGACGAGCCCGCTCCAGGCCCGGTGCCGCTCCGCGACCTCGGCGGCGCGCCCGTCCGGGCCGTCGAGACGCGGCAGGTCGCCGTCGTAGCGGGCGACGAACACCTCGCCGTCCGCGTTGACCAGCGCGCCCTCGCCCCAGCGCGCGTACGGCCGGTGTTCCTCGACGGCGATCTCGAGGCGGGCCGGCCAGCGCCGCTTGAGCGTGACCCGGCGCACCCAGGGCACGCGGGCCAGCGCGGCGCGCGAGCGCTCGAGGTCGAGCGTGAAGAACGTCCCCGCGAGGTCGTCGCGGATCGCCGTCTCGAGATGCGCGGCGCTCGCGCGTTCGAGCGGCGCGGCGACGACGACCTCGCGGAAGGCGAACGCCCCGTGCCTCGCCGACCAGGCGAGCGCGCCGGCGGCGAGCAGCGCCACCGCGAACGCGGCGAGCGTGACCGCGATGGCGTTCAGCGCCTTCGGGTCATCCCACATGCGCGCCCCTCAGGATCTCGACGCACAGGTCCGGGAACGACTGGCCCGCCGCGCGCGCGGCCATCGGCACGAGGCTGTGTCCGGTCATGCCCGGCGACGTGTTTAGTTCGAGGAACGACCAGGTGCCGTCGGCGCGCAGGATCAGGTCGAGCCGCCCCCAGCCGGTCGCGCCGAGCAGGTCGAACGCCGCGAGCGACTGCTCGCGGATCGCCCGCTCGACCGGGTCGGGCAGCCCGGCCGGGCAGTGGTACTTCGTCTCGTCGGAGAAGTACTTGCTGTGGTAGTCGTAGTTGCCCCGCGGCGCCTCGATGTGGATCAGCGGCAGCGCGCGGTGCCCGACGATCGACGCGGTCAGCTCCCGGCCGGCGACGAACTCCTCGGCGAGGACCAGGCGGTCGTGCCGGGCCGCCTCGTCGATGGCGACGCGGACTTCGTCGTGATCGACCGAGGTCACCTTGCTCAGGCCGATCGTCGATCCCTCGCGCGCGGGCTTGACGATCAGCGGCAACCCGAGTTCGGCGACCAGCCGCATCGGATCGGTGCCCGTGCCGACGATCCGGAAACGCGGGGTCGGGATGCCGGCGGCGATCCAGACGAGCTTGGTGCGCCACTTGTCCATCGCGAGCGCGGACGCCATGACGCCGCTGCCGGTGTAGGGGATGCGCAGCGTCTCCAGGGCGCCCTGGACGGTCCCGTCCTCGCCGTAGCGGCCGTGCAGCGCGATGAAGGCGCGGTCGTACCCTTCGGACTTCAGAGTCCACAGATCCCGCTCGGCGGGATCGAACGGATGCGCGTCCACGCCCCGCTCGCGCAGCGCCGCGAGCACGGCCTCGCCCGACATCAGCGAGACCTCGCGATCGGCGGAGGGGCCGCCCAGCAGCACTGCCACCTTCCCGAACCCGGTTTCGCGCGGC
>JADLBN010000014.1 GCA_020847675.1 Burkholderiales bacterium | reverse complement strand
GTCTCCGGCGCATCCGGCGACACCAGCGTGTCGGGCGTGCAGAACAGCGCGTAGACGCGGCCGCCGAAGTCGTTGTTGCAGGCGCGGCCGGTGACATTGGCGAACCCGTAGCGTGCCGGGTCGGCGATCACCTCGTTCAGCAGCCCGAAGATGTTGACGCGGATCACGTTGCCGCCGATCTGGTTCAGGCCGGCCTGGATCGCGCTGTTGTACAGACCGACGACCTGGGTGATCGAGGCGGAGTTGCCGGACTCGATACCGTCCGGCGTCTTGCCCGCGTCGGGCAGGTTGAACACCATGACGTTCTGCGCGCCCGCGGCCTGCAGTTGCGCGACGCCGCCGACGAGCTGCTGCGCCGCCAGCACCATGTTCTGCTGCAGCTGCTGCGGCGTGATCTGGCCCGCCTGCAGCAGCGCCAACTGGGTGAAGAGATCGTTGCCGCCGGCCCACACCGAGTAGAGCGCCCCCGAATCGGCCGGGCCGCGCGACAGGAACTGCGAGATCTGCGTCAGCACCGGCGTCGCGTTCGCGGTGGGCGGAAAGTTCGGCGGCACACCCGGCTGCTGCGAGACGCGCGCTCCGCCTTCGGCGAAGTCGTTGCCGCCCTGGTTCGCGGGCGAGGAAACGAGGCCGTAGCGCTGCGCGAGCACCTGCGTCCACATCGGACCCGGGTTGGTCGTGTAGAGGCCGGTCCCGGGCGGCAGCACGGGCTTGAACGATCCGGCGTCCGACAAGCTGTCGCCGAACGACCAGAAGTCGGAGAACTGGGCGGACGCCGGGACGGACGCAAGCGAGAACGCGAAGGCGATGCCGGCGGCGACGCGGGACGCGCGGAACTTGCGCATGGGGGGCTCCTCGAACGGTTCGGATGGACACAAACGGCTCCGGGAGTCTAATCCATTGCGAGATGTAACGCGCGGGCCCCTGCCGCTGCGGGTCAACCGGCGGGGGATCGGGGACGTTGACGGCGGGGAAGGAGGCGACGCTTGAACCTGAACCGGATTGCGCTCGTGCGCCACGACACCCCGATGCGGGTCCTGCGAGCAGCCGCGGCCGGGCTCGCTCTCGTCGCGCTGGTCGGGGCGGCACCGCCGGTTCGCGCGCAGGACGACCTGCCCACGCGCGTCGGACGGATCGCGGACCTCGCCGGCGAGGTGTTCCATGCGCCGGAAGACCGGGCGTCGGACTGGGACGCCATCGGACTCAACTTCCCGATCACCTCCGGCGACAACCTGTGGGTCGCCCAGGGCGGCCGCGCCGAGATCGACGTCGGCGCCGGTCAGGTCCGGCTCGGCCCGGAGACCAACCTCCACGTCGCTCGGCTCGACGATCGCGCCGTCGCGATCTTCCTCGCGCAGGGACAGCTTTCGCTGCGACTTCGCGTGCTCGACCCGGGCGAGGTCGCGCGCATCGACACGCCGAACACGCAGGTGGTCGTCACGCGTCCGGGCCTCTACCGCGTGGAAGTCTCGCCCGAACGCAGCCGTACGGTCCTCGTCGTCCGCGAAGGCGAGGCGACGCTGCCGTCGTCCGGCGGAATGCAGCAGGTGCTGCCGGGGCAGACCGCCGTGGCCGAGGGACTCGACGCGACACGCGTCGACGTGCACAACGGCCTCGCGACCGACGGGTTCGACACCTGGGTGGCCGAGCGCGACCGGCGCTACGAGCGCAACCGCTCGTCGCCCTACGTTTCGCGCCAGATGATCGGCTCGGTCGACCTCGACGACCACGGTTCGTGGGAGAACAACGCGACCTACGGCGCGGTCTGGTACCCGACGCAGGTCGACGCGGGGTGGGCCCCGTACCGCAGCGGCACCTGGACCTGGGTCTCCCCGTGGGGCTGGACCTGGGTCGACACCGCGCCCTGGGGCTTCGCGCCGTTCCACTACGGGCGCTGGGTGTTCGTGAGCGGCCGCTGGGGCTGGTGCCCGGGCCGGTTCGTCGCGCGTCCGGTATGGGCGCCGGCGATGGTGGGCTGGGTCGGCGGCGCGAACTGGGGCGTGTCGGTGTCGTGGGGCGCGCCGGTGTACGGCTGGGTGCCGCTCGCCTGGGGCGAGCCGTTCCGCCCGTGGTGGAACTCCTGCTCGTCGCGCTGCTGGAACGGCTTCAACCAGCCCTACGCCGCGCGCGTCGACGAGTACGTGCGGCGGGCGCCGCCGGCCTCGTTCATCAACGCGAGCCGGCCTGGCGGCATCACCGCGGTGTCGGGCACGACGCTGGGCGGCGGCCGCCCCGTGTACCGCAATCTCGTCCCGGTGTCCGCGGCCGAAGTGGCGAGCGCGCCCAACCTCGCTCGCTCGCCTTCGGTCGGGCGCATCGCGGACGCGCAGCCGGCGGTCAAGCCGCGCGTCGGACAGGCTCCCGCGCCGGCGTCGCTGACCTATGGCCGGTCTGGCCCGGGATCGTCGGTCCCGTTGCGCAACGGCAGCGCGGCCGCGCCGGAGCAGGGGCGCCAGGCGAAGCCGTCGGGGGCGGAAGCGGCGCGGGAGTCGAGGCCGCCGTCCGCCTACACCGCGCCGGTCCAGCGCGAGTCGTTGCAGACCTATGCTCCGTCGCGTGGCAATGCCGTGAAGCCGTCCGCGGGCCAGGATGCGGTGCCGCCACCGGTGCGCCATGCGGCTCCCCAGGCGCCGACCTACGCACCGGCCGCAGCAGCACCGCAGGCGCCGTCACGGCCACGGCAAGCGACCCCGGTCGCGGGAGCGCCTGCAGCAAGCCCGGCGCCGGTTCGAGTCGCTCCGTTGCCGCAGCCTGCCGGTGCTTCCGGGGCGACCTACCAGCGCGCGGCTCCCGGAGCACCGGCGGCGCCCGCGGTGGCTCCGCAAGCCGTGGGGCAGGCACCTTCGTCGCAGGCGCCGGCCCGGCAGCATGAGACCTCGAAGCCGGCGCGCGACAGCGCGAAACCCGCCCACGACAAGGGACCGGGCGGCGATGGTCACGGCGGCGGGCGCGGCAACGCGGTCGAGAAGCCGGGCGGCGTGCCGCGCTGACGGGTTCCGGAGCGTCGCAGCGTCGATCGACCGGGCTCCCGTGCTGTGAATGCGCGCAACGGCTGCGACGGGGGCCGCGGCGGCCTGCGCGATTCGCACAACGCCCCGAAGGGCGCGTCGCGCCCGCGTTCGCACCCCGGTCTCTGCCCCGGGGTCGCCGCTCACCCGGTTCAGTTCGCGACGAGCGCCATGCGCCGGCCGCCGTCGAGCAGCTTGACCCGCTCGCCCTGGTTCGCGGGCGGTCGCTGGCTGTAGGTGAGGTTGCGCACGGTGCCGTCGTCCATCTTCACCGACACGGCCCAGTAGGTCTTCTTGTTCCGGTTCTTCTCGACCTGGTGGCCGGCGTACGCGCCCACGCCCGCGCCGCCGATCGTCGCGGCGGTGTTGCCGCGCCCGCTGCCGAACTGGTGTCCGATGACGCCGCCCACGACTCCCCCCGCGACGGCGCCGACACCGCTCGCCTTGCCCTGCTCCTCGACGTAGCGCACCGAGGTGACGACACCGCAGTCGGCGCACGTGGCCGCGGAGGCGGCAAGCGGGGCGCCTAGCAGGAAGGCTCCGAGTGCGGCGACTCCGATCGACCGGCGAGCGTGCATGGCGTCCTCCAGCGAGCAGGGGTGCGGAAGGCCCATTCTAAGGGCTTCGGGCGCCCCGCGCCGATCACTTTCCGTCGGCGCGGATGCGGACGTAGGTGCCGGGAGCGTCGCCGAGCGCCTTCAGCTTGCCCTTGCCCGGAACGCGGGCCGCGACTTCGCGTCCGGCGCGCTGGGTGACCCAGGCCTGCCAGTCGGTCCACCACGAACCTTCGTGCTGGGCCGCGCCGGCCAGCCAATCGTCGGGCGATCCGGGCAGCGATTCGTTGGTCCAATACCCGTACTTGTTCGCGGCCGGCGGGTTGATCATTCCGGCGATGTGGCCCGACCCGGACAGCACGAAGCGCGACGCGCCGCCGAGGACCGAGGGCCCCGCATAGGTCGCCTTCCAGGGCGCGATGTGGTCCTCGATCGCCGAGACGAAGTAGGTCGGCACCTTCGACTTGCCGAGGTCGATCGGCACGCCGTCGAGCGTGATGCCTCCCGGCTCGCGCAGCGCGTTCTTCATGTACAGGTTGCGCAGGTAGAAGCTGTGCATCTTCGCCGGCATGCGCGTCGCGTCGCTGTTCCAGTGCAGGAGATCGAACGGGAACGGGTCGCGCCCGAGCAGGTAGTTGTTGATCACGAACGACCAGATCAGGTCGTTGGCGCGGAGCATGTTGAACGTGGTCGCCATCTCGCTGCCTTCGAGGTAGCCGCGCTCGTTCATCTTGCGCTCGAGCGAGGCGACCTGGTCCTCGTCGATGAACACCTCGAGTTCCCCGGCGCGCGTGAAGTCGACCAGCGAGGTCATGAACGTCGCGCTGGCGATGCGCTTGTCCTTCTTCGCCGCGAGCCAGCCCAGCGTCGCGGCGAGCAGCGTGCCGCCGAGGCAGTAGCCGATCGCGTTGACGTCCTTCGCGCCGGTGGCCTTTCCGACCGCGTCGATCGCCGCGAGCGTGCCCTCGGTCAGGTAGTCCTCGAAATCCTTGCCGGCGAGCTTCGCGTCCGGGTTGACCCACGAGATCACGAACGTCGTGTGGCCCTCCCCCACTGCCCAGCGCAGGAACGAGTTCTTCTCGCGCAGGTCGAGGATGTAGTACTTGTTGATCCACGGCGGTATCACCAGCAGCGGTCGCTTCCAGACCTTCTTGGTGGCGGGCTCGTACTGGATGAGCTGCATGAGGTCGTTCTGGAAGACGACCTTGCCGGGGGTCGTGGCGATGTTCACGCCGAGCTCGAACGCCTTCGGATCGGTCATCGAGATCTTGAGCTGTCCACCGCCGCGCTCGATGTCGTCGAGGAGGTTGTTCAAGCCCTTGACGAGATTCTGGCCACCGGAGGCGACCGTCTCGCGGAAGACTTCCGGGTTCGTCAACGCGAAGTTCGACGGCGCCATCGCATCGATGTACTGGCGGGTGAAGAAGTCGACCTTCTTCTTGGTGTGCTCGGGCAGACCCTCGACGCCCGCGACCTGGTCGTGCATCCAGCGCGCCGTGATGAGGTAGCTCTGCTTGACGTAATCGAAGAGGAAGTGCTCGTGCCAGTCCTCGTGCTTGAAGCGCTTGTCGCCTTGCGCCGGCATCGCGATCGGGGGTGCGGCACCGCCGATGAGCCGCAGCATCGAACCCTGCCACAGGTTCATGTAGTCCCACCACAGGTTCATCTGCGATTCGGCGAGCTTGGCGGGGTTCGCGAGCATCTGCGCGGCGAGCTCCATGAACGCCTTGCCAAGACCGAGCTCGTCGGTCG
>JADLBN010000013.1 GCA_020847675.1 Burkholderiales bacterium | reverse complement strand
TGACGATGAGGCTCGCGCCCGCGAGCATCGTCAGCGTCAGCGGCGCGACGCGCGGGGTGAGCAGGATGCGCCAGCGCCACGCGATGACGGCGGCGATCGCGTACCAGGCGAGGTGCCAGTTGTCGAGGACCAGGAAGTGCTCGGCCAGCGCCGGCAGGACGTTGACCGGACGGGTCCTGAGCGCGTAGCCCATGAGCGTTGTCGAGGCGGGGCCGAACGCCAGGTAACCGAGCGCGAAGAGCGCCGCGGCGGCGGCGAGCGCGAATCCGACGCGCCGGTTGACCGCGACGACGATGCCGGGAACCAGCGTCGCCACCCACAGCACGCCCTCGTTCTTGACCCCGAGGGCGAAGAACGCCGCGATCGCGGCGAGCCACGCCATCCCCGGCTCGCGCGTGCGCGTCCATCGCCACAGCGCCATCGCCGCCATCGCGTAGACCGCGCCGAGGAAGACGTCCGCGACGCCGGCGACCGCGAGGTGGATGTCGAGGATCGGGAGCGACATCACGAGCCAGGTCGCGGTGATCGAGAGCGGGACTCCGGCGCCGGCGCCGCGCGCCTGCGCATAGAACGCGGCGGCGAGAGCGGCCCCGATCGCGATCCACGGAGCGTTGATCAGCGACTCGCTCCACGCGGGCAGGAAATACGCGGTCCAGGCCTGCAGGAGGGGGATTCCGGCGGAATGGCCCGGGTTTCCGTCCGAATAGCGCGGCGCGTCGCCCGCGGCGTACCACTGTTCGGCGAAGACGAACGGCACCATGCGGCCCTGGTCGTGCCAGACGATGGCCTTGGTCGCCCAGTGCGCCCAGGCGTCGTACGCGCGGAGCGGGCTTACCGCGACCTCGATCGCGATGCCGGCGAGGCGCAGGGCGACGAGCGCGAGCGCAAGCCAGCACCCCAGGCGCACGGCGGGGGGTGCGGCGGCGAGTTCACCGGCGAATCCGTCGCGCGCGACGAATGGCGGACCCGCGCGCCGCGCTGCCAGGCCGGAAACGATCGCCATGGCGGCGACCGCGCCGGCCAGGAGCGGCAGGCTCCAGGCGATGCCGGCGAGCGAGAGCGCCCGCATCGTCGTCGTCGCGAGCGTCATGCCGACCAGGTAGCCGTAGCCCAGCACCAGCGGCAGCGTCGGCGCCTGCGTCCCGGAGGTCCACAGCGCGCGCACGACGAACGCTCCGGCCACCCACGGCAGTGCGAGACTCGCGAACACGCCGAGGAGGTCGAGCGCTCCGATCATGCGAATCGAATCTGTCGCCGGGTACGTAGCGCGCTGCGCGTCGACGTCACTCGACCTCCACGACGGCAAAGGCCGGGCCGTCCGACAGGATCTCGCGTCCGCCGCGCGTGCGGCCGTCGGCCCACACCAGGAGCCTGCGCTCGCGGTCCCACGACAAGCCGCTGTAGAGCAGGAGCACCACCTGGTCCCCGGAACGGAGGTTCTGTGGCGACGGCGGTGCGTTTCGCAGCGGCCCGCGCGTCGCGACGTTCTCGGGGTAGAGGAACCACGCCACCCTCGACCGGAGGTGCGGATTGTCGGACAGGACCACGATGCGCGCCGGACGCGGGCGGTCGGCGTCGCGGATCCTGCGGGCAACTTCGAAGATCTGCGCATCGTCGGCGGATGCATGCTTCTGATCGAGCGTCCTGCCGGCGAAGCGTTCGACCGACGCGGCGTGCTCGCGCCACAGGAGCGACTGCCAGCGCAGGTCGAGCGTGAGCCAGCCCGCGAGGAGCACCACGACGATCGAGATCGCGCTCACGGGCTCCTTGCGCCGCCAGGCGCGCAGGCCGAGCCACAGGACGGCGATCACGACCGCTGCCGCGACGACGGCGAGCGGCGGCGCGACGAACCGGCCCTCGAAGCTCATCTGGCCGATCGACGTGCGCCGGCCCTGGAACGGTGAGGCGATCCACTGGCCGAGGATGTCGGTCAGCGTCGCGTCCCAGGCGTTCGAGCGCAGCGAGAGGCCGGACACCACGAGCGGCGCATCCAGCCTGCCGCGCACGACCAGGCCGACGCCCTGGATCGTGCCGCGCCAGTCGGGCTGGTTGCGCAGGTCGACGTCGAGGTTGCCGCGGGCGTCCAGGATCGGCTCGGTGAAGGTGCGGCCCGGCTGCTCGCGCGTCTGCCACGCCATCGCGAACTCGGCGCCCGGCGGCGCAGCCAACGGGATGGCCCAGGTCGCGCGCGAGTACTCCGCCGCCGCGAACGGCGCGGTCGGCGCGAGCAGCACTCCGGTGGCGCCGGACCCGAGTGCTTCGAGCACCAACTCCCCGTTCCGCGAATGGCCGCGGCCCCGCACGACCTGCATCGCGTCGCCCGCGACGTCGATCGACGGAATCGAGGAGGTGAGTTTCGGCCCCGATCGCAGCGTGGCAGCCGCCACGAGCGCCACGGCGAAAGCGACCGCGAACACGACCAGACCGGAAACGACGCGGCGACCTTCGGAAGGGCTCGCGATGGCGGCGTCGGACAAACCGGGTCCCCGGGAGTTGCGGTGCGCCAGTCTATCGCACCGCACTCGTGGCCGACGCGCGCCGCCTGGGGGTGAGCCGAACGCGTCCCCGGAGGGTTTGTCGGCCCGCCAATGGCTATACTCCGCGACCGAATCCCGGATGCCCCAGGCTCGATGACCACCCCTTCGCCGAGCGCCTGCGCCGTCGTGATCGGCGCCGGACCCGCGGGGCTCACCGCGGCGCTCGAACTGCTGCGCAACACCGCCGTGGCTCCGGTCGTCGTCGAGGCGACCGGCGTCGTGGGTGGCTTGTCGCGCACGGTCGAGTACCACGGCTACCGGATGGACCTGGGCGGCCACCGCTTCTTCTCGCGCTCGGACTGGGTGATGGACTGGTGGCAGGCCATTCTGCCGATCGATCCGGCAGCAGCCAGCGACGGGGTGCCGCTGCGCATCGCCTATCGGACCCGGCAGCGCGACGTCGCGGTGGCCGCCCCTTCGCAGACTGCGGCCGACGCCGAGCGCGTGATGCTGGTGCGCAACCGGCTGTCGCGCATCTATCACCGGCGGCGTTTTTTCGACTATCCGATCCGGCTGGATCTGCGCACCATCGTGAACCTGGGCGTGTTCCGTTCGTTTGCCGCCGGGCTGTCCTATCTCAAGGCGCAAGCGTTCCCGCGGACGCCGGAACTCAACCTCGAGGATTTCCTCGTCAACCGTTTCGGATCGCAGCTCTACGAGACCTTCTTCAGGTCGTACACCGAGAAGGTGTGGGGCGTGCCCTGCACCGGCATCAGCGCCGCCTGGGGAGCGCAGCGCATCAAGGGGTTGTCGCTCATGCGCGCGCTCCTGCACGCGGCTCGGCGCGCGGTCGGCCTCGCCCCGAAGCAGGCTCATACGAGCCTGATCGAGCGCTTCCTCTATCCGAAGTACGGACCCGGCCAGCTTTGGGAGGAAGTGGCGCGGCAGGTGCGCGAGCGGGGCGGGCGCATCGAGGTCGAGCGGCCGGTCGAGCGCATCGCGATGCGCGACGGTCGCGTCGTCGCGGTCGACGTTCGGCACCGGGCCTCGGGAGAGATCGAGACCTTCGCCTGCGACTACGCGATCTCGTCGATGCCGATCAAGGATCTTGTGGCATGCCTCGATCCCCCGGCGCCGCAGGAGGTGCGCGAGATCGCGGCGCGGCTCCCTTACCGCGACTTCATCGTCGTCGGCCTCATCGTCCGGACGGCGGCGATCGGAGATCGCGTGGGCCGCGCCGGCACGACGATGCCGCCCGACAACTGGATCTACATCCAGGAGCCGGACGTCCGCCTCGGGCGGCTGCAGGTGTTCAACAACTGGAGCCCGGGGCTCGTGCCGGATGGCTCGAACGTGTGGCTCGGGCTCGAATACTTCTGCTCCGAGGGCGACGACCTCTGGTCGCTGCCGGACGCCGGGTTGGTCGCGCTTGCCAAGCGCGAACTCCAGCAGATCGGACTCGTGGTCGCGGCCGACGTGCTCGACGGCGTGGTGGTTCGGGTGCCGAAGGCCTATCCCGCCTACGTCGGCGCCTACGAGCATTTCGGCCTGGTGCGGCGCTGGCTCGACGCGATCCCCAACCTGTTCCTGGTCGGGCGCAACGGCATGCACCGCTACAACAACCAGGACCACTCGATGCTGACCGCGAAGGCGGCGGTCGACAACATCGCTTCGGGACGCTCCGACAAGGCGAACCTGTGGGCGGTCAACGTCGACGACGACTACCTCGAGGAGAAGTAAGGACGGATCCGGTGTCAGACGGCGCGATGGGCGGCGATCGCAGGCCAGGCGCGACGTTTGCGCGCGGGCCGCGCGGGAGCTTCAGCCCGACGCCCTGCGCCCGAGGAGGAACGCAGCGGCAAGCACGAGGGCCGCGGCGAGCACCGCAATCGCATCGCCCCAGCGCATGAACGGCGTTTCGCCGGTGCGGCCGACGACCTGGGTTTCGAGCAGGCCGCGGCGGAACCACGGCAGGTGCACGCGGGGCGTGCCATCCGCGTCGATGACTCCGGTCACTCCGGTGTTGGTCGCACGCAGCATCGGCCGGCCGGTCTCCTTCGCGCGCATCGCCGCGATCTGGGCGTGCTGCCAGGGCCCGATCGAGCGGCCGTACCACGCGTCGTTGGTGACGTTGACGAGCAGCGTCGAGCCGCGCGCCCAGCGCGCGAGTTCGCTGCCGAACGCATCCTCGTAGCAGATGTTGAGCGCGACCTTCTCGCCCGCGACGTCGAGCGGAGCCTGCTCGTCCGGACCCGCGGCCTGGTCGGAGAGCGGAATGGCGAGCACGCTCTCGATCAGCGGACCGAGGAGCGCTCTTGCGGGAATCGACTCGCCGAACGGCACGAGGTGGCGCTTTCGATAGACCTGGGTCGACGACGTGCCGAGCGAGACGACGCTGTTGTGCAGGCGCGGCGCGTTCTCGCCCGGCTCCGGCGGCAGCGCGATGAAGAGCCCGACCAGCGCATCGCCGCCGCGCGCGCGCATCGTCGTCGCGATCGCATCCATCGTCTCGGGCGGAACCTGGTGCGCGAACACCGGGAACGCGCTCTCCGGGAGCACGACGAGCTTCCCCTTGCTGGCCGCGACGAGCTCGGTGTAGATCCGGAACGCGCGCTCGCGCAGGTCCGGGTCGAACTTCTGCTCCTGCGGGATGTTGCCCTGCACGAGGGTGACCGCCAACGGCGTGGCGTTGGGCGTGGTCCACTCGATGCGGTCGAGCAGCATTCCCGAGGCGAACAGCGCAGCGACGCCAGTTGCGGCGGCGACCGCGCGCATCGGACGGTAGCGGGCGGTCTCGTCGATCGCATACGCGACGAGCGCCGCCACGGCGGCAACCGCGAGCGACACGAGGAAGATGCCGCCGACCGGCGCGAAACCCGCGAGCGTGCTGCCGGGCAGCTCGGCGTGGCCGACCGACAGCCACTGGAAGCCGGTGAGCACGAAGCCGCGAAGCCATTCGGCGAGCGTCCAGGCGCCCGCGGCGGCGGCCAGCCGCCCGGCGGAACCGGCGGGTGCGAGGCGCGCAACCGCCCAACCCGCGAGCGCGGGCCACAAAGCGAGGTACGCGCAGAATCCGGCGATGCCGATCGCGGCGAGCGGCGCTGGCATCCCGCCAAACGTCTGCAGCGCGACGTAGATCCACGACACGCCTGCGCCGAACAGGCCCAGCCCGAACGCGAAGCCTTGCGCCGCGGCGCGTCGCGGCGTCGCAGCGTCGCGCCACAGCATGAACAGCAATGCGAGCGTCGCGATCGGCAGGAGCGCCACGCCGAACGGCGCGAAGCCGAAGACGGTCAGCGCGCCGGCAAGCGCCAACAGGAGCAATCGATCAGGGAAGTTCAACTCGAGCAGAAGGGGGGAGATGTGGGGTCGGACCCTACTTTCCCGGCTTTGCTTCCGTCGCCGGCGCGACCTTCTCGACCTGCAGCGTGTGGATGCGCCGGCTGTCGGCGCGCACGATGCGGAAGCGGAACTCGCCGATCGTCACCGTGTCGCCGCGCTTGGGTAGCCGGCCGAACGCGTGCACGACGAGTCCGCCGACCGTGTCGACCGCGTCGTCGGCGAGCTGGCTCGCGAAGCGCGCGTTGAAGTCGGCGATCTCGGTGTGGGCCTTCACGCGGAAGCGTCCGCCGCCCTCGGCGATGATGTTGTCCTCGGTCTCGTCGAAGTCGTACTCGTCCTCGATGTCGCCGACGATCTGCTCGAGCACGTCCTCGATGGTCACCAGCCCCGAGACGCCACCGTACTCGTCGACGACGATCGCGATGTGGTTGCGGTTGCTGCGGAACTCGCGCAGCAGCACGTTCAGTCGCTTCGACTCGGGCACGAACACGGCCGGCCGCAGCGTGTCGCGCAGGTTGAACGCCTCCGGATTGCGGTAGTAGTTGAGGAGCTCCTTCGCGAGCAGGATGCCGGCGACGTCGTCCTTGCTCTCGCCGATCGCCGGGAAGCGCGAGTGGCGCGTCTCGAGCACGAACGGGATGAAGCTGGCGGGATCGTCCTCGACCGGGACGCAATCCATCTGCGAGCGCGGGATCATCACGTCGCGCACCGTCATCTCGGAGACGTTCAGCACCCCTTCGATCATCGACAGCGCATCGGCGTCGAGCAGGCGTCGCTCGAACGCGCCGCGCAGCAGGGCGAGGAGCTCGTCCCGGTCCTCGGGCTCGCGCGTCAGGAGCGCGGTCAGCCGTTCGATGAGCGAGGGCTTCGCGTCGTCGTCCGGGTCGGCATCGGGGAGCGGTCTCGCCATCTGGGTTCAACCGGGGGCGTAGGGATCGGCGTAGCCCAGCGACGCGAGCAGCGCGGTCTCGCGCGCCTCCATGCGTTTGGCGTCGCGCGCAGTGACGTGATCGTGGCCTTGCAGGTGCAGCATGCCGTGCACGACGAGGTGGGCGCAGTGCGAGCGAAGCGTCTTCCCGCCCGAGCGCGCCTCGTTCCGGAGCACCGGCACGCAGAGCACGATGTCCCCCGCGAGCGGGATGTCGTCATCGTACACGAAGGTGAGCACGTTGGTCGCGTATTCCTTGCCGCGGTAGAGCGCGTTGAGCGTGCGGCCCTCCGCCGTGCCGACGAATCGCAGGTTGACGCGCACGTCGCGCTCGAGCGCGGCCGCCGTCCAGCGGCGCAGCGTCGACCGCGCCGGGAGTCCCGCCCGGGCGATCGCGTACTGGACGGACAGCGAGAGGACGGGTCGGCGCGCGGGTTTCGGACGCCGGCCGGCGGGGTCAGGCCGGCGTGTCGCGCTCGTAGGCATCGATGATCTTCTGCACCAGCGGGTGGCGCACGACGTCGGCGCTGGTGAAGCGGCAGAACGCGAGGCCGCGCACGTCCTTCAGGATGCGCGCCGACTCGACCAGTCCGCTCTTGCTTCCGCGCGCGAGGTCGATCTGCGTGACGTCGCCGGTGATCACGGCGCGGGTGCCGAAGCCGATGCGCGTGAGGAACATCTTCATCTGCTCGGGCGTGGTGTTCTGCGCCTCGTCGAGGATGATGAAACTGTGGTTGAGCGTGCGCCCGCGCATGTAGGCGAGCGGCGCGATCTCGATCGTCTGGCGTTCGAACAGCTTGGAGACCTTGTCGAAGCCCATCAGATCGTAGAGCGCGTCGTAGAGCGGCCGGAGGTACGGATCGACCTTCTGCGCGAGGTCGCCGGGCAGGAATCCGAGCCGCTCGCCGGCCTCGACCGCGGGGCGGACCAGCACCAGCCGCTTCACCGCGTCGCGTTCCAGCGCGTCGACCGCGCAGGCCACCGCGAGGTAGGTCTTGCCGGTGCCGGCGGGGCCGATCCCGAACGTGATGTCGTGCGAGGCGATGGCCGCGAGATAGGCGACCTGGTTGGGCGTGCGTCCGTGCAGGTCCGCACGCCGGGTGCGCAGCGCCGGGGCGTCGTCGGAACCGGCGACGGCCAGCGGCGCGCGCGTGGCGACCTC
>JADLBN010000012.1 GCA_020847675.1 Burkholderiales bacterium | reverse complement strand
CACGACGTCGGCGCCCGCGTCGTGGTTGCGCGTCCAGTTCTCTCCCCCGTCCGAGGTGGCGAGCACGGTGCCGCCGTGGCCGACGGCGAAGCCGTGCCTGTCGTCGACGAACGCGACCGAGGTGAGCATGAACCGCGTCGCCACCGACTTCGCCTGCCGCCAGGTCTTGCCCTGGTCGTCGGACAGGACGACTACGCCCCAGTCCCCGACCGCGACGAGGCGGGATCCGGCGCGCGTGATCGCGAGCAGAGGCGCCTTGTCGGCGCGCGCCGCGTGGAAGGCTTCCACGGACGAAGACGCCGCAGCGGCCGGCTTCGCCGGGACGGGCGCCTGCGCCGACACGCCCTGCGCCGCCGCGGCGGCGATCGCCAGCAATGCCAGCGTCCGCAGGATCGTCGCGGGATTCACTCGGGCTCCGTCCCTTCGGCGCCGGAACGACGGGCGAGGCCCGAGCGGGCGAACGCCTGTGCCCTCGCGGCCTCGCGCTCGGCTTCGCCGACGCCGAGTTCGGTGGCCAGGCGCCGCATCAGCGATTCCTCGAGGCGCGCGAGCTTCCCGTCGGCGTAGACCACTTCCCAGAGAAGTTCGACGATCCCGGCGCGCTCGCCCGCGTCGAAACCCTCGCGCACCGCGTTGGCGAACACCCAGTCCTCGAGCGCCACGTCGAGTTCGGAGCGGGCGGCGGCGATCAGGCGATCGGCCGCGGCCGCGTCGAGGCCGAAACGCTCGCGCACGATCCTCCCGACCGCCGCGAGTTCTCCGGGCGGCAGCGACCGGTCGCTCTGTGCCAGCTCGACGAGGAGCACGACGACCGCCACATCGCGGCGGGAGAACGGCACGCGGCCAGCTCCCGGCGCGACCGGCGGCGGGGCCTTGAGGAGCGCTGCTAGCCGTTCGAACACGGGCGCCGCCTCAGTGCGCTAGGAGCGGCGAGCGCACCGGACGCCGCCGCGGAATCAGCACGTCGATCATCACCGCCAGCGCGGGCAGCAGCGTGATCGCCATCAGCATGTTCACCATGAACATGAAGGTGAGCAAAAGCCCCATGTCGGCCTGGAACTTCAAGTCGGAGAACGACCAGGTCGCGACGCCGACCGACAGCGTGAGCGCGGTGAAGATCGTGGCGATGCCGGTCTCGCGCAGCGCCTGCTTGAAGGCGTTCACGATGTCGACGCCCTGCGCGAGGTGGAGCTGCAGCCGGTTGTAGATGTAGAACGCGTAGTCGACGCCGATGCCGACCGCCAGCACCATCACCGGCAGCGTGGCGACGGTGAGCCCGATGTCGAGCTCCTTCATGAACCAGTAGCCCAGCAGCGTCGCGAGCGTGAGCGGCAGGCAGCAGGCGATCATCGCGCGCCAGTCGCGGTAGGTGAAGAGCACCAGCGCGACGATGGTCAGGTAGACGTAGAGCATCATCCAGAACTCGGTCGACTCGAGCACCTCGTTGGTCGCCGCCTGCACACCGACGTTGCCGCTCGCAAGCCGCAACTGCACCTTCGAGTCGGGGTTTGCCGCACGGAATGCCTTGACCGCGTCGGTCACCGCCTTGATCGTCGTCGCCTTGTGGTCGGCGAGGTAGAGGTAGATCGGGAGCACCGTGCATCCCGGGTTGTAGAGGTTCGACCCCTCCGGCGCGAGGCTCAGCGCGTTCGACAGCGAGTTCGCTTCGCGCGGCAGCGCCGCCCACTTCGGGTTGCCCTCGTTGAAGCCCGAGAACGCCTGCTTCGCGAGCCACGGCGCCGACGCGACCGAAACCACGCCCGGCACGTTGGCCATCTGCCAGCTGAACTGGTTCAGGTACTCCATCGTCGCGTAGTCGTAGCAGCCCTCTTTCGGCGTCACCGCGACGACCGACAGCACGTCGAGGCCGAGGTCGAACTTCTCGATGATGGCCCGCGCGTCCTGGTTGTAGCGCGAGTCCTCGCGCAGTTCGGGCGCGCCGGACTTGAGGTAGCCGACGTGGCGTCCCTGGCTCTGGTGCCACGCGAGCGCGAAGAGGCCCGCGCACACCAGCGTGCCGATCGCGGCGTTGCGCGGCTCGGCCACGCGCCCCAGCACGGCCATCCAGCGGCCGCGGCGCTCGCGCAGCGCGTTCACCCGGCCGACGAAGCGGTCGTCGAAGCGCACGTAGGACGCGGACACCGGCAGCATCACGAGGTTGGTGAAGATCTTGTACGCGACGCCGATGGCCGCCGTGATGCCGAGCTCCCGGATCATCGGGATCGGGATCAGCGTGAGCGTCGCGAAACCGACGAAGGCGGTCACCAGCGCCATGGTCCCGGGGATCAGCAGCCCGGTGAAGCTCCGCCTCGCGGCGGTCATCGTGTCGACGCCGCCGCAGACCTCCTTCGAGATGTAGTTGAGCTGCTGCACCCCGTGCGAGACGCCGATCGCGAACACCAGGAACGGCACCAGGACCGCCAGCGGGTCGAGCCCGTAGCCCAGGAGCGCGAGCGTGCCGAACTGCCACACGACCGACACGAGCGAGCACAGGAGCGTCAGCGCGGTCAGCGCCCAGGACCGCGAGTACACGTAGACCGACAGCGCGGTCAGCACGAACGCCAGCAGGAAGAATCGGACCACGCTCTTCGCGCCGTCGGCGATGTCGCCGATCTGCTTGGCGAAGCCGATGATCTGGATCTCGAACTCCGGCGTCTCGAGCTTCTGCCGGATGTCGCGCTCGAGGCGCGCGGCGAGTTCGAGGGTGTCGAACGGCTTGCCGGTCGCCGGGTCGGCCTCCATCAGGTCGGCGACGACCATCGCCCCCGAGTTGTCGTTCGCGACCAGCTGGCCGATGTAGCCTCCCACGATCGCGTTGTTGCGGATCTTGGCGATCTTGGCGTCGGTGAGCGCATCCGGCGTGACGTCGCCGCCGATCACGTCCTCCGACTCGAATCCCTGCTCGGTGATCTCCAGCACCCGCGTCGTCGGCGTCCAGAGCGAACTGACGGTGCGCCGGTCGACCCCGGGCATGAACATCACCGCCTGGGTCACGTCGGAGAGCTTCTTCAGGAACGGCGCGTTCCACATGTCGCCGCTCTTCGCGTGGACGACGACGATGATGCGGTTGGCGCCGAACACCTGGCCGCGGTACTCGTAGAAGGTCCGGATGTACTCGTGCTCCTGCGGCAGCTGCTTGTCGAAGCCGGCCGTCATCCGAAGTTGCGCGGCGAACACCCCCATGACGACGGTGACCACCGCGAACACCGCGAGCGTGGCCGCACGGTGCGCGAAGAAGAGCGCCTCGAGGCGCGCGACGATTCTGGCAAGCATCGGGACGGGGCGGCGGTCGCCTGGATGCGGAGGAGGCGCGCCGCGTGGACGCCGGTCGCGTCCCGCGGCGCCCGCCGGCCCGCCGTCAGAATGCGTAGGAGAACATGACCGCGAGGTAGTCCCGGTCGGCCATCAGATTGTTCGTGCTGCCGCCGGAGAAGCTCGTGTAGGAGATCGACGCGCGCCACTTGTTCAGATACTCGAAGTTGAGCGACGGCGTGACTGTCAGGCGGCCCTCGACGAACGGGAGCGTGTTCGGGCTCGTCCCCTTCATGTCGTAGAGGACGTCGATCTGCGGAGTCAGGTTGACCGGCGTGCCGAACACGTGCGGATAGACGACGTTGAACGAGGTCACCAAGCCGGTCGAGGTCTTGTCCGGAAGCTCGTAGTTCGGCAGCAGGATCGGATACCTGCCGGACAGGTCGAGGTTCGGGTAGTAGGTGACCGCGGCCTCGAACAGCAGCGTGCCCTCGGCCGCGCCCAGTCCGCGCAGCAGCCAGCCCAGGTCTCCGCTCGGGCCGAGCAGGTAGATCGCCGTCGCGTGCGCCTGCCACTTCTTGAAGTCGGCGTAACCGTCGTAGGTGCCCGGCGCGCAGAACGCGCACATCGGACCTTCCAGGGGAACGGTCGGGTCGATGGCGACGCCGTCGCGCGGACGATACGAGACCTCGGCGCCCACCGCCCAGTCTCCCAGGTTGCCGTTGACCGACACGCCGAAGAGGTCCCGGTTCTTGCCGTACTGGAGCTTGTAGCCCAGCCCGAACGGGTTCGAACTGATCGACGGATCGTTGACGAACGCGACGAACGGAATCTTGTCGTTGTAGTGGATGTAGTAGAAGCCGAACTCGGCGTTGAAGTTCTCGGGCTTCCAGCGTGCCGCGAGGCCGAACTGGTTCGCATTGGGCGCCGACTGCGTGGGCTGGGTCGGAACCACGGTTCCGATGGAGATCAGGTCGTCGAGCGAGAAGCGCTGGCCCGCCGGGATGATCGCGCCGTTGCTCACCGTGCCCGGGTCGCCGACCGTGCCCGGCGGCTCGCCCAGGACCGAGCTCGGGATGAACGCGGACATCTGGCCGTTGCCGATCACGTCGCCGATCGAGAACGGCGTGCCGACCGGGTCGAAGCGGAACGACACGTCGTGAAACTGCCAGAATCCCTCGACGCTCCAGTTCTTGTTCACGCCGAGGTTGAACGACACCATCGGCACCGGCCGGACGATCTCCTTGATCTGGACGCCCGCCTTGTGCGCGCGGGTCAGGTCGAACGGGTTGATGATGTTGATGCCGCCGTAGATGAAGATGTCCTCGCCCCAGGACAGCACCTGGTTGCCGACCTTGACCTTCCCCGGCATGTCGCCGACTTCGAAGTCCTTGGCGACCCACAGGTCGAGCAGCGTGACGTCCTGCGCCGCGACGCGCTTGGCGTCGCTCGCGAGCGGCGTGCGGTCGGTGCGGTCGACCGCCGGATCCCAGAGCCACGAGAAGCGGCCGAGCGCGCTCCAGCCGTCGCGGAAGTGCAGCGACAGCTCGTGGTTGCCCTTGAGCGCCTGCGAGATGAGGCTGTTCTTCCTGTAGTTGAGGTTGCCGTTGTCGGACTGCAGGTAGTTGAAGTCCGGGTTCGACGTCGCGCCCATGCCCGGACCGTTCACCAGTTCGCCGAGCTTTCCGGTCGTCGGCGCGCAGCCGCCGTTGTCGTTGCCGACGAAGCGGCAGTCGGTGTCCGCCATCCGCCACTGGAAGCCGAGCGAGACCGTCGAGTCGAAGCTCCCCTTGACGTTCTCGGTCTCGAAGGTCGCAGCCAGCGCGACCGGGGCCGCGATGGCCAGGGCGCCGCCGATCGCAAGGGCGCCGCGGGCGAATCGGGGCGCGAATCTCGAACATCCGCTCATGTCTTCTCCCTCCACCTGTTCGTCTCCGGTCCGGGCGCCGGCGCTCCTCGGCCGCCGCCCCCGGAATCAGCGTTCGCCCACCCGGCGCAGTTCGTCCGGGTTGAATCTGTTCGGGTCGATGCGGCCGTCGCGACCCGCGAGCCAGTCGGTCTCCGGCTGTTCCTGCGCCGCGTTCTCCGCGATGTAGCGGCCGACCGACAGGTCGTAGGAGACGAACTCCTGGCCGACGCAGGCCGGAAGCTCGGGCGCCGGATAGATGCTCGACTCCTGCACGCGCCAGAGCTTGCCCTGCGCGTCGTAGTTGTCGGCAACCATCAGCGCCCAGCTGTCCTCGTCCAGGTAGAACACGCGCTTCGCGATCTGGTGGCGCATGCCCTGCTTCACCGTCGCCTCGACCTTCCAGACGCGGTGCAGTTCATAACGGACGAGGTCGCGGTTGACGTACTCGCCCAGGTAGACGTCCTTGTACTTGCGGCTCTTGTCGATGAGCTTGAAGCTGTTGTACGGGATCAGGAGCTCCTGCTTGCCGATGAGCTTCCAGTCGTAGCGGTCCATCGCCCCGGCGTACATCGGGTAGGCGTCGACCGTCTCGAGGTTCTCGTAACCCGGGACCGGGTTGTCGTACGCGAACGTCGGCGCGCGGCGGGTGCGTCGCTGCCCGGGGAAGTAGAGCCACGCGTCGGATTCCTTGTTCATGAACCAGTGCGCAAGGATGAGTTCGCCCGCCCGCGCCGATGGGGACAGGACCATGTTCAGGAGCTTCATCTCGACGCCGTCGACGTCGTCGATCCCCTTGTTCTTCGGTGAATGGAACGGCACCCAGGTCCACTGCTTCTGGACCAGTGGCGTGAAGTCGCCCCCCTTGTTCGAGAAGATCGTCGCGTACTGCTCGATGCGCCCCTCGCCCATGAAGCGCAGCTTGTGGTTCCAGACCGCCTCGGCGCCGGTCTTCGGGATCGGGAACAGGATCGCGGCCCCGATCGCCTTCTCGAGGCCCCAGCCGTTGGCCGCGACCCTCGCCTCCCGGGCATTCGTCCTGGTCCGTTCGTAGACGTAGTCCGGGAAGCCGCAGCTCCGGTGCGTCGGGTAGACGTCCATCCGGTAGCCCTTGATCTGCTTCACGAGCGCCATCTGGCCTTCGGTCAGCTTGTCCTTGTACCGGTCGACGTTCGACGCGTCGATCGAGTACAGCGGCTTGTCGCCGGCGAAGATGTCCGGGCGCTTCTGCCCCGGCTTCCAGCCGGCGGGCGCGGACAGGTTCCCGCCCTTCCACTCGGGGATCGTGCCTTCCTTGTTGCCGGCGCGCTCGGCGCCGACCGGCGTGAGGCCCTTGCCGAGTTGCGCGGCCTCCTGTTCGGTCACCGCGGCCCGCCCGACGGACATCGACAGGACGGCCATCGCGAGGGCGATCCCGCCCGCGCGTGCGACTGCTGCTGTTGTGCGTGTCATCCCGTATCCCCCATGGAAGGCCGATGTCGCGCCGCGCCGGCCGGGTGCCCCTCGCGGGCAGGGCGAGTCGCCGGCCGCGCGATTCACCGGCGCATTGTTGACGCCGCGGGTCGGAGGCCGTTATCCCAAATCGGCAATCTCCCCGCCGTGCGGTTGCGCCAGATCAAGGAATCGGGATCCGGACGAGACCACCGTAGCGGTGCGCGACCGCAAGACGGCAGGACGACCGTCGGTGCCCGGTCGGGTCCGCTGCCACGCAGCGAAGAACGAGGAGGAGACGATGCGCGTCGAGGAGCGCGGCTGATGGCCGGGATGGCGTCCGCCGGACGGGCGGAGCCGGGTGACGCCCACCATCACGGCGGTACCGGGCAGTACACGGTCACGCGAGCGACCACGGCGGACATCGAGGCGCAGGCCGCGAGCCTCAGGGCCTGGGACCAGGTCTACGAGCAGATGACGCCCGGCGAGTTCGTCGGCAGCCTGCACGAGCTGAGCTTCGCGGGCGTCCAGGTGTTCCGCGAGGCGACCAGCCAGGCGGTCCACGAATGCGGCTCGCCGAGGAACGGTTCCCGCGCGTTCGGTGCTCCTGTGCGGATGGAGGGCGCCGCGCGCTTCCGCGGCGAGCCTGCCGATGCCGGCGCGCTGATCACGCTCGGCGGCAACGACGAGCTCGACTTCTACGCGCCCCGCGGGTTCGAGATCCTGGCGCTTGTCGTCGACGAAGGCGCCCTCGGCGAGCACGCGCGCCAGGTCGAGCACCGCGACCCGGCCACGACGTTCGAGGGCCGCAGCGTGTTCCGCCCGGCGAGCGAGCGGCTGAACCGCTTCCGCCACCTGCTGGGCTCGGTCCTCCAGTCGGTGGACGTGAATCCGGCCGCGCTCGAGTTCGGACCGTCGCAGCGGGTGCTCGAGCAGACGCTCCTGACCGCAGCGCTCGACGTCGTGAGCGAGGACGACGCACCGGCAGCGCCCTCCGCGTGCCCGTCACGGCGCCATCTCGTCGACGCGGCCCAGGCCTATATGCGCGCGCACATCGCCGAACCGATCACCGTCGCCGACCTGTGCCGGGAGCTCGGCGTGAGCCGCCGCACGCTGCAGTACGGGTTCCACGAGGTCCTCGGAACCAACCCGGTGCAGTTCCTGCGCGCGATGCGATTGAACGGCGTGCGCCGCGACCTGCGCTCGGGCGAGCGTCCGCCGGGCTCGGTGCAGGACGCGGCCGCGCGCTGGGGTTTCTGGCACCTCGGCCACTTCGTGACCGACTACAAGCGGATGTTCGGCGAACTCCCGTCGGAGACCCTGCGGCGCGGGGGGCCCGCGGGGTTCGCGCGCGGCCGCAACTGAGCGGATCCGCCCGGCGTGTCCGGGCCTCGCCCGGGCCGCGGCCACGCGCGAACCCCGGTCCTCCCGGTCGCGTCCCTGCGTGCCGCACCCCTGCCCGCGGCCGCGATGAACGCCGCCGGTCTCTCCCGCTGGGCGCCGCGGATCACCTGAGCGGCGAGAACCGCACCGGGTTGAGTATCATCACTTCCTGATGGACGAAGGTTCCCTCGTTCGACCGGACGAACGCTTTCCACTCCGGATCCCCGGCCATGCGTGCGCGCCGCGCTTCGCGGTCGGCCAGGCTGTCGTAGCGCCAGAGGTAGACGACCTGGTTCAACGTGCCGATCTCCGAAACGAAGACGCCGACCAGGGGACCGAGGTAGCGTGTCTGCACCGGCAGGCCGTCGCGCTCGTAGCGCTCGAGGTAGTCGCGCATCTTCCCGTGCGCGACCGTGTAGGTACGATGCTCGATGATCACGACCGACTCCCCGACGGTGGCTGATGAGTGACGTGGACTGCGTGGTGCGCTCGCGCGACCGTCTCGGCGAGAGCCCGCTGTGGGCCGGCGCCGAGCGCGCGCTCTACTGGGTCGACAGCCGCGCCCCGTCGATTCGGCGCTTCGATCCAGCGACCGGCGCGACGGCGACGCGCGCGCTCTCCGAGGTGATCGGCAGCATCGGCCTGCGCTCGCGCGGCGGGCTCCTCCTCGCCACGCAGAGCGGCTTCCACACGCTCGACCGCCTGGAGGCGGGCGAGCCTTCGGCGCTGATCGACCCGGAGCGGCACCTGCCGGAGAACCGGTTCAACGACGGCCGCTGCGACCGGCGCGGCCGCTTCTGGGCCGGCACGATGAACGACCACCGGCGCGATCCGACCGGCTCGCTCTACCGGCTCGATCCCGGAGGCGCCTGCACCCGCATCCGCGACGACATCATCGTGCCCAACAGCCTCGCGTGGAGCCCGGACGACGCCACGATGTACTTCGCCGACACCTACCGCGAAGTGATCCTGGCCTACGACTTCGCGGCCGACGAGGGCACGATCTCGAATCCTCGCGTGCTGGTCGACCGGTTCGGCGGCGGCCGGCCGGACGGCTCGACCGTGGACGCCGACGGCTGCCTGTGGAACGCCGAGTACGGCGGCGCGAGGATCGTGCGCTACACGCCGGCCGGCAAGGTCGACCGCGTGATCCCGATGCCGGTCTCGCAGCCGACCTGCTGCTGCTTCGGCGGCGAGAGCCTCGACGTCCTCTACGTCACGTCGGCGACGCAGCGCCTCACGCCGGAGCGCCTCGCCGCCGAACCGCTCGCCGGGAGCGTGTTCGCTCTCCGGCCCGGCGTGCGCGGCCTGCCGGAACCGGCCTATGGAGGCTGAATGGCGCGCGCAGACGAAAGCGCCCGGCTCGGCGCGCCTGGCGGCGCGGATTCCGGAGCATTGCCAGTGAAGCCCGAGGTCCTGCAGGTCGGCAGCCTGCCCGACGACGCGGCGGCCCTGCTCCGCGACGGGTTCCACGTCCACGCCATCGCTGCCGCCGAAGCGGTCTTGACGCTCGCACCGGCGGTGCGCGAACGCATCCGCGGCGTGGCCGCGCGCAGCATGGTGGGAGCGAGCGGCAGCCTCATCGACGCGCTGCCCAAACTCGAGATCGTCTCGATCTTCGGCGTCGGGCTCGACGCGGTCGACCTCGACGCGGCGCGCCGGCGCGGCATCCGGGTGGCCAACACGCCCGACGTGCTCACCGAGGACAACGCCGAATTCGCGATCGCGCTCCTGCTCGCGCTCGCCCGCCGCGTGGTCGAGGGAGACCGTTTCGTGCGCGCCGGGCGCTGGACCTCGGGCTCGCTCCCCAATTCGACCCGCGTGCGCGGCCGGCGCCTCGGCATCGTGGGCATGGGGCGCATCGGTTCGGCGCTCGCCCGCCGCGCGGTCGCGCTGGGGCTCGAGGTCCACTGGCACGGACCGCGCCCGAAACCGGAGATCGGATACCCGTATCACGCCGACCTCGCCCAACTCGCGCGCACCGTCGACTTTCTCGTGCTCACCTGCCCGGGCGGGCCCGCCACCGCGGGCATGGTCGACGCGCGCATCCTGGCCGAACTGGGACCCGAGGGATTCCTGGTCAACGTCGCGCGCGGCACGGTGGTCGACGAAACCGCGCTGATCGCGGCGCTGGAGGGGAAACGCATCGCCGGCGCCGCGCTCGACGTGTATGCCGACGAGCCCCGCGTGCCGCAGGCCCTGCTGGGATTCGACAACGTCATCCTCGAGCCGCACATCGCGAGCGCCACGGTCGAGACGCGCCGCGACATCGGCCTCGCGATGGTCGCCAACCTCCGGACCCATTTCGACGCCGCGACACCCGGCGTCCGACCATGACCCGCGCGCTGCCGCCGCTCAACGCGATCCGGGCGTTCGACGCCGCGGCTCGGCTTTCGAGCTTCGCACTGGCCGCCGGCGACCTGCACGTCACGCCCGGAGCGGTCAGCCGCCAGATCAAGCAGCTCGAGGAGTCGCTCGGCGTGCTGCTGTTCACGCGCGCCAACCGGCAGGTCCGACTCACTCCTGAGGGTACCGAGTTCCACAAGGCCGTGACCGAGGCGCTCGACCGCCTCGCCGGCGCCACGGCCGCGCTGCGCTCCGAGGGCCGCGAGCGTCCGCTGCACGTCATGTGCGCCGCCATCGTCGCGATGCGGTGGCTGTTCCCGCGCCTGCGCCACATCCACGCGAGCCACCCGCAGCTTCCGCTGACCTTCACCACCACGCTCACCACCGCGCACTCCGACTTCGACCGCGCCGACGTCGTGATTCGCATCGGAAGCGGGCGCTTCGTCGCCGACCTCGCGCGCCATCGCCTGTTCGACAGCCAGCTCGTGGCCGTGTGCAGTCCGAGACTCCTCGAATCCGGCCCGCCGCTGCGCGACGTCGCGGATCTGCGCGCGCACACGCTGTTCACGTCGGGCCTGCGCCCCTACGTCTGGCGGGACTGGCTCGAGGCCGCCGGCCACGGCGACCTGGTGCCGAAGCGGGTGATCGAGTTCGAGAATTCCACGCTGACCTACGAAGCCGCCGAGAAAGGGCTCGGCGTGACGCTCGCCGAGCGCGCGTTCATCGGCGAGGACCTGCGCCGGCGCAGCCTCGTGATCCCGCTTCCGTTCGTGCTCGCCGGCGACGAGGCGTTCTACCTCGTCTACCCGAAGCAGTCCGAACGCAAACCCCACCTCGCGGCGTTCCGCGACTGGGTGCTGGCCGAGGCGCGGCCGGTCCGGCGGGAACTCGCGAAGCCGCCGCAGCTCGCGCGCACCGCGACGGCGGGCGCAAGCCGGGCTCCCGCTCCCGCGGCGCGCACCGGGATTCCCGCCAAGAGTGCGTGAGGCGGCGATGGGGGCCACTCCCTAGAAGAATTCCCAGAAGTTCGACTCGCGCGCCTTCGCCGGCGGACCGTCGAACACGACCGCCCCGTTGTTCATGATGAGCACGTGGTCGGAGATGGCCATCGCGGAGGCGATCTTGTGCTCGACCAGGATCGCGCTGATCGCGTGCTTCGCGCAGATCCTGCGGATCTCGCCGAACAGCATCTCGACCAGGTCCGGCTGCAGCCCGACCGAAGGCTCCTCGAGCAGGATGCAGCGCGGCGAGCCGAGGAGCGCGAGCCCGAACGCCAGCATCTGCTGCTGCCCGCCGCTCATCGTCCCTGCGTAGCTCCCGCGCCGCGCCTCGAGCAGCGGCAGCATCGAGAGCACGTCGGCAACGGCGATGCGCGCGCCGGAATCGGCCGCGTTCATCCGCGCCACGACGTCGAGGTTCTCCTCGACCGTGAGGTCGGGAAACACGCCGCGCGAATCGGGCAGGTAGCGGATGCCGCGCGCGATGCGCTCGGGGATCGGCAGCCGGTCGATCCGCTCGCCGTCGAGCCAGACCTCGCCCTCCACCGGCGAGAGCGCGCCCAGGATGGTCTTGAGCGTGGTCGACTTCCCCGCCCCGTTGTGCCCGAAGAACGCCATGATGCTTCCAGGCGCGAGTTCGAACGACACGTCGGTGATGACGATCTTGTTCCGGTATCCCGCCGTGAGCTTGCGCACTTCGAGCGTCATCGCCGGTCCCCGGTTCTACGCGGCTGCGCCGAAGTAGATCGCGGCGAGCGCCGGATCGCCGAGGATCTCGGCCGGCGTTCCCCGGGCGATGAGCCGCCCCTGGTGCAGGAACAGGATCTCGTCGGCGATCCTCTGCACCACGCGCGTGTTGTGCTCGACGACCAGCAGCGTGCGCCCCTGCGAGCGCAGCTTGTCGACCAGGTCGACCATCGCGGTCAGCGCCGACTGCGAGAGTCCCGAGGTCGGTTCGTCGAGGAGCAGGAGTTCGGCGCCGGTGGCGAGCACCCGCGCGATGCACAGGAGCTTCTGCTGGCCGAAGCTCAGGTTGCGGACGACCTCGCCCGACTTGTGGCCGAGCCCGACCTCGGCCAGAAGCGCCTGCGCCGCCTCCTCCTTGCGGCGCAGCGCCGCGCCGGTGCGCCAGGGCCGCAGGATCGCCTCGACCGGCCCGGTGCCGTCGTCGTCGCGCAGGTAGACCATCACGTTCTCGAGCGCCGTCATCTCGGCGAACAGCCGCAGGTTCTGGAACGTGCGCGCGATGCCCAGGCGCACGATGTCGCGCGTCGGGCGGCCGTGGATCGGTTCCCCGTTGTACCGGATCGTGCCCTGGTCGGGACGCACGAAGCCGGTGATCACATTGAACACCGTCGTCTTGCCGGCGCCGTTGGGGCCGACGAGGCAGGTCGAGCGCTGCCGTTCGACCTCGAACGAGCAGGCGTCGAGCGCCTGAAGGCCGCCGAAGCGCCGGGAGACCGACCGGACCTCGAGACAGGACGTCGCCATCGCGTCTCCCCCCGCCGCTACAGCCGGCGGCCGGCGATGCCCTGCGGCCGGAACAGCATGAAGGCGATCAGCAGCGCGCCGTAGATGAACTGGCGCAGCGGCCCGGCCATCGTCGGCGGGACCGCGACGAGATTCAGGAGTTGCGGCAGAGCGAGCAGGAGGAACGGGCCGATGATCGAGCCGGCCAGGGTCCGCGCCCCGCCGACCACCAGCATGGTCAGGATCAGGATCGACACGTGCAGGTCGAACGACGGCGGATCGATGAAGTTCAGGAACGTCGCGTACAGCCCTCCCGCCAGGCCGGCGTACACGCCCGAGACGGCGGACACGCTCACCTTCGCGCGAAGAACGTTCTTGCCGGCCGCGAGCACGGCCGTCTCGTCCTCGCGGATCGCGTGCACGATCTTGCCGAACGGCGAGCGCATGAGCAGCCAGAACCCCGCGCAGGCCGCGAGCAGGGCGATGGTGGAGATGACGAGGAAGGTCTGCGGCGTGTCTGCCGTGAACCCGAACAGCGACGGAGCGGGAATGGCGACGATCCCGGACGCGCCGCCGGTCAGCGTGTCCCAGTTGATGAACACCGCGGTGGCGACGAGCTGGCAGCCGAACGAGGTCACGACGAAGTAGTCGCCGGCCACGCGCAGCGAGGGCAGCGCCAGCAGCACGTTGACCAGGGCGCACAGCACGACGGCCACGAGCATCGCGACCGGGAACGGCACCACGCCGGCCAAGAGCGCGACCGTGTAAGCGCCGACGCCGATGATCGCGGCCTGCGAGACCGAGAAGATGCCGATGATCCCCACCAGCAGGTTGGTCGAGAGCGCCGCGATCGAGTAGATCGTCGCCAGCACCAGATAGGAGAGGAGAAAGGACATGGCCCAGGTCCGGTCAACGCTTGCGGAACAAGCCCTCGGGCTTGACCAGGATGAACACGACGAACAGCGCGAAGGTCGCCGCGATGCTCCAGCGGCCGGGCATCAGGATCAGCGCGACGTTCTGCAGCACCGACAGCGCGACCGCCACGACGAACGCGCCGGTGAGGCTGCCGATGCCGCCGGCGATGACCGCGATCGTCGCGGTGAGCAGCACCAGCACGCCGGTGTAGGGCTGCATGGCCTGGTCGAGGCCGACCATGATGCCGGAGAGCGCGGCCATGGCCGACGCGATGGCCATCACGGCGAGGTAGACGCTGCGCGGTCCCAGTCGCGTGATCTCGGCGAGGAACGGGTTCGAGGCCACCGCACGGATGCGGCGCCCGAGGAGCGTGCGTCGCGACATCCACATCAGTGCGCCGAATGCGGCGAGACCGCTCGCAGCCACCAGGACCTGCGCGTAGCTCACGCTCGCGATGCCGAGGTCGAGCATCCGCGTGCGCCACGGATTGGGGAACTGCAGGATGTTGGGCGTGAACAGCATCGCCACTCCGTTCTGCAGCACCGCGAGCGCACCCAGCGAGGCGATCAGCATGACCAGCGGCGTCGCCTCGCGCCGCTCGAGTTCGTCGTAGAGGAAGCGCTGGATGACCGCGCCGGCGAACGCCGCCCCGGCGACGGCGAGCGCACACGCGATCGCGAACGGGATCCCCTGCATGGCGCCGTACCACGCGAGGTAGCCGCCGAGCGTGTAGATGCCGGCGTGCGCCACGTGGAACACGCGGGTGGTCGAGTAGTAGAGCGAGAAGCTGACAGCCACCAGTCCGATGGCGCAGCCGCTGACCAGCCCGTCGACGAGAAGTTGGAGGAACAGCATCGAAGGTCCGGCCGGGCGTGTCGCCCGGTCAACCGGCCGCGCGCCGCGAGCGACGCCGCGGCGCACCGCCGGAGCGCTCCGGGAACGGCCGGCCGGCGGCGCGGATCGACCGGTCCGCCGCGAACCCGGCCCGCCCTGCGGCGGGCCGCGCGCAGCGACCCGTCATCCCCGCGCGGCGCGTGGCACGACCGCCGGTGCCATTCGGCGCATCCGGCTCACTTGGCTTCCTCGGTCGCCAGGATCTTGCGCGAGTCGGCGGTGTACTGCTGGATGTCCACGCCGCGCGCGGCGGTGTTGGTCTTGTCGAACGTGATGTTGGCGATGTCGGACCCGAACTTCTTCACCTCGAAGATGGCCGCGCGCAGGTTCTCGCCGTTCAGCGCCTGCCCCTTGCCGAGCAGGTGGTCGATCGCCTTGAGCGCGACGTTGGTCGAGTTGAAGTACTCGCGCGCGAAGAAGCCCATGCTCTTGGTGCCGAAGCGGGTGTTGAACTCCTTCTCGAGTTCGGGCGGGATCCCGGACTTGATCGCCGACTGGTACCAGCCCGCCGAACCGGCGTAACAGCACAGCGGATTCACGAACGTGGTGCCCGCGCCCACCGGGAAGCCCGGCACCTGCGCCGCCTGCTCGACGAACGTCGGATGCCCCTGAGTGATGACGATGAACGCGACGTCGGGCTTGGCGGCGGCGACCTTGAGCAGCGTCGGCCGGTAGTTGGTAAGACCGAACTCGACCGGCTCCTCGGCCACCACCTTGCCGCCGAGTTTCTCGAACGCCTTCTTGAAGTCGTCCCTGCCGTCGATGCCCGCGGCCACGTTCTCGTAGACGATCGCGGCGGTCTTCTTGTGCAGCGAATTGACCAGGTAGTTGGTGATCGCGCTGGTCTCGTCCTTCACCAGCGGGATGGTGTTGAACAGGTAGGGCGAGGCGTTCTCGAGCTTGTTCGACTGCGCCGCCGGATTGATGAGCACCACCTTCTTCCGCGTGGCGAGCGGTGCGATCGCGAGCGTCACCGACGAGAACGCGGTGATGATCACCGGGACGTTCTCGAGGTCGGCGAGGCGGTTGAACGACAGCAGCGCCACGTCCGGCTTGGCCTGGCTGTCCTCGAAGATCGCCTTGACCTTCCGGCCGCGGATTCCGCCGGCGGCGTTGGCCCGGTCGACGGCGAACTGCACTCCCTGCTGCTGCTCGAGTCCGACCGGCGCGGCCGGCCCGGTCAGCGGCAGCAGCGCGCCGATCAGGATCTCGGGCTGTCCCTGCGCGTGGGCGAGCGTGCCCGGCAGGGCCGAGACCACGGCGGCCGCGACGGCCGCGGCGAGCGAACGAAGTTGGCGCAACGGCATGGCGGTTCCTCCAGAAGGTGCCCGGCGCTACGGCGCGGCAGCCTTGCGCTCCGAAGCTGCTGATGCGTATCGGTGCGCGCGCCGCCGCCCTGCGGATCGGGGTCGCGCCACCTTGCGACCGCGCACAGCGGTCGTCAACCCAGAGTTTCGGCACCTTCGTTGAGAAAAACTCAACGGTTTGAGATTCGACCGCCGCTGTCCGAACATGGCCCCGTGTGCGGCAACGCAAAGAGGGGAAGTCGATGGGAATGCTCGCGGACAAGGTATGCGTCATCACCGGCGGGGCCGGCAGCGTCGGGCTTGCCAGCGCGCGCCGCTTCCTCGCCGAAGGGGCGAAGGTCGTGCTGGTCGACCTGCACGAGGAAGCGCTCGGGCGCGCCGCGGGCGAACTCGCGGCCCCGCGCGGGCGCGTGGCGACGCAGGTCTGCGACGTGTCCGACGCCGCGCAGGTCCGCTCCGCGCTCGACGCCGCGGTCGCCGCGTTCGGGCCGATCGACGTCCTGTTCAGCAACGCCGGCAACGCCGGGCACAATGCGCCGCTCGCCGACTACCCGGAGGAAGCGTTCGACCGCACGCTCGCGATCCACGCGCGCGGCGCCTTCCTCGCGTGCAAGTACGGCCTGCCGCGCATGCGCGACGGCGGGAGCCTCATCATCATGTCGAGCCTCGCCGGCGTGCGCGGCGGCGTGGGCACCAACATCAGCTACGTCGCCGCGAAGCACGCGCAGATCGGGATCATGCGCACCGCGACCAAGCCGGCGGCGGTGCGCCAGATCCGCGTCAACTGCATCAATCCCGGTCCGGTCGACAACGAGTTCCAGACCGGCATCGAGGTCGCGATGAGCCGGATCCTCGGCGTCAACGTCACCGAAGAGCTCAACCGGACCATCCCGCTCAAGCGGCACGCCCGCGCCGACGAGATCGCCGGCGTCGCGCTGTTCCTCGCGTCGGACCTCAGCACCTACGTCACCGGCGCGGTGCTGATGGTCGACGGCGGGCTGATGAGCTGATCGTGCCGCAGGCGCCAGGAGCCCCGACGTGAGCGAAGGGCGCAAGCTGACCGGGCGTGTGCCGCGCGAGGCCATCGCGCGCCTCGAGTTTCCGCGCCTCGCGCCGGACACGCTTCGGCGGTTCGCGGCGCTCGAGGATCTCACCGGCACCGCTTCCGACAGCCTCGACGCGCTGGGCTTGCGCGGCGCGATCCCCGCCGCGGTTCTCGCGCCCTCGCTGCCGGAGCGCCGCCTGGTCGGGCAGGCGGTCACGGTGCGAAACGTCGAACGCGACGACACGCCGTCGCGCGCGGCGTCGGAGGGCAAGGGCCGGATGGGCGAGCACGAGGCCTACAACCTCGCGCTGCCGGGCGACGCCGTCGTGATCGAAGGCCTCACCGGCGCATCCAACCTGGGTGGTCAGTCGGCCGCGCTCGCGCACCGCTCCGGTGTCTCCGGCGCGGTCGTCGACGGGTCCTACCGCGACCCGCAGGCCGCGCGCGCGCTCGGTTTCCCGATCTGGTCGCGCGGGGTCACGCCGATCACCGGCAAGTGGCGGCTGCAGACCGTGGGCATCAACGGCCGTGTGCGCATCGCCGGCGTGAGCGTCGACGCGGGCGACCTCGTGCTCGCCGACGAGGCCGGCATCGTGTTCGTGCCGTTCGCGCAGGTCGACGCGGTGCTCGCGCATGCGCTGCGCATCGACGAAGGCGACGCGCGGCAGCGCAAGGACATCGAGGCCGGCGTCGACCTCGCGCAGATCGCGCGGACCCGCTACAAGTAGGCCGAAGGGGCGCGCGCTCCGGAGCCGTCGGCTAGCGCGCCGCGGACGGTGAAATCGCGAGCGCCTCGGGCTTGCGGGCGTCGTCCGAGACGGCGATGCGGGCCTTTGCCGGCTCCACGGGCAACTGCGCAGGCCTCCCGCAGCCGTCCATCTGCGCCCAGCGCGAGGTCGCGAAGCCGCGCGGAATCGGCAGGATCGCGTTCGGAAAGAATTCGAGGCTCATCACCGTCCCGACGCGGACCTTCGCCGGGCAGGCTTCTTCCAGTGTGACCGTGATCCTCGCGGGCCGCCGCAGGAAACGATCGCCGACGCGCACCGTGCCGATGCCGAGGCTGCGCTCGCGGTCGTCGAGGATGTCCTGGAAGTTGAGCGGCGCGACGGGCAGATCGAAAGTCCGGCCCACCGGCATGCGCAGCACCCACTCCTCGGCGATCCCCGGCAGCCCGCTGCGGCGCAGGCGGAAACCCCCGCTGCGGTCGATCTCCTGCCCGCACTCCCGCGTGCACTGCTCGCGCCAAAACGGTCCGTTGCCATTGCCGATCGCAGGAACCAGAGCGCGCACGCGCCACTGGTCGAGCCGCTCGCCGTCTTCGTCGAAGGTTTCGTAGCGCAGGCGCGCGAACGTGCCGGCCGGATAGAGGCGCGGGCCGAACGCCAGTCCCTTCGGGGCCCCGCCTTCCGCCTGCGTCAACGCGAGGAGCAGGTGCTCGCGCTCGCGTGCACCGCGCGGGAGGTTCGCTTCGGCCGTGTCCAGCGCCGTGTAGGCGTCCTGCCACCGCACCCCGGAACCGGTGACCGCCGACTGCAGCCAGCCGCCGAACGGCGTGGACATGAGCCAGGCCAGCAACGCCACCGGCACGACGAACCACCATCCTCGCGACGGACGTTGGCGTGCCTGGGAAGCGGGTTCGGGCATGGGGCGGACCGGTCGAAGGTTGCGATGCGCTGTCGGCCGGGTGCGCCGCGCCCCCGGGACCGTACTCCTGAAACGCGATGCCTGCAGGTGCGGGGTTGGCGGCACCGCGGCGCGACGGCGAAGGCGAGGGCGGCGCCCAAGGGGTCGCCGGGATTCCGGCGCGACGGTGGAAACCGCGCCCGCGGGCTACGCCGGGCTCTCCGGGTCCATGAAGTCCCTACGCTTCTCGATCTCGGCGAACAGGAAGGTCCGGAACGCCTGCGCGGCCGGCGAGAGCGACCGGTCGCTCCGCGCGAGCACGAAGAACCGCCGCGTCACGACCGGGTCGACCAGCGGACGCATCACCAGCCGGTAGAGCCGCACGAGCGAGCCTGCGTAGGGAATGCAGACGGTGATCCCCATCCCGGCGCTCACCATGCTCAACGCGGTCGACATGAACGAGACCTTCGACTCGACGGTGAGATCGCGCGCGGCGGCGTGCAGGTCCGCCGCGAGACGTTCCGCAAACGGCCCGCCCAGCGAGATGAGCGGGTAGGCGGCGAGGTCGGCCCAGCGCACCTTCCTGCGCCCGGCCAGCGGATGGCGGACCGGCATCACGGCCATGAACGGCAATTCGAACAGCGTCGCGGCTTCGACGTGCGGGTTCGGATCCCGTTCCGGTCCGATGCCGAGGTCGACCTCGCCGGAGAGCACCCTTGCCGCGACGTTCTCGACCGGGCTGTCGACCAGGCCGATCCGGATCCCCGGATGGAGCGCGGTGAACGCGGCGACCACCTCGGGCAGCAGCGTGCAGGACATGAGCTGCGGCGCCGCGACCCGCACCGTTCCGCTCTTCAGCGTCTTGAGGTTCACCACCTCGCCCAGCACGCCGTCGAGGTCGTGCAGGATCTTGTCGACCAGCGGATAGAGGTCGCGCCCCACGTCGGACAGGTGGAGGCGCCGCGTGCTGCGGTCGATGAGCCGGAGCCCGAGCGCCGACTCGAGGTCCCGGATCAGCCCCGAGAGCGCCGACTGGGTGACGAACAGGCTCTCGCCCGCAAGCGTGAAGCTTCCGGTACGGGCAACGGCGACGAAGGCGCGCAGCTGGCGCAGCGTGACATTCATGAGCCACTCTCATCAATCCATGCCAAAAAACTGTTTGTATGATAAATCCTCCCGGCCTCTAATGGCGCGGTCGCTCGTCGCCCCACAGGAGGAATCGCCATGGGCTTCATCCGCAAGATCCACCACGTCGCATACCGCTGCAAGGACGCGAAACAGACCGTCGAGTGGTACCGCAAGTACCTCGACATGGACTTCGTGCTCGCCATCGCCGAGGACCAGGTTCCTTCGACCAAGGAACCCGATCCCTACATGCACATCTTCATGGACGCCGGCGGCGGCAACGTCCTCGCGTTCTTCGAACTGCCGACCAAGGCGCCGATGGGCCGCGACCCCAACACGCCGGTGTGGACCCAGCACCTCGCCTTCGAGGTCGACTCGATGGAGCGCCTGACCGAGGTCAAGGCGAAGATGGAAGCCGACGGCATCGAGGTCATCGGCCCGGTCGAGCACACGATCTTCAAGTCGATCTATTTCTTCGATCCCAGCGGCCATCGCCTCGAACTCGCGTTCAACACCGCGACGCCCGACATGAAGAAGAAGCTCGACGACGTGAAGTGGGACATGATCGAGGAGTGGTCGCGCACCAAGAAGGCGCCCAAGCACGCGGCCTGGATGCATTACAAGGAATTCAGCGCGTAGGGAGCGCCCGGTGACGGCGAAGCTCGAACGGCGGGTGACGCGCGTCCTCGAAGGGACGATCGTCGCCTGCCTCGCGGTCATGGCGGTGCTGGTGTTCGGCAACGTCGTGCTGCGCTACGCGTTCGATTCGGGCCTCGCGGTCTCGGAGGAGCTCTCGCGCCTCCTGTTCGTGTGGCTCATCTTCCTCGGCGCGATCCTCGCGTCGAGGCAGCACGCGCACCTGGGCTTCGACAGCCTCCTCCAGAAGTTCCCGGCGGGCGTGCGCAAGGCAGTGATCCTGGGCAACGCGGCGCTGATGCTCGCCGCCTGCGTGTTCTTCGTGATCGGCGGCCTCGAGCAGTCGAAGATCAACCTGGGCAACCGCTACCCGGTCCTCGACATCCCCTACGCGTGGCTGTACGGCGTCGCGGTGGTGTTCGGGATCGGGCTCGCGGTCAGCATCGCCCTCAACGTCCGCGACGTGCTCGCCGGACCGGCGACCGACGAGGACCTGGTCCTCACCCAGAACCTCGAGAGCCGGGTCCAGGAGGAAGTCGACCAGCTCACGGCGCACCAGCGCGGGAAGGACGGTCAGTGACCGCCGCGTTGTTCCTCGCCATCCTGCTGGGCACGATCGCGCTCGGGATGCCGATCGCGTTCGCGCTCCTGTTCGCCGCGATCGGCGTGATGCTGCAGCTCGGCCAGTTCGACTCGCAGATCATCGTCCAGAACGCGATCGGCGGCGCCGACAACTTCGTGCTGATGGCGGTCCCGTTCTTCATCCTCGCCGGCGAACTCATGAACGCCGGCGGGCTGTCGAAGCGCATCGTCGACCTCGTCGGCGCGTTCGTCGGGCACCTGCGCGGCGGGCTGGGCTACGTGGCGATCGTCGCGGCGGTGGTGCTGGCGAGCCTGTCGGGCTCAGCCGTGGCCGACACCGCGGCGCTCGCCGCGATCCTGCTGCCGATGATGCGCAAGGCGGGCTACAACCCCGATCGCGCCTGCGGCCTGATCGCGGCGGGTGGCATCATCGCCCCGGTGATCCCGCCGTCGATCGGCTTCCTGCTGTTCGGCGTGGTCGCGAACGTCTCGATCACCAAGCTGTTCCTCGCCGGGATCGCGCCGGGGATCTACATGGGCACGTCGCTCGTGATCGCCTGGTGGCTCGTGTCGCGCCGCGAGGCCTCGGCGGTCGCGCCGCGCGTGCCGCTCGCCGAGCGCATCCTGCTCCTGGGGCGCGGATTCTGGGCGCTGATGATGCCGGTCATCATCATCGGCGGCCTCAAGTTCGGCATCTTCACCCCGACCGAGGCGGCCGTGGTCGCAGCGGCCTACGCGCTGTTCGTCGGCGCGGTCATCTACCGCGAGCTCACCCCCGCCTCGATCTACCACTGCCTGCTGCTGACCGCACGCACCACCGCGGTGGTGCTGATCCTCGCGTCGTTCGCGATGGTCGCCTCGTACATGATCACGGTGGCCGATATCCCGGGCCAGGTGGGCCGGTGGATGACCGCGTTCGCGGGCAGCCAGGTGCTGCTCGTCGCCGCGATGATGGCCGCGATCTTCCTCGCCGGCATGGTGCTCGACTTCATCCCGATCGTGCTGATCTTCACGCCGGTGTTCCTGCCGATCGCGGTCGCGGCCGGCATCGATCCGGTCTACCTCGGCGTCGTGTTCATCATGAACTGCTCGATCGGCATGATCACGCCGCCGGTCGGCGTCGTGCTGAACGTCGTGAGCTCGGTGGGCAAGATCAGCTTCGCGCAGGCCGCCCGCGGCGTGCTTCCCTTCATGTTCGCCGAGCTGATGGTGCTCGTGGCGATCATCCTGTTCCCATCCCTGGTCATGGTTCCGGCCGGGTGGTGGCGCTGACCGTCCGCAATCTCCCGAGGAGGATTCGATCGTGAAAATGCAACTCGCTGCCGCAACGCTGGCGCTCGCCGCCGCGGCGCTCGTTCCCGGCGCCGCCGGGGCGCAGATCACCGGCAAGTTCGCCGTGACGCTGCCGGAGAAGTCGCACCAGGGCCAGGGCGTGGCCCGCTTCATCGAACTGGTCGACCAGAAGAGCGGCGGCCGGATCAAGATCAAGGGGTTCTACAGCGGTGCGCTCGGCAACGACGTGCAGGTCACCTCCGCGCTGCAGGGCGGCACGGTCGAGTTCACCGTGCCGCAGACCACGACGCTGACCGGCATGGTCAAGGAGATGGAGATCCTCGACTTCCCGTTCCTGTTCGAGAGCGAGAAGGAGGTCGACACGATTCTCGACGGCCCGATCGGCAAGCGGCTCCTCGACAAGCTGCCCGCGGTCGGCCTCGTTGGCCTCGCGTACTGGGAGAACGGCTTCTTCAACGCGACCAACAGCAAGCATCCGATCCGGCGGGTCGAGGACTTCCAGGGCCTCAAGTTCCGCTCGATCCAGGCGAAGATCACGCAGGAGACGATCCGCGCCCTCGGCGCCAATCCGGTCCCGCTCGCGGTGCCCGAGCTCTACACGGCGCTCGAGACACGCACCATCGACGGCCAGGGCACGCCGACCGCGGTGATCGCCGCGCTGAAGCTCGGCGAGGTGCAGAAGTACCTGTCGCTGACCAAGCACTCGTACGGGGCGTTCCTCCCGCTGGTGTCGAAGAAGTTCTGGGACAAGCTCTCCGAGGCCGACCGGAAGACCCTGGTCGACGCCGCGGTCGAGGCGCGGACCTACCAGCGCCAGGTCGCGCGCGAGCAGGCGCAGTCGGCGCAGGCGAAGCTCGCGGCCGGCGGGATGCAGGTGAACGACATCGCTCCCGCCGAAGTGCTGCGGATGCGCGAACGCGTCCAGCCGGTCTGGAACCAGTTCTCGAAGGAAGTCGGCATGGACCTGTTCCGCGAGGTCACCGGCGAAGTCGACAAGATCCGCAAGCAGAAATAGGCCGGAGTCCCGCACACCATGAAGCTGGCCACGCTGAAGCGCGGCGGACGCGATGGGACGCTGGTCGTCGTCAGCCGCGACCTCGCCCGCTGCCGGACCGTCGGCGACATCGCCGGCACGCTGCAGCAGGCGCTCGACCGCTGGGAAGTCGCGGAACCGGCGCTGCGGCTCGCGTTCGACGAACTCGAGCGCGGGACCGACAGTGCCGTCGCGGGCCGGGCGACGATGCCTTTCGACGCCGCGGAGTGCCACTCGCCGCTGCCACGCGCCTACCAGTGGGCCGACGGCTCCGCCTACGTGAACCACGTGGAACTGGTGCGGCGGGCGCGCGGAGCCGAGCTGCCGCAGAGCTTCTGGACCGACCCGCTCATGTACCAGGGAGGTTCGGACTCGTTCGTCGGTCCGCGCGATCCGGTCCGCGCGCTGTCCACCGACTGGGGCATCGACCTCGAAGCCGAAGTGGCCGTGGTCACGGGCGACGTCCCGATGGGCGCGGGCCCGGATCGCTGCGCCCGCGAGATCCGGCTCCTGATGCTGGTGAACGACGTGTCGCTGCGCAACCTGATCCCGGCCGAGCTCGCGAAGGGCTTCGGGTTCTTCCAGTCGAAACCGGCGTCGGCGTTCTCGCCGGTCGCGGTCACTCCGGACGAACTCGGCGATGCGTGGAAGGAAGGCAAGGTACACCGCCCTCTCACGGTGCACGTCAATGGCAAGCTGTTCGGCAAGCCGGATGCCGGCACCGACATGGTGTTCGACTTCCACCGGCTGGTCGCGCACGCCGCCGCGACGCGCGAACTTTGCGCCGGGTCGATCATCGGCTCGGGCACCGTGTCCAACAAGCAGGGCGGGCTCCACGGTTCGAGCATCGGCAACGGCGGCGTCGGCTACTGCTGCATTGCCGAGGTGAGGATGTACGAGACGATCGAGGCCGGCAAGCCGCAGACGCCCTACCTCCAGTTCGGCGACACGGTCCGCATCGAGATGTTCGACGCGGCGGGGAAGAGCATCTTCGGCGCGATCGACCAGCGCGTCGAGCGACAGACGCCACCGGGTGCCAGCGGGTGACGCCGGCGATGCTCGCGCTCTACACCTACTTCCGCAGCTCGGCCGCCTACCGCGTCCGCATCGCGCTCAACCTCAAGGCCCTGCCCTACGAGGCCGTCCCGGTGCACCTCTTGCGCGACGGCGGCGAGCAGCGGCAGGCGGAGCACCTCGCGCGCAACCCGCTGGGGCTCGTCCCGGTGCTCTCCACCGACGAGGGCATGTTCACGCAATCCCTCGCCATCATCGAGTTTCTCGACGAGACCCATCCGGCGCCCGCGCTCCTGCCCTCCGATGCGCCCGGACGAGCGCGCGTGCGCGCGATCGCGCAGACCATCGCCTGCGATATCCACCCGCTCAACAACCTGCGCGTGCTGCAGTACCTCGCGCGGGAGTTCGGCGCCGACGACTCGCGCAGGGAAGCCTGGTGCCGGCACTGGGTCGACCTCGGGCTCGGCGCGGTCGAACGGATGCTCCGCGAAGACCCGCGCACCGGCCGCTTCTGCCACGGCGAGACGCCGACGCTCGCGGATTGCTGCCTCGTGCCGCAGGTGTTCAACGCGCGTCGCGTCGGCGCGCGGCTCGACGACAAACCGACCATCCTGCGCATCGTGTCGGCCTGCGAGGCCCTCGAAGCGTTCCGGCGCGCCGCCCCGGCGAACCAGCCCGACGCGGAGTAGCGGCGAGGCCCAGGCGCAACGACCAGGCCGCCGTCGCCACACCGTCAAGCGACCGTTCCCGGCCGCGGGCGGTCGCCCCGCGTCACTTCAGCGCGTTGCCCAGGAACTGGCGGAACTCCGCGGTTCCGAGCGAGGCGAACAGACCATTTGGCAGACATAGCGTTACGCCCACCGCTAAATCGCGGCTCGAGCCGTGAAGGTCGCGGCGATCCATCCACCGGTCTCAGAGGTCGAAGTGGTCAATGCTCAGAGATCCCGGTCGATGTTCTTTCCTGCACTGCTTTCCGAGCTGGACTGCCTACAAAGGCGCTCGCCTATGTAGGCGGAAGTCTGAAATTCTGGGTATCAGGTGTTTTCTCTATTGACACGTCGCCTACATATTGATTTACTACAGCGCCAATTTGTACGGTACATTATCACAGGCTGACAGCGCCGAATTGTGAATAGCTCGATTTCCTCGGAAATCGCACGCCAGAACTCTGTCAGGTCATCTCTAGTGGAGGAAGGGGCTATGAAAAAGTTGCGTTGCCTTGCATGTGGATTGGCCGCAGTGGTCCTAAGTTGGTCGGCAGCAGCCAACTTTTGGGATCCACTGTTTCAGAACGGCGCCACGCGAACAGAATATCCGGTCGGCTTCGGCGTCGGCTCGAACTGGCTAACATTGTGGTACACAGGTAGCGGCAATCCAGGATCCGAAGGGTGCCTATGGAACGCGTCCGACCCACTCAACTTCTCCGGATGCGCAGGTCGTGCGGGACTCGGCTCAGTCTGGAAAGGAACCCTGCAAGAAGCGGAGGCTTGCAGAGGAAACTCGACACTAATCGGGGATTCATGGCTTGGCTGCCTTGCGTATTCCACAGATACGTATTTTTCCCTGGGATCGCCCAGCTCAAATTACTGGGTCGTCCATGCGAACAATGACCCCTCCTTCGACCAATGTCGCGATGGGCCTCCGGGGGCCTCCGAACAGGTGATCGACCCAATTGCGAGCCCAACCGCACCGAAGCTTTTCAAGGTGGCCATGGAATCTAATGCGGCGGGCAGGAAGACACTGAATTTCATCTTGACACCAAGCGAACACAACTACTGGTGTGCCGAGAAGAATGCCAATCAGTTCACAATCCCATATCTTTCTGTAGGAGCCCAT
>JADLBN010000011.1 GCA_020847675.1 Burkholderiales bacterium | reverse complement strand
TCGCGCAGCGGCTGGGCCTGGCCGGGGTCAGCCTCAAGGACGAATCGGTCCGGTCGCCGCTGGGGAGCTTCAAGGCGCTGGGCGCGCCGGCCGCGCTGGTGCGGCTGGTGATGCGGCTCCACCCGGAACGGCGCGTCGAGCCCGGCAAGCTCCTGGCCGGCGCCTGCGCTGACTGGCTGTCCGGCATGACCGTCGTCTGCGCGACCGACGGCAACCACGGGCGCGCGCTGGCGGCGGCCGCGCGCAGTGCGGGCTGCAGGTGCGTCATCGTGCTGCACGTGCACGTGAGCGCGGAGCGCGAGCAGGCGATTGCCGCGTTCGGCGCGCGCATCGTGCGGATCGAGGGCAACTACGACGCGTCGGTCGAGGAAGCGCGGCGGATCGCGGAGCGCAACGGCTGGCAGGTGGTGTCCGACACCTCCTATGAAGGCTACGAGGACGTGCCCCGCGACGTGATGCAGGGCTACGCCATCATCGCCGCGGAGGTCGTCGAACAGCGCGACGCGCGCCACGCAGGGGCGGCAAGGGGCGGCTGGCGGGCCGACGATGCACCTCCGTTCACCCACGTCTTCCTGCAGGGCGGCGTCGGCGCCTTCGCTGCAGGCGTCGCGAGCTGGCTGTGGGAACGCTACGGCGAACGGCGGCCGCGTTTCGTGGTCGTGGAGCCGCGCGAAGCCGATTGCCTGTACCAGAGCGCCATCCAGGGACGTGCCGCGCACGCCACCGGCGCGGTCGATTCGGTCATGGCGGGCCTCGCCTGCGGCGAGACTTCGCCGCTCGCGTGGCGCCTCCTCGAACGCGCCGTGGACGCGTTCGTGACCGTCGAGGACGAGGCGGCGATTCGCGCGATGCGCGAACTCGCCGCGGGCAGTACGCGCGACCGGCCGATCGTCGCCGGAGAGTCCGGCGCGGCGGGACTCGCGGGACTTCAGGCGATTCGAAGCAACGCGCGGTGGTCGCAGGAGGCGGGTCTCGACGAGCGCTCGCGGGTGCTCGTCGTCAACACCGAAGGCGCCACTGCTCCGTCCGTTTACCTGGAACTCGTCGGCGAGAGCGCGGAAAGCGTGCTGCGACGACAGGCGACGTGGTCTCGCTCCTGAGCGACAGGGGCGGGCCGGGCGTGTGATCCGGTCCAACCGGTCCGCGCCGACAGGCGACTCCGGGTCCTACTTCGCGGCCTGAAGGCCGTGCTTCGCCATAGCGTCGACGAGCCGCGGCCGTTCGGTCTCGAGCTTCCGGAGGAAGTCGCTCGCGTCCCCATAGGCGCGCAGCGCGTACTGCTGCGCGACGACGCCTCCGCCCGGACGCTTCCCGTAGCGGAACAGGTTGAACTCGACGAACGCGCGGTCGGCGGGCCAGGTGATGAAGTCGACGATCACGTCGCCGCTCTGCGGATGCTGGATCATCGACATGGGTGCGTCGGGCGTGCTGCGCTTCAGCGCGCGCACGAGTTCGCCCGCGAGCGCGCGCGGATCGTCGTGCCCGGGGTACTCGCGGATCGAAGCCAGCACTGTCCAGCGTTGAAACCCGTCTCCCGGCGGCAGGAACTCGCGCCATGTTTCGACCGCGGTCTTCCCCTGGTCGGCCTGGACGAGTCGCTTGCCGACGAAGCTGACTGCAGGCGCGCCCCGCAGCGCGTCGAGCGCGTGAGCCGAGGTCGCGGCGGCCAGCACTCCGGCGCAGAGCAGTCGGGACGTGAGTCGCATGGCGCTTCGGCAGAGGAGGATTCCGTTCGTGCGGTTCATGCGGGATCGCGTCCGCCGGGGTCCTGCGTCGCGTTCCCGGACCGGCCCCGAAGCAGCACGATCACCGCGCCGCCGCCGCCCGCGTGCCGCGGCGCTTCGCAGTAGGCGAGGACGTCGTCCCGGCGCGCGAGCCAGCGGCGCACCTTGCCCTTGAGCACCGGCTCGCGGTTGGGCGAAGTGAGCCCCTTGCCGTGGATGACGCGCACGCAGCGCAGGCCGGAAGCTCGGGCGTCGGCGAGGAAGTCGGAGAGCGCATCGTGGGCCTCGTCGGAGACGTGGCCGTGCAGGTCGATCTCTGCCTGCACGGTCCAGTGTCCGCGCCGCAGCTTCGACAGGACGTCGGTGCCCAGCCCGCGGCGCAGGTAGGTCTGTTCGCCTTCGAGTTCCTGTCCTATGTCCCAGGTGTGCGGCGCCGGCTCGACGCCGAACTTGGAGGCTTCGAGCGCGTCGCGTTCATCGGCTATGCGCTGGCGCGGCACCGGGACGGGCCGGGGCGTCGCATGGCGGGCGCGATTGGCGGGCTTCATCGGCGCGACGTCGGCGAAGGCCGCTCCGAGGTCGATGTCGCCCTCGGCGTGCTTCGACGCCGCGATGGCGCGGCGGGGGGACGACGCGGCGGGCTTCGCCGCGGGTCCATGCTTCGCCGGTGGCGCTGCCGCGTCGCCTTCCGCCGCGCGCTTCGCGTCCAGGATCGTCTTGAGGTCGGAGAGTCTCGCCACGCAGGAGGTCGAAGGCGGGCGGCGCCGGGGGTCGAAATAGTGCCGCGCCGTCAGTGTCCCGCAGCCGCCACCGCGGCCGCGACGGCCACCTTCGCGCCCTCGCTCGCTACCCGGGTCTCGAGGAACGCCTCGGCATCGAGAGCCGCCATGCAGCCGGTGCCCGCCGACGTGACCGCCTGCCGGTAGACGTGGTCGGCGACGTCGCCCGCGGCGAACACGCCGGGCACGCTGGTCGCCGTCGCGTTGCCTTCGGTGCCGCTCTTCACCCGGATGTATCCGCCCTTCATCTCGAGCTGGCCCTCGAAGATCTGCGTGTTGGGCGAGTGGCCGATCGCCACGAAGAAGCCGTGCGCGGGGATGACCTGCGACGCGCCGCCTTCGCGCGGCTTCACGCGCACGCCGGTGACGCCGGTTGCGTCGCCCAGCACCTCATCGACGACGTGGTTCCAGACCACGCGCACGTTGCCGCCCTGGGTCTTGGCGAGGAGGCGATCGACCAGGATCGCCTCGGCGCGGAAGCGGTCGCGGCGGTGCACGACGGTCACGCTGCGTGCGATGTTCGACAGATAGAGCGCTTCCTCGACCGCGGTGTTGCCGCCGCCCACCACCACGACGTCCTGGTTCTTGTAGAAGAAGCCGTCGCAGGTCGCGCAGGCCGACACGCCCTTGCCCATGAACGCCTGCTCGGACGGGAGCCCGAGGTAGCGCGCGGACGCGCCGGTTGCGACGATCAGCGCGTCGCAGGTGTAGGTCGCGTTGTCGCCGGTGAGCGTGAACGGGCGCTTCGAGAAGTCGACCGCCTGGATGTGATCGAATATCACGTCGGTCTCGAAGCGCTCGGCGTGCTTCTGGAAGCGCGCCATCAGTTCCGGGCCCTGGACGCCGTCGGCGTCGGCGGGCCAGTTGTCGACGTCGGTGGTGGTCATGAGCTGGCCGCCCTGCGCGATGCCGGTGATCACGACCGGCTTCAGGTTCGCGCGCGCGGCGTATACTGCCGCGGACCATCCGGCGGGACCGGAACCCAGGATCAGGAGTCGGGCGTGCTTGGTGTTCATCTTCATGCTCGGATGCTCGTCGACGCGTCATTCTAGTCCACGACGCTTTTTCCCTCCCGGAGCGCCGATGCGGAAGCGCGCTCGGGGTCCGCTTCCCCGGACATGGGGCCCGAGCGACCGGATCCAATCCCCGGCGCCGCGGCCAGTCCATCGCGATACCTGCAAACCGTGTATGATGTGCCGCATGAAGAGTGGGCGGCAACATAATGTTTTTTCAGGCAAATAAGTCTCAGGCCAAGCGCGTGACGGCGACAGCCGCGCGCGCGTCGCTGTCGCCGAAATTCGCGCGGCTCGTGCGCGAGTCGATCTGGTTCGTGCTGGTGGCCGTGCTCGCCTACGTCGCGCTGGTGCTCGCGAGCTACGCGCCCGGCGATCCCGCGTGGTCGTACACCGGCGATGGCGCGCCGATTCGCAATCGCGGCGGCGCGGTAGGTGCGTGGCTCGCCGATTTCCTGCTCTACCTCTTCGGCCTGTCGGCGTGGTGGTTCGTGGTGGCCGGCGTGGCGATCGTCATCGCGTCGTTCCGGCGCATCGCCAGGCCCGAACTCGAGAGCGAGCATCCGCGTGGGCTCGCGGTGCTGGGCTTCGGGCTCGTGCTGGTCTCGTCGTCGGCGATCGAGTCGCTGCGCTTCTGGTACGTCGCCGTGAAACTGCCGCTCCTGCCCGGCGGCGCCCTGGGCGACGCGCTGGGTTCGCTCCTGTCGCGCGCGCTGGGCTACAACGGCGCGACGCTCCTGCTCGTTGCCGTCTTCCTCGGCGGGTTCTCGCTGTTCACCGGCCTTTCCTGGCTCAAGGTGATGGAGCGCATCGGCGCGGCGCTGGAGGGCGCGGTGGCGTGGGTCCGGCGCAAGCGGGAGGAGCGTGAAGACCGGCGCATCGGCGAGCAGGCCACGGCCGAGCGCGAGGCGGTCGTCGAACGCTCGCGCGAGTCCGAGGTGGAGCGCGAACGGGTGATCGTCGTGCCGCCGCCTCCGCCGCCGCCGAAGTCCGAGCGCGTCGTCAAGGAGAAGCAGCGGCCGCTGTTCACCGACATGCCGGACTCGCCGCTGCCGGCGCTCTCGCTCCTGGAGGACGCACCGGCTGGCACCGAACTCGTGCCGGCCGAGACGCTCGAGTTCACGTCGCGGCTGATCGAACGCAAGCTCGCCGATTTCGGCGTCGCCGCGAAGGTGCTCGCCGCCTACCCGGGGCCGGTGATCACGCGCTACGAGATCGAGCCGGCGGTGGGCGTGAAGGGCAGCCAGATCGTCAACCTCATCCGCGACCGTGCGCGCGCACTCTCGGTGGTGTCGATCCGCGTGGTCGAGACCAGTCCCGGCAAGAGCTGCATGGCGCTGGAGCTGCCGAACGCGAAGCGCCAGATCGTCAGGCTGGTCGAGATCCTCGCCTCGCAGACCTACCACGACGCGGCAGGCAAGCTCACGCTCGCGCTCGGCAAGGACATCGCCGGCAAGCCGGTGGTCGCCGACCTCGCGCGGATGCCGCACCTGATGGTGGCCGGCACCACCGGGTCGGGCAAGTCGGTCGCCGTCAACGCGATGATCCTGTCGCTCCTCTACAAGGCCGAGCCGCGCGACGTGCGGCTCATCCTGATCGATCCCAAGATGCTCGAGCTCTCCGTCTACGAGGGGATCCCGCACCTGCTCGCCCCGGTGGTCACCGACATGAAGCTCGCGCCGCACGCGCTCAACTGGTGCGTGGGCGAGATGGAGCGCCGCTACCGCCTGATGAGCCAGATGGGCGTGCGCAACCTCGCGGGCTACAACCAGAAGGTCGCCGACGCGAAGAAGGCGGGCAAGCCGATCGCGAACCCGTTCACGCTGACGCCCGACACGCCCGAGCCGCTCGACGAAATGCCGCTGATCGTGGTCGTCGTCGACGAACTCGCCGATCTGATGATGGTCACCGGCAAGAAGATCGAGGAGCTGATCGCGCGCATCGCCCAGAAGGCGAGGGCGGCGGGCATCCACCTGATCCTCGCGACGCAGCGGCCTTCGGTCGACGTGATCACCGGACTCATCAAGGCCAACATTCCCTCGCGCATCGCGTTCCAGGTCGCGAGCAAGGTGGATTCGCGCACGATCCTCGACCAGATGGGCGCCGAGACGCTGCTCGGGCAGGGCGACATGCTCTACCTGCCGCCGGGTACCGGCTACCCGCAGCGCGTGCACGGCGCTTTCGTTTCCGACGGCGAGGTGCACCGCGTGGTCGAGCACCTCAAGTCGCTGGGCGAACCACAGTACGTCGAGGGATTGCTCGACGGCGGTGCCGGCGAGAGCGAGGACGGTGTCCCGGTCGAGAGCGGCGATGCCGAATCGGACCCGGTCTACGACCAAGCGGTGGCGGTCGTGCTCAAGACGCGGCGGCCGTCGATCTCGCTCGTGCAGCGGCACCTTCGGATCGGCTACAACCGCGCGGCGAGGCTGATCGAACAGATGGAGCGCGCCGGACTCGTCTCGCCGATGCAGACCAACGGCAACCGCGAAGTCCTCGCGCCGGCCCCCAAGGAATGAACGTGCATCGTCTGTCGTGGCGCGTCGACCGCGCCGGTCTTGCGTTCGGGTCGTTCCGATCGGCCGTGTCCGGCGTCGCTGCGCTCCTGTTCGCCGCAGCGGCGTTCGCCGGTCCGGTCGAGGTCTACCGCGAAGGGGATCGCTACTGCCCGCGCTCGACGCCCGCGTCGTCGCCCCGCATCGACGTCGCGGCCGCCGAGCGCATCGCGCTTCGGCTGATGCCCGACGATTTCTGCGGCCCGACCTCCCGGGTCGCCGGCTGCGACACGGTGACCGAGAACTTCTACGACACCTGGCGGGTCTACGTGCACCAGTACCACAAGGTCCCGAAGGCACACGACTGGTCAGCGCTCACCCATTCCTACGTGATCCTCGACCCGGTCGGCAACTGCATGGCGAACATCCCGGGCACCGAGCCGGGCGCGCCGCGATGATCCGCGCGGTCGCCTGCTTCGCGCTGGCCGCGCTCTCGGGCCTGGCGAACGCGGGCGGCATCGACGAACTCCACGCCTTCCTCGAAGGCGCGAAGAACGGCCGTGCGACTTTCCGTCAGATCGTGACGGGCAGCAACGCCCGCGGCGAACAGGTCTCCACCGGCATCTTCGCGTTCGCGCGACCGGGCAAGTTCCGCTGGGCCTACGAAAAGCCGTGGGAACAACTCGTCGTCGGCGACGGCACGCGCGTGTGGGTGTACGACAAGGATCTCAACCAGGTCATCGTGCGCGAACTCGACGCCGCGCTCGGCGCGACGCCCGCGGCGCTGCTCGCCGGCGACAACGCCCTCGAACGCCACTTCGCGCTGGTCGACGGGGGCGAGGCGGACGCGCTCGCGTGGGTCGTGGCGACGCCGAAGTCGGCCGAGTCGACGTTCACGAAGGTCCGCATCGGCTTCCGCGACAAGCTCCCGCGCGCGATGGTGCTCGTCGACGCGTTCGGGCAGACGACAAGGCTCGCCTTCGACCGCTTCGAACGGAACGTGGCGATTCCCGCCGGAGAGTTCCGCTTCGTTCCGCCCGCGGGGGCGGACGTGGTGTCGGCGCCGCGCTGAGCGCTTGCCGCAACCGGGGTCAGATTCGAATCTGACCCCGGCGCAGTCATTGCGGGACGATGCCCCGGTCCGCGAGGACCTTGCCGGCCCGGTCGGGGTAGTCGGTGACGATGCCGTCGACGCCCAACTCGATCATGCGGACCATGTCGTCGGGCTGGTTCACCGTCCAGACCAGCACCTTGAGTCCCAGGGCGTGCGCCTCGTCTACGCGCTCGCGCGTCATCGCCTGGAAATTGGCCGACCAGTTCGAGCACCCGGCGGCCTTGATGAGGCGCGGCAGCGAGTTGCCGTGGTCGGCCGGCTTGAGTCCGGCGTGCCAGGGCGAGGCGCCGCTTGCATCGACTTTGGTCGTGTCGAACCGGGGGAACTCGGCGGTGATGCAGGTGGTAGGTATTTCCGGCGCGAGTTTCCTCGCCAGGACGAGCGTGCGCCAATCGAAGCTGAGCAGCGAGGTCCGCGCCATCGCGTTTGCGCGCTTCAGTTCCTCGAGCGTCAGGCGCACGAAGGTCTCCGGATCCGCAGTCGGAACCTTCCCTTCCGGCTCGATCTTGGTCTCGATCGCGTAGCGGATGGTCGGTTTCGCTTCCGTGGTCCGCGCGAGAAACTCCGCGAGCGTCGGGAAGCGCTCGCCATCGGCTGGCCACTGCTGGGGCCACTGGCGGCCGTACTGGCTGTCGTGCTTCAACCGGCCGATGTCGTAACGCCGCAATTCCTCGAGCGTGAGCGAGCGGATCGCCGGGCCGCGGCCGTCGAGCCACCGCCCGTCGGGGCCGCGCACGATCGCCGGGTTCAGGTCCGGGTCGTGCGAGATCACCGCGACGTCGTCCCGCGTCACCGCGACGTCGGTCTCGAGCGTGGTCACGCCGAGTTCGATGGCGCGCTTGAAGGCGACCATGGTGTTCTCGGGCGCCAGTCCGCGCGCGCCACGGTGGCCTTGAAGGTCGACCGCGGCTGCCGTGACCGGTGTTGCGCAGAGCGCGAGGCCGAGCAGCAGACCGGGAAGTCGCAACGAGGCAACCGGGGAGTGGTCGAATCGAAGGTTTCGCATCGTGTTGCCCCTGGAGACATTGTACCGACAGGAAGGCGCGCGTTCGCTATCATCGGGTTCGCCCGCGAGCCCCCTCGAATTCCGGTGACCGACCTGTTCGCGCCCACTTTGCCCTCGGGAGCGCCGCTCGCCGAGCGGCTGCGCCCGCGCACGATCGGCGAGGTGGTCGGCCAGCGGCACCTGCTGGGACCGGGCAAGCCCCTCGCCGTCGCGTTCCACTCGGGGCGCCTGCATTCGATGATCCTGTGGGGGCCGCCCGGGTCGGGCAAGACCACGCTCGCGCGGCTGATGGCCGGCGCGTTCCGGGCCGAGTTCGTGGCGATCTCGGCCGTGCTCTCCGGCGTGAAGGACATCCGCGAGGCCGTGCAGCGGGCGGAACTCGTGCGCGCGCAGTCCGGGAAGCCGACGATCCTGTTCGTCGACGAGGTGCACCGGTTCAACAAGGCGCAGCAGGACGCGTTCCTGCCATGGGTCGAGCAGGGCGTGGTCACGTTCATCGGCGCGACCACCGAGAACCCGAGCTTCGAGGTCAACTCGGCGCTGCTCTCTCGCGCGGCGGTCTACGTGCTGGAGCCGCTGTCCGCGGACGAACTCGGGATCCTCTTCGATCGCGCCGTCGCGGTCGCGCTGCCCGAGGCGGCGCTCGACGCCGCGGCGCGCGACGCGCTGGTCGCGTACGCCGACGGCGACGGGCGCCGGCTCGTCAGCCTCGTCGAGCAGCTCGCGGTCGCGGCGGCCGACGCGGGGAGCGCGGCCATCGACCTCGCGTTCGTCGAGCGCACGATCGCCCGGAGCCTGCGCCGCTTCGACAAGGGCGGCGAGGCGTTCTACGACCAGATCTCCGCGCTTCACAAGTCCGTGCGCGGCTCTGACCCGGACGCCGCGCTCTACTGGCTGGTGCGGATGCTGGACGGCGGTGCCGACCCGCTCTATTGCGGCAGGCGGCTGATCCGCATGGCGACCGAGGACATCGGGCTCGCCGATCCCCGTGCCATCGAGATCGCGCTCGCCGCGGTTGCGACCTACGAGCGCCTGGGCTCGCCCGAGGGCGAACTCGCGCTCGCGCAGTGCGTGCTCTACCTCGCGGTCGCGCCGAAGTCGAACGCCGCCTATCTCGCTTACGGGGCCGCGCGCGCGTTCGTGAAAGAGGACGGTTCGCGCCCGGTGCCGCTGCGGCTGCGCAATGCGCCGACGAAGCTCATGAAGGCGCTCGACTACGGCAAGGGCTACCGCTACGCGCACGACGAGGAGGGCGGCCACGCCGCCGGCGAGCGCTACCTGCCCGACGGCATGCCCGACACGCGCTTCTACGACCCCACCGACCGCGGCGTCGAGAAGCGCATTGCCGAGCGCCTCGCGGAACTCCGCGCGAAAGACGTGGCAGCGCGGCGCGCTCGCGACCAGGACGGAAGGTCGGTGTCAGACACGGTGTCTGACACCGTATCTCGCCGGTTGACGGGGGTGCCGGGGGCCGGGGTCTGTCCCCGAATCCCAGGCCCGGACGTTCGTCCCACGCGCGGCCCGACCCGCCATCGGCAAGGCTTTGATACGATGCCGGAATGCTCGACATCAGCCTGTTCCGCCACGATCTTCCCGGCGTCGCCGCCGGCCTCGCCAAGCGCGGCCTCGCGCTCGACACCGCCGCGTTCGAGATGCTCGAACGCGAACGCAAGGACATCCAGGTCCGCACGCAGGAACTTCAGAACCGCCGCAACGTGCTGTCGAAGGAGATCGGCGCTGCAAAATCGAAGGGCGCGGACGCCATGGCGCTGCTCGCCGAGGTCGGCGGCGTCGGAGATTCGCTCAAGACCCTCGAAGCCGAACTCGACCGCGTGCAGGCGAAGCTCAGGGACTTCCTGCTGCTGCTCCCGAACCTGACGCATGCTTCGGTTCCGACGGGCCGCTCGTCGGACGACAACGTCGAGGTGCGCCGCTGGGGCACGCCGCGCGCGTTCGACTTCGCGGTGAAGGACCACACCGACATTGGCGAAGGTCTGGGGCTCCTCGACTTCGCGGCGGCGGCAAAGCTCTCGGGATCGCGCTTCTCGTTCCTGCGCGGGGATCTCGCGCGGCTCCACCGCGCGCTCGCGCAGTTCATGCTCGACGTCCAGACGCGTGAACACGGCTACGTCGAGTGCTACACGCCCTACATCGTGAACGCCGAGACGCTCGTCGGCACGACGCAGCTGCCGAAGTTCGAAGCCGACATGTTCTCGGTGAAGAAGGGTGGGCAGGAGGGCGAGGGCGAGCCGCTCTACCTGATCTCGACCTCCGAGATCACGCTCACCAACAGCGTGCGCGGCGAGATCCTCGACCCGAAGGCGCTCCCGATCCGGCTGACTGCGCACACGCCGTGCTTCCGCTCGGAGGCGGGCAGCTACGGCAAGGACACGCGCGGCATGATCCGCCAGCACCAGTTCGACAAGGTCGAGATGGTGCAGGTGGTCCACCCCGAGAAGAGCTACGAGGCGCTCGAGGAGATGACGCGCCACGCCGAGACGATCCTGCAGCGCCTCGAACTGCCCTACCGGGTGATGGCGCTGTGCACCGGGGACATCGGCTTCGCGTCCGCCAAGACCTACGACCTCGAGGTGTGGCTGCCGGCGCAGAACGCCTACCGCGAGATCAGCTCGTGCAGCAACTGCGAGGCGTTCCAGGCGCGCCGGATGCAGGCGCGCTTCCGCAACGCGCAGGGCAAGCCGGAACTCGTCCACACGCTGAACGGTTCGGGCCTCGCCGTCGGCCGCACGCTGGTCGCGGTGATGGAGAACTTCCAGCGCGCCGACGGCTCGATCGCGGTGCCGAAGGCGCTGGCGCCCTACATGGGTGGAGTCGAGGTCATCGACAAGCGATGAAGCGGGGTAGCCCGTCGGCCTGAAGACCGACCTGCGAAGCGGGCGGATCGTCGGCCTTGAGGGCAAACCGTCGGCCTGAAGGCCGATCCACGGGCTGCTAACGCATGTTGCCGGTGTGCCCGAGCGAGTAGCGCCCCGGCTGCGGCCAGACGGTCAGGCCGTGCGGCTCCGCGCCGACCTTGATCGTCTTCACCGCGCCGGTCGTCGTGTCGAACACGTAGACCGAGTCGTCGAATCGCCCTGACAGCCACAGCCTGCTGCCGTCGGCGCTCACGTTGCCCATGTCCGGGCTCCCGCCGCCCGGGATCGGCCAGGTCGCCACGATCTTCTTCGTCGCGAAGTCGATCACCGAGACCCCACCCTTGCCCTTCGGGCCGCCGTGGATCTTCGTCGTGCCGCGGTTGGCGACGTAGAGCTTCGTGCCGTCGCGCGACGGGTACAGTCCGTGCGAGCCGACGCCGGTGGGCAGGAAGTCGATCTGCGTGAAGGTCGCGCCGTCGACCACGTAGACGCCGTTGCTCATCATGTCGGCGATGTACCAGGTCGAACCGTCGGGCGAGACGCGGATGTCCTGCGGCATTCCTTTCCACACCGTGCAGATGGTCTCGTCCTTCCCGTCCGGCCCCTTCACCACCTTGGTCGGTTTGCCCGGCAGGATCAGCTGCAGGTAGGCGAGCACCTTGCGCTCGGCGAGGTCGACCTTGGTGATGCCGCCGGTGAATTCGCAAGTGAAGATCGCGGTGCGGCCGTCGATCGAGAAGTCGGCGTGGTTGATGCCGCCGCAGCGCGGGACCGACAGCGAGTACTGCAGCGCGAAGCTGTGCGGATCGCGGAAGTCCAGGCGCTTGAACGCCTCGGCGACGACGATTGCGGACTTGCCGTCAGGCGTGAAATACAGGTTGTACGGGTCGTCGACGGGAACCGGCGCGCCCGGCTTGCCGGTCTTCGGGTCGACCGGCGTGAGGCTGCCGTTGGGCGTGCGCTCGGCATTGTTGGCGACCCACAAAGTCTTCAAGTCCCACGACGGGACGACGTGCTGCGGACTCAAGCCCACCTTGAACCGGTCGACGACCTTGAGCGTCGCGGGATCGATCACCCAGACGTCGTTGCCGCGCACGTGGGGGACGTAGACGCGCTCGAGGGCGCCGGCGACCGCCGGGCTCATCTTGCCGGCCGCGGCCTCGCTGTAGAGGTTGCGCGCATCGACGACCGGCGGCATACCGGGAACCGTGGCGACGGTGGCGGGCGCTTGGGCGTAGGCGAGGGCGGCGGTGCCGAGGAGGAGCGAACTGACGAGGGGGAGGCGCATGGGGGCCAGAAGTCAGGAGTCAGAAGTCAGAAGGCTGGGGGCAGGGGGCAGGGGGCAGGGGGCAGGGGCGGTGGAGATGCGCGTGGCGGCGCATCGGGCGCCGGGGAGCGGGAGCGAAACTCCGGGGTCAGCGGCGCGTGGCCTTGCGGATCGCTTCAACGGTCGCGGCGACGATCGCGTTGACGCCGAGCCGACCCAGTTCGGGCGTCGACGCGCGCGGGTCGCCCCGCGTTCCATCGGCTGCGCGCGGCGCGTCCTTCAGGCGATCGGTTCGGACCAGGGAGGGATCGACGGCGAGCGAGAGAGAGGTGTCGGCGAGGCCGGCGTGTGAACCGATCTCGGCTTCGGAGTGTCCGCGGGCGGCGAGCGCCTTGCGATAGATCGTTTCGGTGGCGCGATAGTACTCGACGACCGCGTGGGCGCGGGCGGGCGTGCCGACCCACTCGCGATTCAGGCGCATTGCGACCGACTCCAGCGATGCCTGATAGCCCCCGTGGTCGCCCAGGAACACGACGTCGCGGAACCCGGCACGTTTCAGGCTGCGCGCCGCGGACGCGAGTGTCTGCTCGAAGGTGGCAACGGGCACGCTGATCGTGCCAGGGAATCGCATGTGACCGGAGGGGGGGTCGATCGACCCTTCGGGCACGTAGGCGACGACCGGCGCGACGATCGCGTTGCCGAGTTCGCCGGCGATCCGCCCGGCGAGCCTACGGGCGCGCGCGTTATGCTTGCCGAGCGCCATGTGCGGGCCGCTCTGCTCGGTGCCGCCCACCGGCACGATCGCGGTGGTCGAGCCGGACGCGATCGCTGCCGCGAGTTCGGTCCACGTGAGGTCTTCGAGGAACACCGAGGGCGCCGCGGCGGCGAGGACGGGCGCGAGCGCCAGCGAGGCGAGGGCAGCGAGGCGGATGACTGACGGAAGCATCGCCGCGATCATAGGGGATGCTCGTGCCACGCGTCCTGCGTCAGGTCAAGGCCCGGCGTACGCGTTGTCGATCCGCAGCCTCGGCTGGTGCGGCGGCTGCGTGCGGAGCAGGATGTCGTAGTAGGCGCGCACGCGGTCGACGAACGCCACCGGCATCCCGCCGCGGGCGTACCCCAGCCTCGCCTTCTCGTAGTATTCGGGCAGCGCGAGCAGCGGCAGCGTGCGGCGCACGTCGCGCCAGCGGTCGGGGTCGAGCCGGTCGCGCTGCGCCTGGATGCGCGCGTCCTCGAGATGGCCGGAGCCGATGTTGAATGCGGCGAGCGCGAACCAGGTGCGGTCGGGCTCGACGATCCGCTTGGGCAGCTTGGCTTTCAGGTCGCGCAGGTAGCGCGCGGCGGCGAGGATGCTCTGGCGCGGATCGAGGCGGTCGGTGACGCCGAGTTCGCGGGCCGTGTCCTCGGTGAGCTGCATGAACCCGCGGACCCCGGTCTCGCTCGTCGCCCCGGGATCCCAGCGCGACTCCTGGTAGGCGACCGCAGCGAGGAGCCGCCACTCGATGCCGTAGGTCTCCTGAGCTGCGGTGAACATCGGCTTGAAGGCGGGGAGCGTGGTGTCGATCCGGTCCTGGAAGATTCCGGCGTCGATGCGCCCGACCTCGCCTCGCGGCGCGAAATAGCGCTCGGCCAGCCGGGCGATCGTGCCGTCCTTCTGGAGGCGCGAGAGAAACGCGTCCAGCTCGCGCGCGAGTTCGGGAAAGTTGCCGCCCACCGCCCACGCGAGCTCGCGCTTCGCGCCGATCGGGAACGCCACGTCGACGTCGAGATAGATGTTGCGGCCGATCATCGCGTCGAACGAGCTCACGACGGCGCAGGTGACGCTTCCCTCGTCGACCATCGACATCAGCACGTCGCCGGACGCGGCGTCCATCGGCTTCCACCGCACTTCCGGGTGGTCGCGGCGGACTCTCGCGAACGTCGATTCGATGCCGGAACCGGCGGCGTACGCGACGTCGCTGCCGGCGAGGTCCTTCCAGCCGCGCGGCCGGAAGCCATCGTTCGCGCAGATCACCACCGCCTCCGTGGTCTCGTAGCCCGAGGTCCACAGGACCGGCACGCGCGCGGACTTCGGGTCGCCGGGGGCCTTGCCCGAGGGCGGCCGGTAGAGGCCGCCAATGCCGACGTGCGCTTCGCCCGCGGCAACGCGCTCGAGTAGCGCTTCGGCGTCGGGGACCGCAACGACGGTCAGCGGCAGGTTGCGCTCGCGTGCGAAACGCTCGATCAGGTCGTGGTCGATGCCCTGCGGTGATCCGTCGGGCCCCGGGAACCAGCTCGCGGGACCGGGGCGCACCGCCACGACCAGCGTCCGGGCCTCGCGCGGCGGCGGCAGTTCGGACACGCCGCAGGCCGCGACGAGTGCCGCGAGGGCGAGCACCGCCGACCGGGCGGCGAAGCGCACCGGATCGTGCAACGCGGCCTCGTGCGTGGGTCGTCGCATCGGGGGCGAGGGGAGCGGGGGCGCGAACCGAGTATAGCGATGCGGCACCCCGGTGCGGGTTCCATCGTCCGGAACCGCTATAATCGTCATCATGCCTGTTGCGTCCGAGGGCGCCTGCAGGCCTGAAATTCACGGCGGGCCGCCCCGCATTGCATGGTCGTGAACCTGGTCAGGTCCGGAAGGAAGCAGCCATAGCGATTCTCTGCAAGTGCCGGGGGAACGGCTCGCCACCCCACACGACGGCCGGGAGCAGGACCCTGTTCTCGGCCGCCTGCAAGTCCGCCTGAAGTCGCCGGCGAGGCCGGTCGACTCCGGGCGTCAACCGCCACGCCAAACCGGCCGTCGTCCGTGAGCTATCAGGTTCTCGCGCGCAAATGGCGGCCCGGCACCTTCGCCGAGCTGACCGGGCAGGGCCACGTCGTCACGGCGCTCTCGAACGCGCTCGCGGGCGGACGCCTGCACCACGCGTACCTGCTGACCGGCACGCGCGGCGTCGGCAAGACCACGATCGCGCGCATCCTCGCCAAGAGCCTCAACTGCCTGACCCACGGCGTCTCGGCGACGCCCTGCGGCACCTGCGCCGCCTGCGTCGACATCGACGCGGGGCGGTTCGTCGACCTGCTCGAGATCGACGCGGCGTCCAACACCGGCGTCGAGAACATGCGCGAGATCCTCGACAACGCGCGCTACGCGCCGACGGTCGGCCGCTACAAGGTCTACCTGATCGACGAAGTGCACATGCTGTCGAAGAACGCCTTCAACTCGATGCTGAAGACGCTCGAGGAGCCGCCCGAGCACGTAAAGTTCGTGCTGGCGACCACCGACCCGCAGAAAGTGCCGGTCACCGTGCTGTCGCGCTGCCTGCAATTCGCGCTGAAGCCGCTCGCGCCTGACGAGATCGCCGCGCGGATCGTGCACATCCTCGGCGCCGAAGGCGTCGCGCACGACGAGCCGGCCGTCGCCCTGATCGCACGCGCGGCTTCCGGCAGCCTGCGCGACGGACTCTCGCTGCTCGACCAGGCGATCGCCTACGGAGGCGGCGAGGTCCGGGTGGAGCCGGTGCGCGCGATGCTCGGCATCGTCGACCGCGACTTCGCCTTCCGGGTTGCCGACGCGCTCGCGGCCGGCAACGGGAAGGCGCTCGTCGCCGAAGCCGACGCGATCGCGGAACGCGGCCTCTCCGCCGGCGACGCCCTCGCCGAACTCGCGCACCTGTTCCACCGGATCGCGCTCGCGCAGGCGGTGCCCGAGGCCGTGACCGGCGACGACGCCGGTCGCGTGGCGGAATGTGCGCAGCGCTTCCCGCCGGCGAACGTGCAACTGCTGTGGCAGATCGCGGCGCAGGGCCGCGCGGATCTCGCGCTCGCCCCCGACGAGGCGATGGGCCTGTCGATGACGTTGCTGCGGATGCTGGCTTTCGAGCCCGCTGCCGCGGCCTCGCCCGCAGCGGCGCCGGGTCGAGGATCGCGAGAAGGTCCCGCGGTTCCCGAGCGTGCTCAGCGTACGGCCGCGCCGCAACCGGCGGCAGTGCAACCCGCGGCTGCGGCCACGCCGCAGCCGACTGCGCTGCCGCGCCTCGCGCTGCCTGCCGCTCCCGGCGAGTGGCCCGACTTCGTGCAGAGCCTGGGGCTCTCGGGCATGGCGCGCGAACTCGCTGCGCAGACCGAGATGCGGCGGGTCGAAGGGCACGTCCTCACGCTGTCGTTGCCCGCCGCGCACCAGCACCTCGCGGGCAAGACCTACGCGGATCGCCTGCGCGCCGCGCTCGAGCAGGCGACCGGCGCGAAGCTCCTGCTCGCCTTCGAGGTGGGGGACGCGGCCGACGGCTCGCTCGCCGCGAAGACCACGCGCGAACGCGAAGCGGCGCGGGCGAGCACCGAAGCGGCGTTCCGCGACGAGCCGTTCGTGCGCGATGCGCTCGCGCGGTTCGACGCGACCGTGCGCAGCGAGTCGATCAAGGCGCGGCCCGACGCCGGGCGCGCCTCCTCCGAGGACCGTGAACGATGATGAAGAACCAGATCGCCGGCCTGATGAAGCAGATGCAGGCGATGCAGGACAACCTGAAGCGCGCGCAGGAGGAACTCGCGCGCACCGAGGTCGAGGGCCAGTCGGGAGGCGGCCTCGTCAAGGTCACGATGACCTGCCGCCATGACGTGAAGCGGGTCGCGATCGATCCTTCGCTCGTCGGCGAGGATCGCGACATGCTCGAGGATCTGGTGGCCGCCGCGGTCAACGACGCGGTGCGCCGGGCCGAGAAGGTGAAAGACGAGAAGATGGCCGGCCTCACGGGCGGCATGCCGCTGCCGCCGGGATTCAACCTGCCGTTCTGAGCGACGCGATGGCGCAGCGTCCCCCCGAGGCGCGGGCGGCAGCGGCCTCCGAGCCGCTCGGAAGTCTCGACGCGCTGGTCAAGGCGCTGCGCGCGCTGCCCGGCGTCGGACCGCGCGCGGCGCAGCGGATGGCGCTCCACCTGCTGCAGCACGACCGTGACGGCGCGAGGACGCTCGCCGGCGCGCTCGAGCGGGCGGTCGGCGCGGTCCATCACTGCGAGCGCTGCAACACGTTCACCGAGGGCACGGTGTGCGCGCTCTGCCGGTCGGGGCGCCGGGATCCGGCGCTCCTGTGCGTGGTCGAGACACCGGCGGATCTGCTGATGGTCGAACAGACGCAGGCCTACACCGGGCTCTACTACGTGCTGATGGGGCGCCTCTCGCCGCTCGACGGGATCGGACCGCGCGAGATCCGCCTCGACCGCCTGCTGAAGCGCGCGCTCGACGGCGTGGTGCGGGAGGCGATCCTCGCGACCAACTTCACGCACGAAGGCGAGGCCACCGCGCATTACGTGGGCGAACTCCTGGCGGCGCGGGGGCTCAAGGTGAGCCGGCTCGCGCGCGGTGTGCCGGTGGGCGGCGAACTCGAGTACGTCGACAGCGGAACGCTCGCGCAGGCGTTGCGGGAGCGGCGCCCGATCGCGGGCCCCTGAGCGCGGCGCGAGGCGCGCGAACCTCGCGCCTGCGGATGGGCGCTGCGGCACGCCCCTCCGGCACCACGCACCGGCCGGTTGCCGCGCGCACTCCAGCACGAGTGCGCTCACCGCCGCGAGCATTGCGTCCGACCCTCTCCCTGGCGTAGGCTTTCGACAGGACGCGCCGGGCACCCGCCCGGTCGCTCCCGAGGAGGCCGCTATGCTCGTCAGCGAGATCCTGAGGATCAAGGGCAACACGCTCTTCACGATCGGCCCGGAAAGCCAGGCGATGGACGCGGTGCGCGTGATGGCGCAGCACGACATCGGATCGCTGGTCGTGATGGACCACGGCAGGCTCGCCGGCATGCTGACCTTCCGCGAAGTGCTCGACGCGCTCGCGAAGCACGGTGGGTCGCTCGGCTCGCTCAAGGTGGGGGATCTCCAGGCCCGTGACCCGCTCACCGTCCCCCCCGGCTTCGACGTGATGGACCTGCGCCGCACGATGCTCGAGCGCCACGCCCGCTACGTTCCGGTGATGGAGGGCGCGACGCTCCTCGGCGTGGTTTCGTTCCACGACGTCGCCAAGGCCATCTACGAGGAGCAGGCGTTCGAGAACCGGATGCTCAAGAGCTACATCAAGGACTGGCCCGAGGAAGAGGAAGGCCGGGTCTGATCCGGTCCGGTTCCGGCGCGAGGTCCAGCCCGCGAAGGGGCCGCGGCGAAGGTCCCCGCGCGCGGGCCGATCCGCGCGGTCACGCCTGCAACAGGAAGATGGCCGGACGCCGCTGGTAGCCGGCGGGGTCGACGCCACGCCAGTCCGCGACCGGCCGCATCGCGACCGATTCGGTCGGCAGCGTGAGGTCGGCGGCCAGCGCGAGACGGGTGCGAGGCGAAAGCGTTGCGACGAGCGTCGCGAGCATCGCGGCGTTGCGATACGGCGTCTCGATGAACACCTGCGTCCGCGCCTGCGAGCGCGAATCCGCTTCCAGTTCCTTCAGCCGCGCCGCGCGCGCCGCCTCAGACACCGGCAGGTAGCCGTGGAACGCGAACGCCTGTCCGTTCAGCCCCGACGCCATCAGCGCCAGCAGGATCGCCGAGGGGCCGACGAGCGGGACGACCGGGATGCCGATGCGGTGCGCGGTCGCCACCAGCAGCGCGCCGGGATCGGCGACCGCGGGAGCGCCGGCGTCGGAGAGCAATCCGACCGCCTGGCCCGATCGTGCCGGAGCGAGGAGGGACGCCGTCTCCGCAGCGGACGCCTTCGGGTCGAGTTCGCGGATCGAAAGTTCGGCGATCGGCTGCGCGGGCGCGAGTGCCTTCAGAAACGCGCGCGCGGCCTTCGGCGTCTCGACCACCCAGTGCTCGATCGCTCGCGCGGTCTCGATCGTGCGCGCCGGCAGGACCGACGCCGGCGGCACCGCGCCCAGCAGGTTGGGGACGAGGAAGAGCGCAGCGGGAGGGTTCATCGCGGCTGCGCGAGCACGTCGACTCCCGCACGCCGCAGGAGCTTCAGCGTGACGATCAGCGGCAGCCCGATGAGCGCGGTCGGGTCGTCGCTCTCGATCGCCTCGAAGAGCGCGATGCCCAGCGCCTCGGAGCGGACCGAGCCGGCGCAATCGAGGGCGTTCTCGCGGGCGAGATAGGCGTCGATCTCGCCTTCGTTCAGCACTCGGAAGCGGCTGACGACATCGACCCGCTCGACCCAGCAGCGTCCGGTCGCGGCGTCGAGAAGCGCGACGCCGGTATGGAAGGTCACGCTGCGCCCTGACTGCGCGCGCAGTTGCTCCTTCGCGCCGGCGAGCGTTCCGGGCTTGCCGACGTGGCGGCCTTCGCAGTCCGCCACCTGGTCGGATCCCAGGACCAGCGCGTCGGGGTGGTGCACGGCCACCGCGCGCGCCTTCGCTTCCGCGAGACGGACGCAGGTCTCCGCGGGACTCTCGCCCGCGAGCGTCGACTCGTCGATGTCGGGGGCCCGGGCGAGGTAGGGCAGCCCGATGCGGTCGAGGAGCGCGGCCCGGTAACGGGAGCCCGACGCGAGCACCAGCGGCCGAGGCGGGTTCCCCCTTGTTTTTGCGGCGGTTTTTGACATATCGGTCGAGAGGCGCTATTATCTATCGTTTGTGGTTTGTGCGCGTGGCGAGCCTGGAATCTTCCGGGAGGCGCCGGCGACGGCGCGATGTCCGGTTCCGCTTCCGTGACCCGATTCGACGCCTTCCGGCTCGCGAGGCAGGGAGGCAGGCTGTCGGGGACTTTCGACGCGCGGCGGCTGCCCAACGTCGAGGACGTCCTGGCACCGGGCGAGGATCCGGTGCCGATCGCATGGACGCTGGAAGGCCGGGCGAGTGAAGAGGGCCCCGCGGCGCTGGCGATCGGGATCTCGGGCAGCGTGCCGCTGCTGTGCCAGCGCTGCCTCGGCCGGGTCGACTGGCCCGTGAAGCAGGACACCGAGGTGCTGCTGGCGGCCGACGGCAGGGAACTGGCGCGGCTCGACGAGGCGTCGGAGAGCGAAGTGATCCTCGCCGACCGGCCCCTCGAGGTCGCGATGCTGGTGGAGGACGAACTTGTGCTGACGCTGCCGTTCGCGCCCCGCCACGAAGGGAATTGCCCGCCGCGGCCGTGAGCCCGGCGGCAGGAGCGTACCGCGGGGCGAACGCGCCGCGACGAAGCGAATCAGGAGAACGACATGGCTGTCCAGCAGAACAAGAAGTCGCCGAGCAAGCGCGGCATGCACCGTGCGCACGACTTCATCGCCGCGCCCACGCTCGGCACCGAACCGGTAAGCGGCGAGACCCACCGTCGCCACCACATCAGCCCGAGCGGCTACTACCGCGGCAAGAAGGTCGTCCGGACCAAGGCCGACGAGTAAGCCCCGTCGCGGAACGCGCGTGAGTCGCGCGCATCGTCGCGGCGCCCGGCTCTCGCCGGTCGCCGCCGCGGGTCCGGCATGACGATCATCATCGCGGTCGACGCGATGGGCGGGGATCACGGCCCGCCCGTCACGGTCCCCGCTTCGCTCGCGTTTCTCGAGGAGACACCCGGCGCGAGCGTCGTGCTGGTCGGCCGGGCCGAGGCGATCGAGCCGGTGCTCGCGAAGTCGCGCTCCCCCGCGCGCAACCGGGTCCGCATCCATCCCGCGTCCGAGGTGGTCGAGATGGACGACCCGCCGGCCGATGCGCTGCGGCGGAAGAAGGACTCGTCGATGCGCGTCGCGATCAATCTGGTCAGGGACGGCGAAGCGCACGGCTGCGTCTCCGCCGGCAACACCGGCGCGCTGATGGGCATCGCGCGTTTCGTGCTGAAGACGCTGCCCGGCATCGACCGCCCGGCGATCGCTTCGCAGCTCCCCACCAAGAAGGGCGTGGTCACGATGCTCGACCTGGGCGCGAACGTGAACTGCACGCCCGAGCAGCTCGTGCAGTTCGCCGCGATGGGCAGCGCGCTCGTGTCGTCGGTCGAGCAGATCGAGCGCCCGACCGTGGGCCTCCTCAACATCGGCGAGGAGGACATCAAGGGCAACGAGCTGGTGAAGGAGACGGCGGAGCGCCTCAAGGCGTCCGGGCTCAACTTCCACGGCAACGTCGAGGGCGACGACATCTACAAGGGCACCACCGACGTGGTCGTGTGCGACGGTTTCGTCGGCAACGTCGCGCTCAAGACCTCGGAAGGGCTCGCGCAGATGCTCTACGAGTTCCTGAAGGCGGAGTTCACCCGGAGCATCCTGTCGAGGATCGTGGCGGGAATCGCGTACCCGGTGCTGATGCGCTTCAAGCGCCGCATCGACCCGCGCCGGCTCAACGGCGCGTCGCTGGTGGGCTTGAAGGGCGTGGTGGTGAAGAGCCACGGAGGCACCGACGCCCTCGGGTTCCGGCACGCCATCCGCAAGGCGCACGCGGAGATCGAGTCCGGCGTGCTCGACCGCATCGCGCAGCGCATCGCGGCGATGCCGGCCGCTGCGCTGGGCGAAGCGCCCGCCCGCAACGATGCGTAGCAGGATCGCCGGCACCGGCAGCTACCTGCCCGCGCAGGTGCTGACCAACGACGACCTCGCGCGCCGCGGCGTCGACACGAGCGACGAGTGGGTCCGCTCGCGCACCGGCATCCTGCAGCGCCACATCGCGGCGGAGGGCGAACTGTCGTCGGACCTTGCGTACCACGCCTCGCGCCGCGCGCTCGAGGCCGCGGGGATGGCGGCGGGGGAAATCGACACGATCATCGTCGCGACGACGACCCCGGACTTCGTGTTTCCGTCGACCGCGTGCATCCTCCAGGACCGGCTCGGACTGCGCGGCGGTCCGGCATTCGACGTGCAGGCAGTGTGCTCGGGGTTCGTCTACGCGCTCTCGATCGCCGACGCGATGATCCGCGCCGGCACCGCACGCAACGCGCTCGTCGTCGGCGCGGAGACCTATTCGCACATCCTCGACTGGAGCGACCGGCGCACCTGCGTGCTGTTCGGCGACGGCGCCGGCGCGGCGGTGCTGGTGCCCTCCGCCGAGCCGGGGATCGTCGCCACGCGCCTGCACGCCGACGGCAGTCAGCGCGGCATCCTGTCGGTGCCGGGGCAGGTGCGCGACGGGAAGGTTGCCGGAAGGCCGTTCCTGCAAATGGACGGACAGGCAGTGTTCAAGTTCGCGGTGCGTGCGCTGACCGACGTGGCCGACGAAGCGCTTGCGGATGCGGGCCTTCCGCGCACGGCGATCGACTGGCTGATCCCGCACCAGGCGAACCTGCGCATCATGGACGCGACGGCGAAGCGCCTGGGCGTGCCTCACGAGCGCGTGGTGGTCACGGTCGATCGCCACGCGAACACGTCGGCAGCTTCGGTGCCGCTCGCGCTCGACGAGGCGGTGCGGGACGGACGCATCCGTCCGGGGCAGCACGTGATGCTGCTCGGGGTGGGAGGGGGTTTCACCTGGGGTTCGGCGCTGTTGCGATGGAGTTGACGATGAGCCAAGTTGCAGTCGTGTTTCCGGGCCAGGGTTCGCAGTCGGTCGGCATGATGGCCGGCTGGGACGACCATCCCGTGGTGCGCGCCACCTTCGACGAGGCGAGCGAGGCGCTCGGCCAGGACCTGTGGGCACTGGTGACCGACGGTCCGGCCGAGGCGCTCAACCTCACGACCAACACGCAGCCGGTGATGCTCACCGCGGGCATCGCGGCGTGGCGTGCGTGGCAGGCGGCCGGGGGCGACACGCCTGCGGTCGTGGCCGGGCACAGCCTTGGCGAGTACACGGCGCTCGTGGCGGCCGGGGCGCTCGCGTTCCGCGACGCGGTGCCTCTCGTGCGCTTCCGCGCGCAGGCGATGACCGACGCCGTGCCCGCAGGCCTCGGTGCCATGGCGGCGATCCTGGGCGGCGACGACGCATCGATCGCGGAAGCCTGCCGCGAAGCCGCGCAGGGCGAAGTCGTCGAGCCGGTCAACTTCAACTCGCCCGGACAGGTCGTGATCGCCGGGCACCGCGCGGCGGTCGAGCGCGCGATCGAGCGCGCGAAGGCGCGCGGCGCGAAGCGGGGAATGCTCCTGCCGGTGTCCGGCCCGTTCCACAGCGCGCTGATGAAGCCCGCAGCCGAGCGGTTGGCAGGCCGGCTCGCGCAGGTGGAGTTCCGCTCACCCGCCATTCCGGTGCTGCACAACGTCGATGTCGCCGAGCACAGCACACCCGAGGCAATCCGTATGGCGCTCGCGAAACAGGCAGCGGGCGCGGTGCGATGGACGGACACGGTGCGCGCCCTCGCTCAACGCGGAGTGACGGACGTCGTGGAGGCGGGGCCGGGGCGCGTGCTCGCCGGGCTTGCGCGGAAGATCGAGCCTGCGTTGAGGACGCACGCGCTGACCGACGGCCACGCGCTCGCCGAGGCGCGCGCGGCGACGGCGGATTGAACGGAGAGGCGACGATGGCGAAGGAGCTCGACGGACAGGTGGCACTGGTGACCGGCGCGACTCGCGGGATCGGACGGGCGATCGCGTTCGCGCTCGGCCGCGATGGCGCGACCGTCGTGGGCACGGCCACCAGCGATGCGGGCGCGGCCGCCATCGACGCGGCGCTGAAGGAAACTGCAGTTCCCGGAACCGGAATCCGGCTCGACGTGACCGACGCCGCCGCGGTCGACGCGGCGCTGGCCGACGTCGAGGCCCGGTTCGGCCCGGTGGCGATCCTCGTGAACAACGCCGGCATCACGCGGGACAACCTGCTCGTGCGCATGAAGGACGACGAGTGGGACGC
>JADLBN010000010.1 GCA_020847675.1 Burkholderiales bacterium | reverse complement strand
CGCCTGCGTGGCGACACCCGACAGCGTCCGCAGCGCGCGGTCGAAGGCGGCGATCAGCGCTTCGGGCGCCGGGCGGGGAATCGGGAGGGCCATGTCCCGATGGTAGCGCAGCGGCTCGCCGGGCGACAAACTCCCGGAACCCCTCGCGCCCGGTGCAGGATCGCGGGGTGAAAAAAACGGTGTCAGACACCGGAAAAAACGGTGTCAGACACCGGAAAGTCCGGTGTCAGACACCAGCCTTCCGAAGAGGTCCGACCCCGGCTCCGTCGCAGGGGTCTGACACCGGCTTCATCGGTGTCTGACCCCGGTTTTTCCCAGGCGAGACGCCGAATCGATCAAGAAAAAAACGGGCGCCCGAAGGCGCCCGTTCGAACGAGCTTGCTTTCCGTCGCGGATCAGAAGAAGTGCACGATGCCCGCGACGACGCCCTGCGGCTTGCCCTGCTGCGACAGGCCGCCGGTGACCGACGACTGGTTCAGCGGGTTGATGTTGAACGTGTAGCGCGCGTTCTCGTCGTTGTCGACACGCACGTAGCCGACGTAGGTCAGCGTGCGCTTCGACAGCGGATAGGTGTAGCTGATCGAGTACTCGTCCGAGGACGTGTCGTTGCCCTTGACCGTACCGGCGACCTGCGAACCGTCCGCCGCGCTGCCCTTGCCGTCGTCCGCGTGGATCCACGCGGCGTACAACTGGCCAGGGCCGAGGTTGAACGTGCCCGACACGCCGAACAGGTCGCGCTTCAGGTTGCCGCCCGCGGCGACGTCGTAGTCGAGGCGCTCGTACACGCCCGCGACGCGCGCGATGCCGAAGTTCCAGCCGCCCGACACCGAGATCGCGTCGTCCTTGAGTCCGGCGGCGCGCGCACCCTGGTTGTGCTCCCAGGCCACGCCGGCCTGCAGCGGGCCGGCGTTGTAGAAGCCGCCCATGCTGTAGACCATGCCGTGGGTGTTGTTCTCGAACGTCGAGGCCTGGATGCTGCCGGTGAAGCCCGAGATGTTGGGCGAGTCGTAGCGGATCGAATTGCCGAGGCGCGCATCGAAGCCGCCCTGCGTCTTGCTCGACGGCGCGTTCGCCCACAGGGCCGCGGTCGACAGGATCGACGTGGTCAGCGTGGGCACGTTGCCGAAGATCGGGTGGATGTCGTCATACGGAGCGAGGAAGTTGCCGATCTTCACCGTGCCCCAGCCGCCCTGCAGGCCGACGTAGGTGTCACGGCCGGCGATCGTGCCGCCGCCGGCGTCGCCGTTGGCCGACGACTCGAGTTGGAAGATGACGTTGAGGCCGCCGCCGAGAGACTCCGTCCCCTTGATGCCGAAGCGGGACGAGTTCGAGTTCACGCGGTAGATCCAGTTCTCCGCCGTCGAATTGCCCAGCTGGACCGCTTCCATCGTCAGGTTCAGGCGGCCATAGAGCGTGACGTTCGCGGTCTGCGCCTGCGCGGCCAGCGGTGCGGACAGCACACCCGCGACGGCGAGAGCGAGAAGCTTCTTGTTCATGAATTCTCTCCTCTATCGGAAAAAGTCGGCCGGGAAGCGATTCTTTCCCGGCCATGGCAACCTTCTCAGGTCTGTCGAGAAGTTGGGTCCATTGTGCCAAACGGGGGGAATCCTAGGCAAGGAAGCGCCCCGCGTCGTTCCCGATGGGCTCCCCGCTGTTGTGCCAAAGCAACAAGGCATTCACGCCGGATGCGCCGACATGGCGTCGAATCGACGCGAGAGGCTGGCTCTAATAGTATGATATCAATGATGATTTTGACATCCTCGCGTTTCGGAACCAACGACCCGCGAGGGGATTTTGCGTCGTTCCGGCCGCTTTCCGGGGATGCGTCGCGCAAAACCGGCTTGCGCGACGCCATTGTCGCCAGCCGCCGGGGCCGCGGTCGGCGGGAGAACGCGTGACTGCGGTCCTGATCGGCCTGGCGGTCTCCGCGCTGGTCGTCGCGCTGCTGGCGCGATTTCCCGGCCTTGCGCCGATCGACCAGCCGAATCCGCGCTCGCTGCACGAGCGGCCGGTTGCGCGCGCCGGGGGATGGGCGATCTTCGCCGGCTGGGCCGCGGCAGCGCCCTTCGCCGGGCCGCCGCCCGGATTCAGCGGAGCGTCGCACGCGACCCTGTCGGTTTCGCTCGCCGCGTTGTTCGCGATCTCGCTCGTCGACGACTACCGCGGTGTCTCCCCGGTGTGGCGGATACTCGTTCAAACCGGCGCGGCACTCGCCGTGTCGTGCGCGCTCGCCGGATTCGATCCGCGTGAGGCGGCCTTCATCGCGACGGGCGCGACGGTGCTCGTGGCGGCGACCAATTTCTTCAACTTCATGGATGGGAGCGACGGTCTCGCGGGAACGATGGCGGTGACCGGCTTTGGCGCCTGCGCCGCCGCTGCCGCGCTGGCCGGAGCGGCGTGGGCACCGTGGCTCGCGCTCGCCGGGGCATGCCTGCCTTTCCTCGCGCGAAACCTTCCACCGGCGCGGCTGTTCCTGGGCGACGCCGGCTCCGCTCCGCTCGGCTTCACCGCGGGGGCGGCCGGCCTCGCCGGAACCACGTCCGGCCTCTGGCCCGCGTGGTTCCCGCTCCTCGTGTTCCTGCCGTTCCTCGCCGACGCCTCGGCCACGCTGGCGCGGCGGGCCTGGCGCCGCGAGCGCGTGTGGGAGGCGCACCGGACGCACTACTACCAGCGCCTCGTGCGCCAGGGCGCCGGCCACCGGGGAACGCTCCGGGTCTATGGCGCTCTGATGATCGGGTGCGCCGCGAGCGCGATCGCCTGCCTCGCGTTCGCCCCGGCCGCGGGCTGGGTGGCTCTGGCCGTCTGGATCGCGATCGTCGCGGCGGTGTTCGCCCGCATTGATTATCATGTCGGGGATTCGCAGGTGAGGAAGCCTTGAACATCAACTGGCGGGCCGTGCTCGCCTTCGCCCACGATCTGTGCGCCGCGGCGGTCGCATGGAGTCTGCTCTACGGGGTGCGCTTCAACTTCGACGTCCCGGACGCGCAGGTCGCGGATCTGGTGGCGTCGCTCGCGTGGATCGTTCCCCTGCAGGCCGCGATCTTTCTCGGCTTCGGGCTCTACCGGGGGCTGTGGCGCTTCGCCTCGACCGTGGACCTGCAGCGGATCGTGCTGTCCGCGGGCATGGGCGCGATCCTGATCCCGCTGGTCATCGTGATGCTGCAACTGCAGGCGTCGGTGCCGCGCAGCGTGCTGGTGCTCTATCCGCTGGTGCTGATCTTCCTGATGGCCGGCAACCGGTTCGCCTACCGGATCTGGAAGGAGCATCGTCTGTACAGTCCGCTCGCGGCACTGGGCGAGCCGGTGCTGGTGGTCGGCGCCGGCGAGGCCGGTGCGCGGCTCACCGCCGAACTCGCCCGTAGCCGCCAATGGCGCGTCGTCGGCCTGCTCGACGACGATCCGCGCAAGCTGCACGGGCACATCCGCAACGTGCCGGTGCTGGGGCCGATCGCCGAACTCGCGCCCTGGGCGCGCCGCTACGGCGTGCGCAAGGTGATCATCGCGCTGCCCTCGGCGCACCACGCGGTGCGACGGCGCGCCGCGGAACTGTGCGCGCAGCACCGGCTGGAAGCGCTCACCGTGCCTTCCTACGAGGAACTGATCGACGGCGGCCACGCGCTCACCACGATCCGCAGCATCGAGCTCGACGACCTGCTCGGCCGCGACCCGGTGGTCCTCGACAGCGCCGGGCTCGCCGAGTGGCTCGGCAACCGGGTGGTGATGGTGACCGGCGCGGGCGGATCGATCGGCGCGGAGCTGTGCCGCCAGATCGCGAAGTTCCGGCCGGCGCGGCTCGTGCTGTTCGATATCTCGGAGGCCGCGGTGTACGAGATCCGGACCGCGCTGTGCGACGAGTACACGCAGCTCGTGGTGTCGGCGATCGTCGGCGACGTGAAGCACGCGGCGCTGGTCGAGGACGTGCTCGCGCGCGAGAAGCCCGACGTCGTGTTCCACGCGGCCGCCTACAAGCACGTGCCACTGATGGAGGAGCAGAACGCGTGGGCCGCGGTGCGCAACAACGCCTGGGGCACCTGGGTCCTCGCGCGCGCCGCGGCCGAGGCGAAGGTCGAGAAGTTCGTGCTGGTGTCGACCGACAAGGCGGTGAACCCGACCTCGGTGATGGGGGCCTCGAAGCGGCTCGCCGAGATCGCCTGCGAGACGCTGCAGCGCGGCCGCACCGAGTTCGTCGTCGTGCGCTTCGGCAACGTGTTCGGCAGCGCGGGCAGCGTGATCCCGCGTTTCCGCGAGCAGATCGTGCGCGGCGGGCCGGTCACCGTCACCCATCCGGACATCACGCGCTTCTTCATGTCGCTCTCCGAGGCCACGCAGCTCCTGCTGCAGGCGGGCTTCATGGGGAAGAGCGGCGAGATCCTGGTGCTCGACATGGGCGATCCGGTGCGCATCCTCGACCTCGCGCGCGACATGATCCGGCTCTCGGGCGCCGATCCCGACCGCGTCCCGATCGTGTTCACCGGGCTTCGTCCGGGCGAGAAGCTGTTCGAGGAACCGCTGGCGTCCGAGGAGGCTAAGCGCCCGACGCCGCACCCCAAGCTCTTCATCGCCAGCGTCCGGTCGGCGAACCGCGACGCGGTGGGACAGATGATCGCGCTGTGCGAGCGCGACCGGGCGGCGCAGGACGCCGAGGTGAGAGCCCGGCTCCAGGCCTGGATTCCCGAGTACGAGCCGCTGGCCGGTGCGCCGGTGAAGCCGATGCCCGCGCCGGTGATCGACGCCGGGTCGCGCGCCCCGACGCCGCTGCGGGCGCCGCGCAGGCGCTAGGTGTGAAGCTCTGCGAAAGTGGGCGCGCACCACTCACTTTCGCAGAGCTTCCCTAGCTCCGCTCCTGCCCTCTGCCGGCGAACAGCCCGGCCTCCCGGAGCCGCCCCTCGCCGAACGCGATCATCAGCGCGAACACCGCCCACAGGAAGCGCAGGTTGGTCCGCACGAAGAAGTCGTCGGTCAGGTTCTTGACCAGCACGCCCGCGAGGATCG
>JADLBN010000009.1 GCA_020847675.1 Burkholderiales bacterium | reverse complement strand
TCGAGCTCGTCGGGGAGATCGAGTCGGTGCTCTCGATCGAATGCGCGCCGGTGACCTGGCCGCTCGGGATGGGCCGGGCGTTCAAGGGCGTGTACGACCTCTCCACCGACCGGCTCCTGCGCTTCGCGCCCGGCGAGGAGCGCGCCTCCTCCGACACGGAGACGATCGAGGGCCTCGACAATCCGCGTCTCGACGCGCTCGCTCCCGACGACGTGGCGGCGCTGCGCCACGACGTCGAGCTCCTCCGCAGCGCGAGCCACCCGTTCGAGCTGGCGAAGTTCCTCGCCGGCAGGCAGAGCCCCGTGTTCTTCGGCTCCGGCATCAACAACTTCGGGGTGCGCGAGATCCTCCAGGCGCTGGTCGACTGGGCGCCGCCGCCGCAGCCGCGCGACGCGACCGCGCGCAGCGTCGAGCCGACCGAGACGCCGTTCACCGGGTTCGTGTTCAAGATCCAGGCGAACATGGACCCGCGCCACCGCGACCGCATCGCGTTCTTCCGCGTGTGCTCGGGCCGCTACACGCCCGGCATCAAGGTCCGCCACCTGCGCGCGGAGCGCGAGATGAAACTCGGCAACGCGCTCACCTTCATGGCCAACGAGCGCGTCGCATCCGAGGATGCGGTGGCCGGGGACATCATCGGCATCCACAACCACGGCCAACTCCAGATCGGGGACACGCTGTCCGAGTCCGGCGAGGCGCTCGCGTTCACCGGCATCCCCTATTTCGCGCCGGAGCTCTTCCGCGCCGCGCGCTCGCGCGACCCGCTCAAGACCAAGCAGCTCGCGAAGGGACTGCAGGAGCTGGGCGAGGAAGGCGCGATCCAGGTGTTCACGCCGGAGTCCGGCTACTCGATCCTGCTGGGAGCGGTGGGCGCGCTGCAGTTCGAGATCGTCGCGCACCGGCTCGCGACCGAGTACAAGGTCGACGCCCTCTACGAGACACCGGGCATCTCGACCGCGCGCTGGCTCACGTTCCCCGACGCCTCGACCCGCCGCGATTTCGAGCGGCAGAACGCCGCCTCGCTCGCCACCGACGTCGACGGCAATCCGGTGTTCCTCGCGACGTCCAAGTACAACCTGCAGGTGACGATGGAGCACTTCCCGCGCGTCGGCTTCCACGCGACGCGCGAGCACGGGCAGCAGGTGAAGCACGGCTGACAGGGAGGCGCGATGGAAGCGACCGCACTCGTCGACACGTTGAAGCGCGTCCTGAAGGCGCGCGGGCTCACCTACGCGGACATCGCGGCCGGACTCGGCCTCTCCGAGGCGTCGGTCAAGCGCATCTTCTCCCGCCGCGACTTCACGCTCGTGCGCGTCGACGAGATCTGCCGCATCGCCGGCGTCGATTTCGCGGACCTCGCGCGCGCCGCCTCGGAAGACCGGCCGGGAGCCGCGTCGCTCACGCTCGAGCAGGAGACCGCGATCGTGTCGGAGCCGAAGCTCCTGCTGGTGGCGCTGTGCGCCGTCAACAACTGGACCTTCGACGAGATCGTGGCGACCTACGCGCTCTCGGTGGCGGAGTGCACGCGCCTGCTCGTGCGCCTCGACCGGCTGCGCATCGTCGAACTCGCGCCGGGCAACCGGATCCGCCCGATGATCAGCCGAACGTTTTCGTGGCGGCCCGGCGGCCCGATCCAGAGGTACTTCCACGCGCGCATCCAGGACGAGTACCTCGCGAGCCGCTTCGACCGGCCCGACGAGCTGTTCGTGTTCGTGAGCGGGATGCTCTCGCACGCGTCGAGCGCCGAGCTGATCGCCCGGCTGCGCCGCGTCGCGCGCGACTTCGCCGAGCAGCACCGCGACGACCTGCGCCTGCCGCTCGCGCAGCGCTTCGGCACGAGCCTTCTCATCGCGATGCGGCCGTGGGAGCCGCGCGCGTTCCGGCAGGTCAGACGCCCGGGTACCGGGGACGCGCAGGGCGACCGCCTGCTCCAGATCCAGCAGGTCGGCAAGCGCCTCCGGCGGCAGTCGCGGCCGGGGTAGCGCGAGGCGGCACCTGCGGTATCGCGCGACGCTACCTTCGCGATCGCGATGGACGCCGGCGCGGACCGCACGCGAATCTGCTGGCGCGGGCGACGTGCCCGCTCCCAAGGACGAATCCATGCTGCACGCCATCAAGCGCTCGATGCTCGTTTCCGCCTTCGCCTTCGCGGGTGCCGGCCTGAGCGGGTGCTACGTCGTGCCGGTCAATCCGGACGGCACGGCCGCGGTGCCGGTCGCCGTCATCGCCGCGCCCACCCCGGCTCCGGTCGTCGCCGGATCGACCGCTCCGTATCCCGCGATGCTGCAGGCACGGCTGTATCCGGCGAACGAGATCGCGACGCGCACGGGAATGCTGTCGGGCACCGTCACCAACATGATGACCGGCAAGGGCCGCTTCCAGCTCGACTACGCGGGCGAGATGCTGGTCGGCGAGGCGACGCGCGCGCCCGGCGACGAGCGCGCCGGGCTTGCGAACGCGTACGGCCAGCGCGGCACTTTCATGAGCTGCAACTACCGGATGACGACGCCCTGGCAGGGCACCGGAATCTGCGAACTGTCGACCGGAGCGGTCTACCAGGTGCACATCGGCGCGTAGCGAACGACGCTTTACTTGGCCGGGGCGCGGCCCGATCATCCGGGTTGGCGCGCCCCGCGCCGGGTACCGGGAGCCTTCGCATGTCACGACATCGAGGCGAGAGCCTTCTCCGCCATTTTCGCGCGCTCACGCTCTTCGTCGCCGCGGCCTCGCTCGCCGCGTGCGTCGCCTACGTCCCGGTCGAGGGACAACCGGTGGTCTCGGGCTTCGACCGCTCGTTCCAGGCCGCGAGCGGCGCAATGCTGGACGCCGGGCTCACGATCACGAGGCAGGACCGCGGCACCGGCACCGTCGTCGGGAGCCGCGGCGCCACCGACGTCGTCGCTCAGGTGCGGCAGGACGCCGGCGGCACCGTTTCGGTCGAGTTCACGACGCGCCGCGCGAACAACGAGGATCCGGGGCTGATCTCGCGCGTGACCGCCGCGTACCAGCAGCGGATGGGGCGCTGAGCACGCGGAGGCCCCGCGACCCCTCCCGGGACTGGCGGAGCGCGTCGCGACTAGTGCGACATCAGGACCGGCACGGTCATCGACTTCAGCATCGTGTCGGTTACGCCGCCCCACACGAGCCGCGAGAGCCGCGGCCGGCTGTAGCCGCCCATCACGATCAGGTCGGCGCCGAAGTCCGCGGCCCGCGAGAGCAGGAATTCGCCTGCGCCGACGTCGTCCACGTTCATGCGCTTGACCGCCGCCGCGACGCCGTGACGGCGGAGGAAGTCCATGACCGCCTTGTCGGAGACGTACTCCTGCACCGTCTCCTCCGGCCCGGGCGCGACGGCCACCGCGAGCACTTCCTTCGCGTCTTTCAGGATCGGCAGCGCGTCGGCGACCGCGCGAGCGGACTCGCGCGAATCCTTCCACGCGATCATCACGCGCTCGCCCAGCGTGCGCGCGAGGCCGATGTGCGGCACGAAGATCACCGGTCGCCCGGACTCGTTCACGACCGCGTGCGCGATGGCGGCGGCGAGCGCGGCCTCGGGTGCGCCCGGCTCGGGCTGTCCGACGATCGCGAGATCGGAGTAGCGGGCGCGCGTCACCGCTGCCTCGGCCGGATCGCCCGCCGGCACGAGCCAGTGCGAGGTTCCGATCCCGCCTGTCTTCATCGCGCTGCGGAAGCGCGCCTCGGCGTCGCGCACGGCCTGCATGACCGAGGCATCGCGCGCCCGGACGAAGTCGGGCGGAAGGAGCGCGATCTCGGAAGCCGAGAGTTCGTGCCTCGACACGAGATAGGTGCCGAGCACGTCGGCCGGATAGCGGCGCGCGAGCCGCATCGCGGCGTCGAGCCGCAGGTCGGATCGCGAGGAGTCGTCAACGTGGACGAAGATCGAACGGTAAGTCACGAGCGGCCTCCTGCGGAGACGGCGCAGCGGCTGTCGCCGCGCCCTTCCGCCGATGGTACCCGCCCGACGAATCGGCCGGCTTGACGGGCGTCAGGTGCGCGCCCTGCCATCAGGGGACTACGGCGTTCGCCGTCTTCGGGCGAGCCCGAGCGCCGCGAGCAGCGCCGAAAGGAGGCCGAGCATCCACGGTCCGAGCGCCGGGACAGGGGCTGCGACCGCCTGCGGCGGCGGCTGAATCGCCCCTTCGGTGGCGCCGATGTCGGCGGCGGGGCCGACGACCCGCGGATAGCCCGGCCCGCGCTGCTCGTAGTTGAAACCCTCGTTGTTGACGCCCTGGTCGATCGCCGGGCTGCCGAGGTAGAGGCGGTGCGTGCGCACCGGGCCAGTGCCCGGGTCGCCGGGCGCGCCGGCCACGATTCCCCCGTTGTTCGCGAGCGGCGCGAGCTGTGCGCTCTGGCCGACGATCGTGCCGGGAGGAAGGGTGACGTCGACGCCGAAGGAGCGCACGAGGTTGTTCGACCCGCCGATCGCGCACGGACTGTTGCAATCGATGTCCGGCCCGCCGCTGTTGCCGGCCACGATCGTGCTCTCGATGAACGAGGGCACGTCGGCCTTCATCCTCGCCTTCGCCGATGCGCCCGGCGCGCGCGCATGGACAACCGCCGCACGTATCGCCGCGAGACCCGGTGGCAATGCAGCGCCGCGCTTCGTCCGGTTCACCGGGTTGACCTCCTCCCCGCCGATCGCGAGCGCCATGGCTCCGCTGTTGGCGGTGATCGTGCTGTTCGAGATCTCGACCGAATCGGCGTAGAGGCCGCTCCCAAGCGAGTTGGGGCCGCTGCCGACACTGTTGCCGGAAATCGTGCTGTTGGCAATCTCGGCAGAGCCGTACTTGGACAACGCGATCGCCCCGCCGCCCGCGTACTTGGCCTCGTTCCCGCCGCTGCCGACGACCCGGTTGCCGCTCACCGTCGAGTTCCGCATCGCGAGCACGTAGTCGGCGTAGCCGTCCGCCTTCGGGCGTGCGCCGGCGGCCGATCGCGTCGACAACGCCGAAGCTTTGCTCGTCGCGGGGCGAACCGCGAGCCGCGCGGCATGGCGCGCCTCCCGCCCGGTATGGCCAAGGATCCGCACGCCCGTGACCGTCGACTTGGCGTCGACAACAACAGGAGCGTACTTCTCGCCATAGGTGTAGAACTGCGAGATCCCGCCGCCCATGCCGATCTCGACGGTCTGGGTGGTCTCGCCATTCGTGATCGTGATGGCCGACGCCTGGACCGTGTTGCCCGACACGGTGCTTCCAGCCATGAGCACGCTGGCGCCGAGACTGCCGCCGCCGCCGAAGATCGTTCCGATGCAATACTTGCTCGATTCCGTCGCGTCGCAGGCCTGTCCGGTGACCGTGTTGCCGGTGATCGCGACGTTGTAGAGCGTCTGAACGTAGGCGAAGACCCCTCCGCCGCCGTTCCGGGCGGTGTTGCCTCGGATCGTCGAGTTGAGCGCATAGAGGGCATAAGTCGCGACGCCGCCACCCAGTCCATCGACCGTGGACGTGTTTGCCGGATCGTGCACTGCCGTGCATCCGGTGACGATGCTGTCGAAGAGCTGGACGTGCCCCTCGCCGTAGATGCATCCGCCGGGACCTTGCGAGCGCCCGTTGGCGACGATCAGCCGGCTGACGGTGATGCCGATGATCGGGGCGCCCTGGCTGCTGAACACCCGGCTCAGGTTGGCGCCGGAGACCGTGAGCGGCGGCGGCGTCACCGCGGAGCCTCCGTCGACCACGAGGTTGACCGTGATCGGAATCTCGGTGCCGGAGAGCGCGATCGTGCCTGTCTGGGCCGACAGGTCGACGAGATCGCTGCTGCCGAACGCCCCGCCGCTGTTGACGCAGGTGGTCCCGGCGAGACTCGCGGTGTTCATCGCCACCACCGCCTGGCGCAGCGTACACGTCGAGGCGGTACCGGAGTCGCCGCCATCGGAGACGACGATCGTGGCCGCCCGAACACCCGAGCCGCCGATCACTCCGGCGGCGGCGAGCGCGGCGACGAGCGGACGGACGACGAAGCGCGCGGCGCTGCCGCGCGTCGAACGGGCGGATCGATGGGCCATGGCTCCCCTCCGAGCTCGGTGGCACTCCGGACCCCGCTTCCGGTGCGGAAGCGTCTCCTCGGGTCCGGCCGGAATCGGTCGATTCTAGGAGGGCCCGGTCGGCGCCGCAAGGAAACTTCCCTCCTGAACCCCGAATCTGTGTCCCGAAAGCGACAGGACGTTCCGGCGCAGGACTCGTTCACGAAGGCCGCAGCAGCCCTTCCGGCGCGGCCGGGACCGTCCCGTCGAAATTCAGGCACCAGACTTCGCGCCCCCGGGCATCGCGGCCCATCCGGTGCAGGCCGAGTCGTTCCATGCGAGCGACCGCTGCCCGCCTGAAGAGCTTGGGGTTCTCGACGATCAGGACCACGCCGCGCGGTGCGCGCGGGTGCGGGTGCTCGCGCAGCAAGGCGACCGCCGCCTTGAAGGCCGCCGTGGTCACGCCGGGCACACCGCGGTCGGGTGCCCGGATGAAGGTGCGATAGAAGTAATAGGCTCCGCCGCCGCCCGGGACGTCCTGGACGTAGACGGTGTTCACGCCGGCGACGGCGCCCGCGGGACTGCGGATCGCGATCACGACTTCTTCGACGCGCCGTCTTGCCTCGTCGGGCGAGAGCACGCCGGCGGCGAGCCACATTCCGACGATCTCGTCGCGAACGCCCGGCTGCAGGCGTCCGTAGACCGGAGTCAGCCGGTAGCCGTGGATCTCGATCTCGTCGGTCGCGGGCGTCGTCATCGAAGGCTCCGGATCAACCGGCGGGCGGCGTCGAGGCCGGCGTCACCGCCTCGACCTCGCGCAGGAGCGCGTCCGGAATCGCCCAGGTCGTGTCGAGTATCGCGTCGTGCTCCTCGACGATCGTCGGGGAGAGCGCGCCGGGCAGCGCCTGCACCGCGAAAATCTCCTCGACCGAGGCCGAGAAACGCAGGAACGCAATCGTCGCGCCGGTCTCGATGTTGATCGCCCACACGCCGCTCGCGCGCTCGGGATTCTGGTCGGTGAGCGGGATGTCGGTGAACGGATTCGACTTGCGGAGCTGCGACAGGCCGACGAACGCGATCCCCCCGAGGAAATCGAGCCCCCGCGTGAACCCGGGAAGCTGCACGAAGGTCTCGACCCGTCCCGAGACGGGATCGACGGTGGACAGCGCCCCCTTGCCCGATTCGAGCACCCACAGGCGGCCGCGGTACAGGCGCGGCGAATGCGGCATCGACAGGCCGCGCGCGACGATCTCGCCGGACTCCACGTCCATCACGACGCCGCCGGCACGCTTCGCCTCGCGCCAGCCCTCGCGCGTGTTGGTCGTGCCGAGCGCCGAGACGAACCGGGGCTTGCCGTCGCCCATCGCGAGGCCGTTCAGGTGGCAGCGGTCCTCCGGCGCGTAGCCCGAAACGAAGCGCGGGCGCCAGCGCGGCACGAAACTGTGCTCGTTGTCGAGCGTGCAAAGACACGAGAACAGCGTGTTCACGTACCAGCACTCGCTCGCCGAGAACGCCATCTCGTGGATGTCGACGTGGCCGGTCACATGCACGTTGCGCAGCAGGTAGACCGCGTCGTGGGCGTCCGGCGGATCGAGGCGGGAAGCGACCGCGGGCACGTTGCGGTACTCGTGGACGCTGCGGTGCGCGCCGACGAAGATGCGATTCAAGTCCGCCGCGAGCCCCATCGGGCGGGGCAGCGCGAAGAAGTGCGTGTTGATGCCGGACTTCGTCGGGCGCATCAGGATGAGCCGCCCGGCCTGGAACGTCGTCACGAGCAGCGACGCGCCCAGTTCGGCGAGGAGCGGCACGAAGCTCTGCGTGTGGACGCTCGAGAAGGCGTCGGCGGCAGGGGGCGCGGCGTCGTTCATGGGCGCTGGCGGCAGGGTACCCGAGCGCCGACCGGCTGTGTCGCGGAGTCCGGGCCGGCTGGCGCCGCAGGCCCCGCCGTGCCGATCGGCCCGTCCATGCGCCCGCTCAGGTCCGCGCCGCGAACGCCGCAACTTCCGCGCGCGTCGGGCTGCCGGCGCGCCCGCCCGGCCGCGTGCACTTGATCGCCGCAGCGAGGGTCGCGAATCTCGCGGCCGCCTCGATCTCGCGTCCTTCGGCGAGAGCGAGCGCGTAGGCGCCGTGGAACACGTCGCCTGCGCCCAGCGTGTCGACCGCGTCGATGCGCGGCGCAGGAACGTGGAGCGGACCGTCTCCGGTGATCCACCAGGAGCCGCGCTCGCCACCGGTGACGGCGCAGGCGCGCGCGTCGCCGCGGGCTCGCATGGCCTGCCACGCGCGATCGAGCGCGACGAGGTGCTCCCGTTCGCCGGCGTCCTCCGAAAGGGAGGCCCAGCGCTCGAGCCCGTGCTCGGAGAACACGACGTGGTCGGCGAGCCGGATCAACTCGTCGAGCACCGAACCGTCGGCGACGTCGGCGTCGAGCACCCGCGTCACGCCGGCTTCGCGCGCGGCGCCGAACAGCGTGCGGGCACCCGCAGGCCAGCGCACGTCGGCCAGGACCACCCGCACGTCGCGGAGTTCATCGAGCGGCAGCCAGGTTGGGTCGTCGGGAACGTCGCCGTAGTGCGAGACGATCAACCGCTCGCCGCGCGCGTCGACGATGATGGCCGACTGCGACGATCGGCAGCCCGGCAACCGGCGGAACGCTGACGCGTCGACGCCCCAGGACCCGAACTCCCGCGCGAT
>JADLBN010000008.1 GCA_020847675.1 Burkholderiales bacterium | reverse complement strand
GTGTTGGGCCAGGTGCGCGCGCCGCTCAACACGCAGGACTTCAGCTCCTACCTGCTGCAGGCGCAGGCGTCGTAGGCGAAGATCCTCGGCCTCGCCAACGCGGGCGGCGATACCACCAACTCGATCAAGCTGGCGGCCGAGTTCGGCATCGTCAAGGGCGGCATGAACCTCGCCGGCCTCCTCGTGTTCATCACCGACGTGCACGCGCTGGGCCTGCAGACCGCGCAGGGCCTGATCGTGACCAACACGTTCTACTGGGACATGAACGACCAGACGCGCGCGTTCGGCAAGCGCTTCGCCGAGCGCGACAAGGGCATCCACCCGACGATGGTCCACGCGGGGGTCTACGGCGAGGTGCTGCACTACCTCAAGGCGGTCGAGGCGCTGAAGAGCGACGACGGCACCAAGGTGGTCGCGAAGATGAAGGAGATGCCGACCGACGACCCGCTGTTCGGCAAGGGCGTGATCCGCGCCGACGGCCGCAAGATCCATCCGGCCTATCTGGTCGAAGTGAAGAAGCCGTCGGAGTCGAAGGGGCCGTGGGACTACTACAAGGTCCGCGCGACGATTCCGGCCGACCAGGCGTTCCGTCCGCTGAAAGACGGCGGCTGTCCGCTGGTCAAGTAGGGGTTGGCCGTCGGGCCGGTGTTCGATGGCGCTTCGGGTCCGGCGGGTTTCGACCCGACGGGCGAACTCGGGTTTCCCGTCGGGCCGGCCATAGCTGGGACATTGGGGGTGGCGGTCGTCGGCCCGACGGGCGAACTCCTCGCGTTCGAGCGGACGCGGCTTCCGCCGCGCCGCACAACGCTCGGGTCCTGGGACACGGACAGCGATCGACAATCGCCGGTATCGGCCTGATGATGATCCGATGACCACGGGTTCTCCGTTTCCTGCTCGCTGCGATGTCACTCGCTCGCGACGAGTTCGGGCTCTCGCGCAGGTTGAGCGGCGCGGCGGAAGCCGCGTCCGCTCCAACGGCGCGCAACGCAACGCATCGACATGACTGAAATCTTCGGGATCCCGATCCAGGCCTTCGCCGGCCAGCTCCTGATCGGGCTCATCAATGGCTCGTTCTACGCGATGCTGTCGCTCGGCCTCGCGGTGATCTTCGGGCTGCTCAACATCATCAACTTCACCCACGGCGCGCAGTACATGATGGGCGCGTTCGCCGCGTGGATGCTGCTCGACCGCCTCGGCATCGGCTACTGGTGGTCGCTCCTGCTCGCGCCGATCGCGATCGGCGCGCTCGGCATCGTGATCGAACGCACGATGCTCTCGCGGCTCTACCAGCTCGACCACCTCTACGGCCTCCTGCTGACCTTCGGCCTGGCACTGGTGATCCAGGGCCTGTTCACCAACGAGTTCGGCAGCTCCGGACAACCCTACCGACTCCCGCCGGAGTTCTCCGGCGCGTTCAACCTGGGTTTCATGTTCCTGCCCAAGTACCGCGCCTGGGTCGTCGTCGCTTCCCTCATCGTGTGCCTGTCGACCTGGTACGTGATCGAGCGCACCAAGCTCGGCAGCTACCTCCGTGCGGCCACCGAGAACCCCACGGTCGTGCAGGCGTTCGGCGTCAACGTGCCGCGCATGATCACGCTGACCTACGGCATCGGGGTGGGGCTCGCGGCGCTCGCGGGCGTCATGGCCGCACCGATCTACCAGGTGAGCCCGCAGATGGGAGCGAACCTCATCATCGTCGTGTTCGCGGTCGTCGTGATCGGCGGGATGGGCTCGATCATGGGCTCGATCGTGACCGGGTTCGGACTCGGGGTGATCGAGGGCCTCACCAAGGTGTTCTATCCGGAGGCGTCCAATACGGTGATCTTCGTGATCATGGTGATCGTGCTCCTGATCCGGCCGGCCGGCCTGTTCGGGAAGGAGAAGTGATGGGCCCGCACGACGTCACCGCGACCGCCAGCGCCGCATCCTCCGCACGCGTTGCCGTGACGAGGGCGGACGAGACCTCCGCCCGCACGTTCCGGATCGCGACGCTCGCCATGACGATCGCGCTCGCCGTCGCGCCCTGGGTCGGCGTCTACCCGGTGTTCCTGATGAAGGCGCTGTGCTTTGCGCTCTTCGCCTGCGCGTTCAATCTGCTCGTCGGTTATGCGGGTCTCCTCTCGTTCGGCCACGCGATGTTCTTCGGCACCGCCGGGTACGTGACCGCCTACGCCGCGAAGGTCTGGGGTCTTTCGCCGGAGCTGGCGATCCTCACCGGCGCCGCCGCCTCGACCGCGCTCGGCATCGTCACCGGCGCGCTGGCGATCCGGCGCCAGGGCATCTACTTCGCGATGATCACGCTCGCGATGGCGCAGATGATCTTCTTCTTCTACCTGCAGGCGCCGTTCACCGGCGGCGAGGACGGCATCCAGTCGGTCCCGCGCGGCCGCCTGTTCGGCTTCCTCGACCTCTCGCGGCCGATGACGATGTACTACGTCGTGCTCGCGATCTTCCTCGCCGGATTCCTGTTCGTGCGGCGCGTCATCCACTCGCCGTTCGGCCAGGTGCTGAAGGCGATCCGGGAGAACGAGCCGCGCGCGATCTCGCTCGGTTACGACGCCGACCGCTACAAACTGATCGCCTTCGTGCTGTCCGCGGCGCTCTCCGGCGTCGCCGGCGCGACCAAGGCGATCGTGTTCCAGCTCGCTTCGCTCACCGACGTGCAGTGGCAGATGTCGGGCGAGGTGGTGCTGATGACGCTGCTGGGCGGCATGGGCACGGTGTTCGGGCCGGTGGTGGGCGCGTTCACGATCATCTCGCTCGAACACTTCCTCGCCGAGCGCGGTCAGTGGGTCACGGTGATCACCGGCGCGATCTTCGTCGTCTGCGTGCTCGCGTTCCGGCGCGGGATCGTCGGCGAACTCTCGGCATGGTGGGCGAAGCGGCGCGCCTGATCGTCCTCGTCGCCGCCTGCGCGATGTCCGGGCCGCTGGGGGCGGAGGCGTTCGAGGTGCGCGGCGGCTGCCGCGATGCGCGGCCGCACGGCATCTACGAGCTTTCGACGGCGGACGGCCGGGTCCGCGTGCTCGGCGCGTTCAACCTCGGCCAGCGCACGAGTTCGTTCCTGTTCTGGTCGCCGGGTGGCGTGCGCATCGCGCAGATTCCCTGGGACGACGGCACGATCAGCGGGACGGTCGCGCTGTGGTATTCCGACGCTCCGCGCGGCGGCGACCCGCCGTGGAAGCTGCAGGCCTCGTTCGCACGCGGCGTCCCCGACGGTCCGACCCGTTCGTGGTACCGGAACGGTCGGTTGAGCGGCGAGTACTTCTACGACCGGGGGGCGCTGGTCGCCGCGAAGGCGTGGACCGCCTCCGGCGCGCCGGTGTCCGAGGAGCGCGCCCGCGCGCAGGCGGTCAAGGCCGCGGGGGAGAACCTTCGCGCCTTCGCGGCGCTCGGCGCGATCGTCGACGCCAACCTGCCGCGCTGCGAGGGCGACCCGGGACGGACGCCGCAGTAGCGGTGCCGGCACCGAAGAACGCCATGCGCGAATCCGATCTCCGCAGGCCCGCCGGAACCGGCCCCGTCATCGCCGATTGCGCGCGAGCGGTCTCTGCGCGTTCGGCGGCTGCACGCCGTTCCCCGCGGTCGGTCAAGCGGTCCTGTGCACACCTGCTCCCGGTCGGGTTGCGACGCGCGCTCGGCACCGTCGTGGCGATCGTTGCGCTCGCCGTCGCTTCAGGCGCCCCCGCGCAGTCGCTCAGGATCGGTCTCGCGGCCGACGTGACCTCGATCGACCCGCATTACATCAACCTGATCCCGAACAACAACATCGCCGAGCACATCTTCGACAAGCTCGTGCGGATGGACGCCGATTCGCGACTGGTCCCGGGGCTCGCAACGTCGTGGAAGCCGATCGGCGCCACGACCTGGGAGTTCCGACTGCGCAAGGGCGTGAAGTTCCACGACGGGAGCGACCTGACCGCCGCGGACGTCGCGTTCTCGATCGACCGCGTCGCGCGGATCGAGAACAGCCCGGGCCCGTTCGTCGCCTACACCAAGGCGATCACGGCGATCGACATCGTCGACCCGACCACGATCCGCTTCCGGACCGCGTCGCCGCACCCGTTGATGCCCAACGACCTGTCGACCATCTACATCGTCAGCCGGAAGGTGGCCTCGGGCGCGTCGACCGAGGATTTCAACACCGGCAGGGCGACGGTCGGAAGCGGACCCTACCGATTCGTGCGCTACGTCAACGGCGACCGGATCGAATTGGTCCGCAACGACGGCTGGTGGGGCGGGAAGGCGCCGTTCTCCGGCGTGACTTTCCGGATTCTGAAGAACGACGCTGCGCGTGTCGCCGCGATCCTGTCGGGCGACGTCGATGCGATCGAGCAGCCGCCGATCGCCGACTTGACGCGCCTTTCGGCCGACCCGCGGTTCGTCGTCGTCTCGAAGATCTCGCACCGGGTGATCTTCTTCAACTTCAATCACCTCGAGCGGTCCAGCCCGTTCGTCACCGACAGGGACGGCAGGCAGCTGGCGAGGAACCCGTTCCGGGACCTGCGCGTGCGCCGGGCGATGAGCAAGGCGGTCAACCGGACGGCGATGGTCGAGCGCGTGATGGAGGGGCACGCGTCGCCCTCGGGCCAACTCGTCTCCGCGAATCTGTTCGGCCACGTGCCGGGGCTCGAGGCCGACGCCTTCGATCCCGAGGGAGCGAAGCGGCTCCTCGCCGAGGCCGGCTATCCGGACGGCTTCCAGCTCACGATCCATGCTCCGGCCGGCCGTTACGTGAACGACGAGAAGATCGCGCAGGCGGCGGCGCAGATGCTGACGCGGGTGGGCATCGTGTCGAAGGTCGAGACCCTGCCGATGGCGCCGTACTCCGCCCGCGCGAGCCGGCAGGAGTTCAGCTTCCACCTGCTGGGCTGGGGCGCGTCGACCGGGAAAGCGTCGTCGCCGCTGCGCTCGCTCCTCGCGACCTTCGACCGCGACAAGGGGACGGGCGCCGTCAACTGGGGCCGCTATTCGAATCCCGCGCTCGACCTCCTGATCGCCGAGGCGGTCGGAGAAGTCGACGACGGCAGGCGGCGCGGGCTGCTCGAGCAGGCAACGCGGCTCGCGATGGCGGATGTCGCCCTGATGCCGCTCCACTTCCAGTTCGCGATCTGGGCGACGCGCAAGGGCATCGCCTACGCGCCGCGCACCGACGAATACACGCTCGCGTTCCAGTTCCGGGCAACCTGACCGTAGTGCCACCGGACCGGACAACCCCTTGCTCGTCTTCGTCATCCGCCGCAGCCTGCAGAGCGTCGTCGTGCTCGTCGCGATGTCGGTCATCGTGTTCGTCGGCGTGTACGCGATCGGCAATCCGATCGACATCCTGATCAATCCGCAGGCCGACCAGATCGACCGCGAGCGCGCGATCGCGGCGCTCGGCCTCGACCGCCCGCTGTGGGAGCAGTACCTGACGTTCCTCCGGGGAGCGGTTACCGGCGACCTCGGGCGCAGCTTCGTCCACTCGACTTCCGCGCTCGGGCTCATCGTCGAGAAGATGCCCGCGACGCTCGAACTCGCGTTCTCCGCCATGCTGATCGCGATCGTGCTCGGCATCCCGCTCGGCCTGTGGGCAGGCCTCAAGCCCGACGCGCTCTCGGGCCGCACCATCATGGCCGGGTCGATCCTGGGGTTCTCTCTGCCCACCTTCTGGGTCGGCCTGATGCTCATCATGGTGTTCTCGGTCATGCTGGGCTGGCTGCCGTCGAACGGGCGCGGCACCACCGTCGATCTGTTCGGCGTCCCGCTGTCGCTCCTCACGGTCGATGGACTCGCCCACCTCGCGCTGCCGGCCCCCAACCTCGCGCTGTTCAACGTCGCGCTCCTGATCCGGCTCACGCGCTCCGGGGCCCGCGAGGCACTCCTGCAGGACTACGTGAAGTTCGCGCGCGCGAAGGGCCTGTCGAACCGCCGCGTGATCGGCGTGCACGTGCTGCGCAACATCCTGATCCCGGTCGTGACCGTGATCGGGCTGCAGTTCGGCGCGCTGATCGCGTTCGCGATCGTCACCGAGAGCGTGTTCGCGTGGCCGGGCATGGGCAAGCTCCTGATCGACTCGATCAACCTGCTCGACCGCCCGGTGATCGTCGCCTACCTGCTGGTGATCGTGACGCTGTTCATCGCGATCAACCTCGCGGTCGACATCCTGTACTCGGCGCTCGATCCGCGCGTGCGCCTGTCGGAGGGAGGGGGATGAGCGCCACGCCTCCCGCAGCACCTCCGATGCGCGACGCGCAGTCGCCCTTCGCCCGCCTCGCCGGCGACTTCTTCGCCAATCCGGTCGCCGCGTTCGGACTCGGGCTCCTCGCCGCGATCGTGCTCCTCGCGATCTTCGCGCCGCTCGTGTCGCCGCAGGACCCCTACGACCTCGCGCAGATCGACGTGATCGACGGGCGTCTTCCGCCCGGTTCGCGGTCCTCGACCGGAAGCAGGTTCTGGCTCGGCACCGACGACCAGGGCCGCGACATGCTCTCCGCGATCTTCTACGGGCTGCGCATCTCGCTCGCCGTGGGCGCCGCCAGCACCGTCCTCGCGCTGGCGATCGGACTGGCCGCGGGGCTCGCGGCCGCCTATGCCGGCGGGCGGTTCGAGAGCTTCGTGATGCGCATCGTCGACATCCAGCTCTCGTTCCCGGCGATCCTGATCGCGCTGATCCTGATCGCGGTGCTGGGGCAGGGGACCGGCAAGGTCATCGCCGCGCTGGTCACGATCCAGTGGGCCTACTACGCGCGCACGGTGCGCGCCGCGGCCCTGGTGGAGAAGCGCAGGGAGTACGTCGAGGCCGCCCGCTGCCTCGCGCTGCCGCCCGCGCGCATCGTGTTCCGGCATCTCTTGCCCAACGGCCTGCCGCCGCTGATCGTCGTCGCCACGGTCCAGGTCGCCGCAGCGATCGCGCTGGAAGCGACCCTGTCGTTCCTGGGCCTCGGCCTCCCGATCACCGAGCCGTCGCTCGGACTGCTGATCGCGAACGGCTACCAGTACCTCCTTTCGGGCAAGTACTGGATCAGCTTCTTCCCCGGCGTCGCGCTGCTCGCGACGATCGTCGCGATCAACCTGGTGGCGGACCAGCTCCGGGACGTGCTGAATCCCCGGCTGCAACGATGAGTGTGATCCCCCCCGAAGCGCGCGGGCGCGCTTCCCCCCCAGGGGGGCGAGAAGCGGGCCGCGCCCTCGGGGGGCGGCGTTCGCAGGGAGCAGGGGCCCCGTTCGCGCGCGAACGGGGATGCGACCGGCCGCGAATCGCCGCCGGACGACCGACGCGCGGACCCCGCGCATGGCACGGTGCGCCGAGGAGGGCGGCGGCCCTTCGGGCGCGGCAACGCGCGCATCCGCGCAGCGTCGAGACAACGGTTATGGAGCGGTCGTGACGCCGCCGCTCTTGACGGTCGAAGGGTTGCGGACGCACTTCTTCACGAGGGCGGGGGTCGTGAAGGCGGTCGACGACGTGAGCTTCACGCTCGCGCGCGGCGAGGTGATGGGACTGGTCGGCGAATCGGGTTCGGGCAAGTCGATCACCGGCTACTCGATCATGGGGCTCGTCGACCCGCCCGGGCGCGTCGTCGCAGGCTCGATCCGGCTCGACGGGCGCGAACTCACGACGCTCGACCCGGAATCGATGCGCAAGCTGCGCGGCAACCGGGTCGCGATGATCTTCCAGGACCCGATGATGACGCTCAATCCGGTGCTGCGCATCGACCGCCAGATGACCGAGGCGATCCTCGCGCACGACGACGTGGGCGAGAGGGTGGCGCTCGGACGTGCGCGCGACGCTCTGGAACGCGTCGGCATCCCGTCGCCGGACGAGCGGCTCAAGGCCTGGCCGCACCAGTTCTCGGGCGGAATGCGGCAGCGCGTGGCGATCGCGATCGCGCTCCTGAACGAACCCGACCTCATCATCGCGGACGAGCCGACCACCGCGCTCGACGTCACGATCCAGGGGCAGATCCTCCACGAGGTGCAGAAGCTCGCGCGGGAGACCGGGACGGCGCTGGTCTGGATCACCCACGACCTGTCGGTCGTCGCCGGCCTCGCGGACCGCGTGTGCGTGATGTACGCCGGCCGCATCGTCGAGCAGGGCACGACGGCGCAGGTGCTCGACACGCCGGCGCATCCCTACACCCAGGGGCTCCTCGACAGCGTGCCCTCGCGCAACGCGCGCGGCGCGCGCCTGAAGCAGATTCCCGGCATGACCCCCTCGCTCATCGGCCTCGCGCCCGGCTGCGCGTTTCGCGAACGCTGCGCCCGCGCCGATGCGGACTGCGCGGAAACTCCCGCGATGAGCGTCGACGGGAACGACCCCGGCCGCGGCGTCCGCTGCCACCACCCGATCGTCCCGTGGACGCAGCCACCCCGCTGATCGAACTGCGCGCGGTGTCGAAGCGCTTCGTGAAGGCGCTCGACCTCGCCGCGCGGATCGCGAACCTCGCCGGAGCGGACTTGCGCGAGGAGACCGTGCACGCGGTGGATCGCGTCGACCTCGCGATCGGCGAGGGCGAGGTGGTCGGCCTGGTCGGCGAATCGGGCTGCGGCAAGTCGACGCTCGGCCGGCTCGCCGTCGGCCTCCTGCCGCTGTCCGGAGGAGAACGCCGCTGGCGTGGCGCGCCAATCGACGGCCTCGCGCCTGCCGCCGCGCGCGAGCAGCAACTGCGCACGCAGATGATCTTCCAGGACCCCTACGCCTCGCTCAACCCGCGCCTGCGCGTGGTCGACATCGTCGGCGAGGCGCCGGTCGCGCACGGCGTCATCGCGCGCCGCCAGCAGGTCGAGTACGTGGGGCTGCAGCTGAACCGCGTGGGGCTCGATCCGACGCTGATGCGACGCTTCCCGCACCAGTTCTCGGGCGGGCAGCGCGCGCGCATCGGCATCGCCCGCGCGCTCGCGGTGAGACCCGAGTTCCTGGTCTGCGACGAGTCGGTGGCGGCGCTCGATGTGTCGATCCAGGCGCAGGTGCTCAACCTGTTCATGGATCTCCGCCGGGCGCTCTCGCTCACCTACCTCTTCATCAGCCACGATCTGGGCGTCGTGCAGCACATCAGCGACCGCGTCGTGATCATGTACCTGGGCCGCGTGGTCGAGAGCGGTCCGACCGCGGAACTCTTCGCCGTGCCGAACCACCCGTACACGCAGGCGCTGCTCGCCGGGATCGGGCGCGTCGAGGCGAGGAAACGCACGTTCGAGCCGGTGAAGGGCGAGATTCCTTCGCCGCTCGCCCCGCCGCCGGGCTGCCACTTCCATCCGCGCTGCCCGCACGCGATGGCGCGCTGCCGCAACGAGGCGCCGCCGCTGGTCGAGTTCGCGCCGGGACGCCGGTCGGCGTGCTGGCTCAACGAAACGAGGGCCGCGTGAGGCCGCCCTTCGTGCGGCACGATCCCGTCGTCGCGGTGGCGCCGGTGGTGCTCGACTCGCCGCACTCGGGCGAGGACTACCCGGCGGAGTTCGACCACGCGCCGCCGCGCGCGATCGTGCGCCAGGCCGAGGACACGCACGTGGCGAGGCTGTGGCGCAGCGCGCTCGCGCACGGCGCGACGCTCGTCGAGGCGACGTTTCCGCGCGCCTGGATCGATCCGAATCGCGCGCTGGAGGACATCGATCCGGCCCTGTTCGCGCCCGGCGAGCGCTGGCCGGGCCCGGTCGCTCTCACGCGCAAGACCGAACTCGGCATCGGGCTCGTGTGGCGCCTCGCGCACGGCGGGGCGCCGATGTACGCGCGGTCCCTCACGGTGGACGAGGTCGAACGCCGGATCGCGCAGTGCTGGAGCCCCTACCACGACGCCGTCGCGGACGCGATCGAGGAGCGCCACCGCGCGTTCGGCGCGGTGTGGCACGTGAACTGCCACTCGATGCCGGCGGTGGGCGACGTGATTTCCGACGACCCCGGCCGCGAGCGCGCGGACGTGGTGCTGGGCGACCGCGACGGGACGACCTGCGAGGCCGCGTTCACCGCGCTTGTCGCGGACGCGTTCGCCTCGATGGGCTACTCGGTCGCGATCAACGATCCGTACAAGGGCGTCGAACTCGTGAGGAAGCACGGGCGGCCGGCGGAAGGCCGCCATAGCCTGCAGGTCGAACTGAAGCGCACGCTCTACATGGACGAGGCGACGTTCGAGCCGAACGAGGGCTACGCGCGGCTCCAGCATGATTTGGCGCGGGTCGCCGGGCGAATCGTGGCACACGCGCGCGATTCGCTCGGGGCGTTGTCCGTGTCTGGAGGCCACTCCAACGATCGGTAAGACCGCTTGACCAGTCCCGCGGCCTGCGCTACCGTCGGCCCGCCTGCACGTCCAGCCAGGTTCGCGAAAGGTCGGCGTGCGCTTTCACCCCCTCCGGAGGATGTCCCGATGAAGACCCTGGTCCGCGCCGTTGCGCTCGCGGTCGCTGTCGCTGCCGGCGCAGCAAGTGCCGCCTATCCCGAACGTCCGATCACCTTCGTCGTGCCCTGGGGCGCGGGAGGCGGAACCGACACGACCGCGCGCTACTTCGCGGCCGGCCTCGAGAAGGAACTGGGCCAGCCGGTCAACGTCGTCAACCGCACCGGCGGGAGCGGCGTCGTCGGCCACAGCGCGATCGCGACCGCGGCGCCGGACGGCTACACGATCGGGATGATCACGGTCGAGATCACGATGATGCACTGGCAGGGTCTCACCGACCTCAACCCGGCCTCGTACACGCCGCTCGCGCTGGTGAACGCCGACCCGGCGGGTTTCACCGTCAACGCGAACTCGCCGTTCAAGTCGGTGAAGGAGGTGCTCGACTACGCGCGCGCCAATCCCGGCAAGCTCAAGGCTTCGGGCACCGGGCAGGGGGGCATCTGGCACCTTGCGCTCGCTGGACTCCTGAACGACGCCAAGGTGCCGCAGTCGGCGATTCCCTGGGTGCCCTCGCAGGGCGCCGCACCGGCGATGCAGGACCTCGTGGCCGGCGGCGTCGACATCGTGACCTGCTCGCTGCCGGAAGCGCGCGCGCTGATCGACGCCGGCAAGGCGAAGCCGCTCGCGGTGATGGACTCGAAGGCCACGCCGCTGTTCCCGAACGTCCCGACGATGAAGGTCGCGGCCGGCAGCGACTGGACGGTGTCCGCGTGGCGCGGCATCGCCGCGCCGAAGGGCCTGCCGCCCGACGTGCAGCAGAAGCTCATCGCCGCGATCAAGAAGATCTGGGACAGCAAGGAGTTCAAGGACTTCGCGTCCTCCAAGGGCTACGGCATGGAGTGGGCGCCGGGTGCCGAGTTCGCGTCGTTCATGAAGAAGGGCGACGCCGACATGGGTGTCGTGATGAAGGCCGCCGGCATCGTCAAGTGACGAACGCGCGCCGGTCCGGAGGGGCGCGTTCGACGCGCCCCTCCGGGAGTTCTCGCCGGACAGCGGCAAGGGCGGCTGCCTCGCGATGAAGTTCAACGACGCGGTCTTCGGCGCGATCTTCCTCGTGCTGGGGCTTGCCATCGTCGTCCACGTCCAGTCGTTCCCCGCGATCCCCGGCCAGCAGGTCGGACCGGCGCTGTTCCCCGGGCTGGTCGCGGCCGGACTCGCGGTCTGCGGAGTGCTGCTGATCGCGAGCGGCCTCCGGCACCGCTCGTCGCAGCCGTGGTTCGTCGCGGAGGCGTGGACGCGCTCGACGCGCCACGTCGCTGGTTTCGCGGCGGTCGTCGCGGCGGTCGCGTTCTACATTGCGTTCGCGAACACGCTCGGGTTCCTGGTCGTCGGCCCGCTGATCCTGTTCGGGCTGTTCGTGATGTTCGGCGTGCGGCCGGCGACCGCCGCTCTGGTCGCGGTCGTCGCAACGCTCGTGATCTGGTACGCCTTCTACAAGCTCCTTCGCGTTCCGCTGCCCTGGGGCGTCCTGACGAAGTTCGCGTTCTGACCGGCCATGGAAGCGCTCGCGACCGCCTTCACGATGGTGTTCGAGCCCCACACGATCGTGGTGATGCTCGGCGCGTCGCTCTTCGGGCTCTTCGTCGGCGCGGTGCCCGGTCTCACCGCCACGATGGCCACCGCGCTGCTCGTGCCGGTGACGTTCTTCATGCCGCCGATCACGGCGATCGCGGCGATCGTCACCGCTACCGCGATGGCGATCTTCTCCGGCGACATCCCCGGGTGCCTGCTGCGCATGCCCGGTACCCCCGCGTCGGCCGCCTACACCGACGAGTCCTACGCGATGACGCGCAAGGGCCAGGCCGAACTGGCGCTCGGCGCGGGGCTCGTCTTCTCGGCGATCGGCGGCCTCTTCGGCACCGCAGTGCTGATCGCGTCGGCGCCGGTGCTCGCGGACTTCGCGCTGCGCTTCAGTTCGTTCGAGTACTTCTGGCTGGTGCTGCTGGGGCTCTCCTGCGCGATCGTGATCACCTCGGAGCGGCCGCTCAAGGGCATCGTGTCGCTCCTCCTCGGGCTCCTCGTCGCCTGCGTCGGCCTCGACAACCCGGCCGGCTTCCCGCGCTTCACCTTCGGCAGCACCGAACTCATGGGCGGCGTAGGCCTGATCCCGATGATGATCGGCATGTTCGCGGTGTCGGAGATCCTGCGCTACGCGGTCGAGACGGGGCCGAAGCTGGTCATCGACACCCGGCCGATCGGCAACGTGATGCGCGGGATGTGGGAACTCCTGAAGAAATACCCGATGCAGGTGCTGCGCGGCAGCACGCTCGGGACGCTGGTCGGCGCGCTGCCCGGCGCGGGCGCGGACATCGCGGCGTGGATGAGCTACGGCATCAGCAAGAAGTTCTCGAAGGAGCCGGAGAAGTTCGGCACCGGCCACGTCGAGGGCATCGTCGAGAGCGGCGCGGCGAACAACAGCGCGCTCGCAGGCGCCTGGATTCCCGCGCTGGTGTTCGGCATCCCGGGCGACTCGATCACCGCGATCGTGATCGGCGTGCTGTACATGAAGAACATGAACCCGGGTCCGACGCTGTTCACGCAGAATCCGCAGAACATCTACGCGGTCTACCTGCTGTTCATCGTCGCCAACCTCATCATGGTCCCGCTGGGGCTCCTGTGCATCAAGGTCGCGAAGCGCATCCTCACGGTGCCGCGCGAGATCCTGATGCCGGTCATCCTGCTGTTCTGCATCGTGGGCACCTTCGCGATCAACAACACGCCGTTCGACGTCGGCGTGATGCTGGTCGCGGGGCTCCTGGCCTACGTGCTCGAGGCGAACGGGTTCCCGATCGCGCCGGCGATCCTCGGCGTCGTGCTGGGCGAGATGCTCGAGGAGAACTTCGTCACCTCGATGATCAAGTCCGACGGCAGCCTGCTCGCGTTCTTCGGCCGTCCGATCGCGGCGACGCTGGGCGCGCTGACTCTGGCGGCCTGGTTCCTGCCGCCGATCATCCGCCGCCTGCGCACGCTCGCCGGAGCGTAGCGCGCCGGACGGCGCCTTCGCCCGGCGTTGCCGGGGATTGCCGCAGCGCGGTATAATCGCAAGGATTTGCGGATCGCGTTCGCGCCCGGGCGGGAAGTCGCCCGGGCGTCGGCGCGAGGCGCGGACGACCGGAACCATGCGCGGCACGCTCACCGTCGGCAACTGGAAGATGAACGGCGGGCTCGCCGATAACGCGACGCGATTCGCGGCGCTGGCGCGAGGGTTTCGGGCGGTTCCGGGCCGCGCCCTGGCGGTCTGCGTGCCGTTCCCGTATCTCGCGCAGGCGCGCGACGCGCTCGCCGGCAGCGCGGTCGGTTACGGAGCCCAGGACGTGAGCCGCCACGCGTCGGGGGCGTTCACCGGCGAAGTGTCGGCGGCGATGCTCGCGGAGTTCGGCGTGCGCTACGCGATCGTCGGGCACTCGGAGCGGCGCCAGTACCACGGCGAGCGCGACGACGAGGTGGGCGCCAAGGCGCGGGGCGCGCTGGCCGCAGGCATCACGCCCATCGTGTGCGTCGGCGAGACGCTCGCGGAGCGGGACGCCGGTTCGACCGGCGCGGTGGTGGGGCGGCAGCTGGGCGCGGTGATCGAAGTGCTCGGCGTGTCGGTCGATCGCATCGTGCTCGCCTACGAGCCGGTGTGGGCGATCGGAACCGGGCGGACGGCGAGCCCCGAGCAGGCGCAGGAAGTGCACGCGAGGTTGCGCTCGCAGCTCGCGGCGGCCGGCGCGAAGGACGTGCCGGTGCTGTACGGAGGCAGCGTGAAGGCGGCCAACGCGGCCGCGCTCTACGCGATGCCCGACGTGGACGGCGGGCTGGTGGGTGGCGCGTCGCTGGACGCGAACGAATTGCTGGCGATCGCGGGTTCCTGACGCGAACGCCGTGGACGGACGGATGGACGAGCGATGAGCCTACTCGAGAACTTCATGCTGATGCTGCACATCGGCGTCGCGGTCGCGATCTGCGGCTTCGTGCTGCTGCAGCACGGCAAGGGTGCCGACATGGGCGCCGCGTTCGGCAGCGGCGCTTCCGGCAGCCTGTTCGGCGCGTCGGGGTCGGCGAATTTCCTGTCGCACACGACCGCGGTGCTGGCCGCGGTGTTCTTCCTCACCAGCATCGGGCTCACCTGGTACGCGTCGACGCACTCGCAGCCCGGGGCGCTGATGGAGCGCAGCGTGCTCGACAAGGGCGTGCCGGCACCGTCGGCGCCGGCCGGCAGCGCGGCACCGGCCGGCACCCCGCCATCGGGCGGCAATGCGCCCGCCGCGGGTACCGCAACGCCGGCGTCCGGCGCCGTGCCGTCCGCACCGGGAGCGCCCGCGACGCCGGGCTCCAAGGCCGGGGAGGTTCCGAAGTAGCATCGAGGTTCGGGATCCGGGCTCGTCGCGGGTTGCGGCCCGCGGATGCCGGAACCGGAGCACAGGCAATCCGCCGACGTGGTGAAATTGGTAGACACGCTGTCTTGAGGGGGCAGTGGCGAAAGCCGTGGGAGTTCGAGTCTCCCCGTCGGCACCAGAACGGTTGGCAGGGAATCGAGGCGGGGTCCCGGCGGTCGAACCGGGAGTGAGGCACAGGCGCCGGCTGCGAGGCCGGGGGGTGAGTGGACATGCTCGAAGGCTATTTTCCGGTCCTGATGTTCATCGCCGTGGGCATCGTCCTCGGCGTCGTGCTGCTCACCGTCGGCCGCGTGCTCTCGCCCAACCGGCCCGACCCGAAGAAGCTCTCCCCCTACGAGTGCGGCTTCGAGGCGTTCGAGGACGCGCGCATGAAGTTCGACGTGCGCTACTACCTGGTCGCGATCCTGTTCATCCTGTTCGACCTCGAGATCGCGTTCCTCTTCCCGTGGGCGGTCGTGCTGCCCGAGATCGGCTTCTTCGGCTACGCGGCGATGATGCTCTTCCTCGCGATCCTGGTGGTGGGGTTCGTCTACGAGTGGAAGAAGGGCGCGCTCGAATGGGAATGAGGGCCTGAGGCGGCGGCGATGGCGATCGATGGCGTTCTCGAGAAGGGCTTCGTCACGACCACGCTCGACAGCGTGATCAACTGGGCCCGCAACGGCTCGATGTGGCC
>JADLBN010000007.1 GCA_020847675.1 Burkholderiales bacterium | reverse complement strand
GCGGCACGCGCGAGGCGTACGCGTACAGCACCGCGAACGCGACGAGCAGCACCGTCCCGGCCACCCACGGCGCGAAGCGACGCGGCTGCACGGAGGTTGTCATCGGCGGGCGAGGCGGGTGGCCAGAATGCAGTGTCCGGCAGAACGGCACCTGCGCGCCAGTCCCCGCGGTCGGGAGGCTGCCGGTGCCTGCGGTTCGCCACACGCGCCGTCCAGAATGCACCGCACAACAGGTTTCCGCGCGAAATCGGCTGCGAGGACTGCTGCCGCCTGGACCGCAGCATGGCTTGCACGGCGGCGATGTCGTGCGGGTCGATCGCAGCAGCCCGACGAACCCCCGATCCGGCTGGCGCAAGTGGGCGTCCGTCGGCGGAGATCCGTTCAGCAAGAGCCTGGACCGTCCGCTGCTCCGGGCCGCGAAGGCGCGACAATGCCCGTGGATTGCGGACGTGCCGGACCCGCGTGGCTCGCCGACCCTTCACGAGGAAACCGACGACGCCCCCCTTGGGTCTCGCGCTCGCGCTGGCTGCCTGCACGGTCGCGTCGGCCGGACAGCCGACCCCGGAGGAAGCGTCGCGCGCCCTCGCGCAGGTTCACTCGGCGATCGCGCGGGTGGAAGACATCGGAGCGATCTGCCGCGACGCCTTCCCCGACCTCGCCGTCGCGAGTGCGCTCGCGCTGGACGACTGGCGCGGGCGCCACGCCGCGTTCCTCGACGAGGTCGCGCGGCGGCGCGCACGGGAAGCGGAGGCGCTATCCCGTGGCGACCCTGCGGTGCTCGCGCGCATCCTCGCCGAGCGCGATGCGGACAGCGCACGCGAGCGCGGCGGCGGAATGGAGGCCGCATTCACACGACGAAGCCGGCGTGATAGGCTCCGTGCCCGATCCGGTGCGAGGGGTCGATGACGAGGTAGTGCGGTCCTGCGGTTGGCGTCCTGGACTGCGTGCAGCCTACGTAGCCAATGCAATGCCAGGGTGCAATCGCGTGACAGGTACAGGGGTTCGCCACGGCGAGGGGCGGTCCGCGCGGATATCCGGACGCGATCGCGCCGCTGGCGCGGGGACGCGATCGTCGTGACCGGCCGGCCCGACATCGTCGGCCGCCTGTACGAGCGAGCGCGCGGCCGGAAGCGACGAATCGTCCTGCCCGAGACCGGCGACGCGCGCATCGTCGAAGCGGCGCGACGCCTCGCGGACGAACGGATCGCCGTTCCGGTCCTGCCCTCAGAGCCGAAGGACGATCCGCGTCTGCCGGCCTATGCGGCGCTGTACCCCGGCAATCCGAAAGTCGCCCTGCGAGCGGTTCAGAAGCCGCTGTTCCACGCCGGCATGATGGTCAAGGCGGGCGATGCCGACGCCATGCTGGCCGGCGTGGCGCATCCCACGTCGCGGGTGATCGAGGCGGCGCGGATGACCATCGGTCTCGCGCCCGACATTCGCACGCCGTCGAGTTTCTTCCTGATGGTCCTGCCGGACCGGGTCCTCGTGTACGCCGACTGCGCGGTGAACGCGGAGCCCGATGCGGCGACGCTCGCCGACATCGCGCTCGCATCGGCCCGAAGCTGTCGCGCCCTGCTCGACGAAGAGCCGCGGGTGGCCATGCTGTCGTTCTCCACCAGGGGCAGCGCCAGCCATCCGCGCATCGATACGGTGGTCGAGGCGGTCGCGCTCGCCCGCGAACGCGACCCCTCGCTCGCCATCGACGGCGAGCTGCAGGCCGATGCGGCGCTGGTGGAGAGCGTGGCACGCAAGAAGCTGGCCGAACCGGGTGCCGTGGCCGGGCGCGCCAACGTGCTCGTGTTTCCCGACCTGGGCGCCGGCAACATCGCCTACAAGCTCACCCAGTATCTCGCCGGCGCGCGCGCGATCGGTCCCATCCTGCAGGGCTTCGCCAGGCCGGTGAGCGACCTGTCGCGCGGCGCGAGCGTGGACGACATCGTGGCGACCGCGGCGGTGCTCCTGGCGCTGGACTGACCGGTGGCTCGAATCCACCGCCCGGCGCCGGCCGTCGCGGCGATCGGCGGGCGCGCCGGCGGCGCACCCGCCGCATGCATTCCAACCGCACCGCACGAGCGGCGGTTCATTCGTAACGAAAGGCCACCATGGAAGCCGAGCAGAAGATCGAGATCCATCGCGGATTGAAGGGCGTCTACTTCGACCGTTCGCGCGTTTGCGACATCGACGGCCGCGCCGGGGAGCTGCGCTACCGCGGTTATTCGATCCACGACCTCGCCGAGCATTCGACGTTCGAGGAGGTCTGCCACCTGCTGTTCACGGGCGAGCTTCCGACCGGCGAGGAACTCGCGCGCATCACGGCGCAGTTGAAGGCCGCGCGCACGTTGCCGCCCGCCGTGCTGGACGTGATCGGGCTCGTGAAGGATGCGCATCCGATGGACGTGCTGCGCACCGCGACCTCGGCGCTGGCCGCGTTCGATCCCGAGGTCGCCGACAATTCGCCCGAGGCGACGCTGCGCAAGGGCATACGGCTCACCTCGCAGGTGCCGATGATCGTGGCGGCCCACGAGCACATCCGCAACGGGCGCGCGCCGGTCGCGCCGCGCGGGGACCTCACCCATGCCGCCAACTTTCTGTACATGCTGAAGGGCGCCGAGCCGAGCGCCGATGCCGCCCGGCTGATGGACGTCGACATGATCCTGCATGCCGAGCACGGCTCGAACGCATCCGCGTTCACGGCGCGCGTGGTCGCGGGCACGGAAGCCAACCTGCACGCGGGGATCACAGCAGCCGTTGCGGCGCTGTCGGGTCCGGCGCACGGGGGCGCCGCCGAGAACGTGATGCAGATGGCCCGCGAGATCGGCGATCCGGCGAAGGCCGCCGCCTACGTGAAGGCGAAGCGCGACAACCGCGAGGCGGTGATGGGCTTCGGGCACCGCGTGTACCGGGCCGAGGACCCGCGCGCGCGGCACATGCGGGCAGGCGTCGAGAAGCTGTCCGTCGAGATGGGCGAGCCCAAGTGGTACCAGATCCTCGCGGCGCTGGTCGAAGCGATGAAGCCTTACTCGCGGCACGGCGTCAACGTCAACGTCGACTTCTATGCCGGGGTCGTCTACTACCTGAACGGGATCCCCGCCGACCTGTTCGTGCCGATCTTCGCCGTGGGGCGCATCCCGGGCTGGACCGTGCAGGTGATGGAGCAGATGGAGAGCAACATCCTGATCCGGCCGCTCACGCTCTACAGCGGCGCGCCGCCGCGGGCGTACGTTCCGATCGACGCACGCCGGACCTGAGGCGCCGGACACGCGAGCGACGGTCCGCCGCGAAAGTCCGGGTCGGAGCAAAGGGGTCGGACTCGATCGCCCGGCTCGATGCGCACGCCGGTGCAGTCGATCGGCACGTCGAACGCGACCCCCTTGCCGGGGCCTTTCGAGTCGAGCGCCGCGATGCCGGTGGCGCAGGGGGCGGGCTGGCGGGCAGGGGTGGACGTGGTTGCCCGGACGTCAGCGGCGCAGCGGCTCGACCATCGCTTCGACGAGCGGATCGACGCCGACGCCCGCCGGCAGCGGCGGAACGTGCCGGCTCGGCGTGTGCAGCAGCATCCGCACGAAGCTTTCGGACACCGGATCGGGGCTCGACAGCGGCGAGCGCCGGATGTCCTCGCACAACCGGACGAGCAGCGGTTCCAGCGACGGCTCGGAGCAGTCCGGCGACGGTGCCGAAGCGGTCGGCAGGCTTCGGCTCGCCTCCTCTCCCAGCATGCGCTCGAGTCCCTCGCGCAGCGGATCGCGAACCGTCGCCTCGGCGGTGGCGGCGAAGAGCAGGAAGGCGACGGCGGCGAGGGCCGCCGCGCGCAGAAGTGGGTTGTTCATGTCGGACTCCTTGACGGGTTGAGACGGCGGTGTCGGCTCCGGCCGGCACCCGAGGGGCGCGGTCCGGCCGACAGGGCTCGACCCTAGGAGCAAGCGACGCGCGAAAGGTGTCGCCCGGCGCCCCGGAAGTGACACAGAATGGGGGCGCGCCGTGTCGCCCGTTCGGGGGCGCGAGCCCGCGCCGGGGCGCCTGCTCAGCGCGGAGGATCGGGCGCGTCGAAGCCCATCTTCCGCAGGAACGCCCGCCAGCGCGGATCGTCGTGGAGGTTGCGCAGGAGCGGCCAGGACCGCAGTTGCGGCAACCCGGAGTCCCGCTGCTCGTAGGCCCGGTCGAGCCATTCGAAGGCGCGGTCGGCATCGCCGAAGCAGGCAAACGTCTCGGCAATCTGCAGGGCACCGTTGTCCGCGCAACGGGCGATCAACTGACGCAGGGCGACCTCGCCTGCCTCGCGTTCGCCGGCCGCGTGGCGGGCCATCGCGATCCCGGCGAGGCGCAGCGGCTCGATGGCCTCCGACTCGAACGCCGCCCGCGCTGCGCCGGGGTCGCCCTGCTCGAGGCGCAGTGTGCCGAGTACCGCATGCAACAACGCTGCCCGCGGGTTCAGCCGGAACGCGGAGTGGAGCGCGGCGTCGGCCTCGTCGAGCAGGCCCGAGTTGAGGCAGCGGAGCGCCAGGTTGCCGTGCGCGATGTAGCTCAGCGGGTCGAGCACCGCGGCGCGTCGCGCGAGCGCGACAGCCTGCTCGTGGCGCCCGAGGCTGTCCGCCAGCACCGATGCCGCGCTGACGATGCTCCGGTCGCCGCCACCCAGTTCGAGTGCGCGCGCGTAGGACGCGTCCGCCGCGCGCCAGTCCCAGTCGTGACTGATCTGGACCCAGCCCAGTTCGGCGTGCCCTTCGGGCAGGTCGGGTTCGAGGTCGAGCGCATGGCGGGCAGCCGACTTCGCCAGCTCGAACGTCGGGCCCGTCTCCGCCCAGCCGTAGCCGGCCTGGTTCGAGTACGCGCCGGCGAGACCGGCCCACGCCAGCGCGTAGCGCGGATCGATCTGCAGCGCCTGCCGCAGATAGCCGATCGCGGTCACGGTGTCGTCGGGCGTGAGTCGGTCGACGAGGAACCGGCCCAGCAGATAGCGTTCGTGCGCTTCCGCGTCGGTCGTCCGGCCGCGGGTCGCCCGCCGGACGTCTGCGGTCGCCCGCGTCGCCACCGCGGCGTCGGTGGGTTCGCCCGGCAGCGCTGCGCGCAGTTCCCGGACGACCGAGCCGGCGATGTCGTCCTGCACGGCGAAGAGGTCGCCCAACTCCCGATCGTAGGTCTGCGCCCACAGCGGCGAATCGCTCGTCGCGTCGACGAGCTGCGTGGTTATCCGGACCCGGCGACCCGACCGGCGCACGCTGCCTTCGAGCACGGTGGCGACGCCGAGCTTGCGCGCGACGACCGGCACGCTCGCCGTTGCGTCACCCCGAAACGAGAAGGCCGAAGTCCGCGAGGCGACGCGCAGGCCCGGGATCTTCGCCAGGACGCTCGACAGCTCCTCGGAGAGGCCGTCGGCGAAATGCGCGTTTGCAGCGTCGTCGCTCAGGTTGACGAACGGCAGCACGGCGATCGACGGCGACGCCGCGTCGATCGCGCGCGATGGCGGCGTCACGACCGGAAGCCCGGGCAACGCGACGGCGGAGAGGTCCGCGAGCCGCCCGGTACCCCGATCGCCGCGCGCGACCGCGATCATCGTCGCGCGTTCGGCCTCGGGCACCTCGAGGCAGACGGCCAGCCGGCCGGCGAGCCGGTGCGAGGGGCGACGCTCGTCGCTCTCGAGCTTGCGCAGCGCAGAGACCGAACAGTGCGCGCCCTGCGCCAGCGCGGCGTGCGTCAATCCGAGCGCCAGACGCCGCCGGCGCAGCCAGTCTCCGAAGGACCCGGCGCTGCTCACCCGCTCCCCAAGTCCGAGTTGTGACTCCTCCGCTCTCGACGCGGACCCCGGACACAGTGTGCCACGCCCGGCGGGGTGTCGCGACCGGGGCAGCGCAACGGCGCGCCGGTGCTATCGTCGCGCCATGACGACCGACGCCGGGTGACCGGGAACATGAAGGACGCGATCCTGATCGGCTGCGGGGCCATCGGGCGGCTCTTGCTCGCGCGCCTGCGCGACGATCCCGCCGTCCGGATCGCGTACCTGTTCGAGCGCGAATCGCGGCGGCTCGCGCTGCAGCGCGAACTGGGCACTTCGGTGTCGGTGATCTCCGATCTCGACGAACTGCCCGCGCCGCCCGCCTGCGCGATCGAATGCGCGGGCCATGGCGCGGTGAGCGGCGTCGTCGTGCCGCTCCTCGAGCGCGGCGTCGACACCGCCGTCGTGTCGATCGGCTCGCTCGCCGACGAGGGCCTCGCGGAGCGGCTCGAAGCGGCGGCGCGGCGGGGCCGCGCGCAGCTGACGCTGGTGGCCGGCGCGATCGGGGGCATCGACGCGCTGGCCTCCGCGCGGCTCGGCGGCCTCGACGAGGTCATCTACACCGGCCGCAAGCCGCCGCGAGGCTGGCGGGGCACGCCGGCCGAGGACCTCGTGGACCTGACGAGCCTCGCCGCGCCCGCGGTGATCTTCGAAGGCAGCGCGCGCGAGGCGGCGCGTCTGTATCCGAAGAACGCGAACGTCGCGGCGACGGTGGCGCTCGCCGGACTCGGCCTCGACCGCACGCGCGTGCAACTCGTCGCCGATCCGGGCGTCGAGAGGAACCACCACCGGCTGGAGGCGCGCGGCGCGTTCGGCACGATGGAGGTTTCGATGGCGGGGCTCCCGCTGCCCGACAATCCGAAGACCTCGTCGCTCGCTGCCTATTCCGCGTTGCGCGCCGCGCGCGACTTCGGCGCCGCGGTTCGCTTCTGACGCGTGCGCCGTCCGCGCGGTGCGGGCGCGGCGTCGTGGAGGTGCCGGGTGAGGAAGTCGACGAACGTTCGCGCGCCGGGTGACAGCGACCGGCCGGCGCGCTTCGCCAGCGTCGACGGGTAGACGACGACGGGATCGACGAGCGGGCGCCAGCAGACCGCCGACGAGCGTGCCAGCGCCGTCGCGCGCTCGGGCAGCACGGCGACGCCGAGTCCCGCCTCGACCAGCGCGACCGCGGTGCCCATGTAGCCGACTTCGAAGCGGGGCCGGTCGACGACGGCACCCAGCGAGGCGAGCACGTTGTCGACCAGCGGACGGAACGCGCTCGACCGCGAGAGCGAGATCCGGGGCTCGCCGGCCACGTCGGCCCAGGTCGGCGCGCGCTTCGCCGCGAGGGCGGATCCGGCGAGCATCGCCACGCCGATCCGGTGCTCGAACAGCGTGACGAACTCCACGCCTTCGATCGACTGCTGGAAGGTGCCGATCCCGAGTTCCGCGGCACCGCTCAGGACCTGGTCGACGATCGCGTCGGTGAGGATGTCGTGGAGGTCCACCCGGACGTGAGGGTGCTCCGCGACGAACGCGGCGACGATCCCCGGCAGGAACGTGGACGACGACATCGGCGAGGCGGCGAGCGTCACCTGGCCGCGGCGCAGGTCGACGAGATCGCGGGCGTCCGCGACGGCGTGCGCGACGTCGGCCAGGATGCGCTCGGCGCGGACCAGGAACTCCTCGCCGCCGCGCGTGAGGACGACGCGCCGCGTGGTGCGGTCGAGCAGGTCGAGGCCGAGGCGCTCCTCGAGCTCCTTGATGAGCGCGCTGGTCGCGGACTGGGTGAGGTGCAGCGCCGCGGCCGCCTGAGTGAAGCTGCCGTGGCGGGCGACCTGCACCAGCGCCTGCATCTGGCGCAGCGTCACCGGGGACGACGGATTCATCGTAGAAATCTATGAATCGACAAAATTAAACTGTTGGCATTGTAACCAGTCCTGGGCTGAAATGACCGCTCACGATCGGGTCGGCCGGAGGGCGCGATGTCGGGCGGGCGGTGCGGGAAAGGGTTTCGCCACGGGGAGCGGGCGCATGCCGTTCGGTGAACGGCCCGCCGATGCCGTCGCAGCGGAAGGCCCGATCGGCGCGCCGCTGCGCCGCGTCGAGGACGACGCCCTGGTGCGCGGCGCCGGCCGCTATGCCGGCGATCTCGCCCCCGAACGTTGCTTGCACGCCGCGTTCGCGCGGAGTCCCTACGCGCGTGCCCGCGTGCGCGCACTCGACACGTCGGCAGCCGAGCGCATGCCAGGCGTGCGGCTGGTGCTCACCGGACCGATGCTCGCGCACCTGCCGCCGCTTCCGGTCAACCCGGTGGTCGAAGGCATCCGGCCGTTCGCGAGTCCGGTCCTCGCGGTCGATCGTGTCAACCACGTCGGCGCGCCGGTCGCGCTGGTGATCGCCGACGACGCCGCCACGGCCCGCGACGCGGCGGAGGCGATCTGGCTCGACGGCGAGCCGCTCGACCCATGCGTCGACGTCGCCGAAGCGCGCCGAGGCGAGCCGCTGCTGGCGGGATGGCCCGACAATCTCGCGTTCGAGAAGCGCTGGCGCCACGGCGACTGCGCCGCGGCGATGGCCGGCGCGCACCGGAGCGTCGAGGCACGCATCGCCTGCGCGCGCGTGGCCGCGGTCCCGATCGAGCCGAGGGCGCTGGTCGCGGACGGCAGCGGCGGGCGCCTGACCGTCTGGATCCCGAACCAGTCGCCGCATCGCGCGCGCGCGCACCTCGCGCAACTGCTCGGCCTTCCGGTCGAGTCGGTGCGGACCATCGCCCCGGACGTCGGCGGCGCGTTCGGCAGCCGTGCGTCCGTCTATCCCGAGGACGTGGCCGTCGCCTTCGCCGCGCTCCGTCTCGGGCAGCCGGTGCGCTGGGTGGCCACGCGCAACGAGGATTTCATCGCGGCCTCGCACGGCCGCGGCGGCGAGTTGCGCGCGCAGGCCGGATTCGACGCCGAAGGACGCCTGTGCGCGCTCGCCGCCGATCTCGATTTCCCGCTCGGCGCCTGGGCCACGTTCAGCGCCGCGGTGCCGGCGATGAACGCCGGACGCATCCTGCCCGGGCCCTACCGGGTCGAAGCGGTCGACATCACCGCGCGCGGCTACGTGACCAACACCGCACCGGTCGGCATCTATCGCGGGGCGGGCAGGCCCGAAGCGGCGCTCGTCATGGAGCGGCTGATGGACGAGGGCGCCCGCGCGCTCGGGCTCGACCCGGCGGAGATCCGGCGGCGCAACGTCGTGCCGGCGTCCGCCATGCCGCATCGCACGCCCACCGGGCAGACGCTCGACTCGGGCGACTACGCCGGCCTGCTTGCGCGCGCGCTCGAACGCGCCGACTATCCGGCGCTGCGCCGGGAGCAGGCGCGGCGGCGCGACGCCGGCGAAGCGATCGGCGTCGGGATCAACCTGTACGTCGAGCCCTGCGGCAGCGGGTTCGAGAGTGCGAGGATCACGACGCTGCCGGGTGGCCGCTTCCTCGTGGCGAGCGGCAGCAGCGCGCAGGGCCAGGGACACCGGACGGCGTTCGCGCAGATCGCGGCCGGCGTGATCGGCGTGCCGGTCGAGCGCGTCGAGGTCGTCGAAGGCGACAGCGCGACGGCTCCGCCCGGCGTGGGAGCGGTCGCGAGCCGCAGCATGGCGATCGGCGGCAGCGCGGTGAAGCTCGCGGCGGAGGCGATGCGGGCGAAGCTCGCAGAGCGCGGGTCCGACGATCGCGAAGGACTGGCGACCGAGGAGGTCTACACGGCGCCTTCCGAGGCGTGGAGCGCGGGCTGCTGCCTCGTCGTGATGGCGATCGACCGCGACACCGGGACGCCGGCGCTCGAGCGCGTGGTGTGGGTGGACGACGCCGGCGTCGTGGTCAACCCGCTCTGCGCCGAAGGGCAGCTCACCGGCGGCTTCGCGCAGGGGCTCGGCACCGCGCTGATGGAGCGCATACACTACGACGCCGGCGGCCAGATCCTCACCGGGACGCTGGTCGATTACGCATTGCCGCGCGCTGCAGACATGCCCGCGCTGACGCTGGAGAGCCTGCCCAGCGAAACCTCGGCCAACGCGCTCGGAGCGAAGGGCATCGGCGAGTCGGGCTCTATCGCCGCACCGGCCGCCATCCTCAACGCGGCGCTCGATGCGCTCGCACCGTATGGGACACATCAACTGGGGCTGCCGTTGACCCGCGAAGTCCTCTGGCGCGCCCTGCGAACCGACGAAGGCGGAAATCAGCGATGAAATACCAGCGAACCGATGCCAAGGCCTGGGCCCGCGAGCACCTGCGCGGCGTGTGGGCCGCCGTGCCGACCCCGTTCCGCGACGACCTGAGCCTCGACGAGGCGGGTTGGCGGGCCAACCTGCGCCACTGGATCGGCAAGCTCGAACTCGGCGGTCTCTTCGTCGGCGGCAAGCAGGGCGAGTTCTTCTCGATGTCGGTGGCCGAGCGCAAGCGCCTGTTCGACCTCGCGGTCGAGGAGACCGCGGCACACGGCAACCGCAGCGGCACGATCCTCTCGTGCTCCGACCAGAACCTCGACACGGTGATCGATCTCGCCCGTCACGCCGAGGCGATCGGCGCCGACTACATCGTCGTGCACGCGCCGATGCTCCACTTCGGCCGCGACATCGACAGCACCGTGTACGAGTACTACCGTCACGTCGCGAGCCGGACCGGCATCGGCATCGCGATGTGGAGCCACGAGGACGCGGGCTACCTGATGAGCCCGGAACTGTGCGCGCGCATCGCGCGCGACATTCCCAACGTGGTGGCGATCAAGTACAGCGTGCCGCGCGAGATGTACGCGCGGCTCTCGCGCATGACCGAGGGCACGCTGATCGTCAGCACCTCGTCGGAGGCCGAGTGGCTCGACAACATCGTCGAACTCGGCTGGCAGGTGTACCTGTGCTCGGTCCCGCCGATCCTGTTCCAGACCGCGGGCGACCGGCGCATCAACGACTACACGCGGCTCGCGATGGCCGGGCGCGTCGACGAGGCGCGGCGGATCCGGGACAGCCTCGAGCCGGTGCGCGAAGCGCTGCGCCGCGCCCGTCCGCCCGGCACGCCGCAGGCGTACCAGAAGTACTGGCAGGAACTGCTGGGCCAGGCCGGCGGCCCGGTGCGGCCCCCGCTCCTGCCGCTCACCGAGGACGACCGCGCCCGCGTGCGCGCGGCGTTCGCCGGCTGCGGGCTCGCCGCCCCGAGCGGCGCGGCGGTCGCGGCATGACCTGATGCCTCCACCGGCGCAGGCGAGCGTCCGCCGGCGTCGAACTTCGAGAACCGGGAAAGGAAGCGCCATGAAACTGCCGAACGGTCTGCCGCAGAACCTGCTGGGCTGGGCGGAGTTCAACCGCGCGAAGCTCAAGCCGCCGGTGTGCAACGCGGCGATCTTCCCCGACAGCGACTACATCATCAACCTGGTCGGCGGGCCGAACCACCGCACCGACTTCCACGACAATCCGACCGAGGAGATCTTCTACCAGATCCGCGGCACCGCGCACCTCAACATCTGGGACCGGGGTCGCTTCGACCGCATCGACCTCAACGAGGGCGACTTCTTCCTGCAGCCCGCGCACCTCATCCACTCGCCGCAACGCCCCGACCCCAACGGGCTGTGCCTGCTGATCGAGAAGCCGCGCCCGCAGGGTGCGCACGACCGGCTCGAGTGGTACTGCGCGAAGTGCGCGGGGCTCGTGTGGCGCGCGGAGAAGCAGCTCGAGAGCCTCGTCGACGATCTTCCCAAGGTGTACGACAAGTTCTACGCCACCACCGACGCCGAGCGCACCTGCAAGCAATGCGGCACCGTGCACCCGGGGCGCGACTATGCCGCGTGGCACGCGCTGCGGCAGGCGAGCGCCTGAGCTTCCCGTCGCCGTCCAACCGCTGTCCGTTCCTGTCCCTCCACGGAGATATCGAGCCATGAACATCCGCATCCCTCGTGCGATCGCGATCGCGGCCCTCGCCGCGCTCCCGGCCGCGGCCCAGGCCGACGTCAAGATCGGCTTCCTCGGCACCTTCTCGGGCCCGGCCGCCGCGCTCGGCCAGGACCAGTACGACGGCTTCATGCTCGCGGTCGAGCAGAACGGCGGCAAGCTCGGCGGCACCGCGGTCCAGGTGGTCAAGGAGGACGACCAGCTGAAGCCCGACCTCGGTGTGCAACTGGTGCAGAAGCTCCTCGAGAAGGACAAGGTCGACCTGGTGACCGGCGTCACGTTCTCGAACGTGATGATGGCGGTGGCGAAGCCGCTCGCGGAGTCGGGCGTGCTGTTCGTCGGTTCCAACGCCGGCCCGGCGCCGCTCGCCGGCAAGCAGTGCAGCGCGAACTTCTTCTTCACCTCGTTCCAGAACGACAACCAGGCCGAGGTGCTGGGCCAGTACGCGACCGACCGCAAGTACGCGAAGATGATGCTGCTCGCGCCCAACTACCAGTCCGGGCGCGACCAGGTGGCGGGCTTCAAGCGCTTCTTCAAGGGCGGCACCGTCGTCGCGGAGGTCTACGCGCAGTTGAACCAGCCCGACTTCTCGGCCGAGATCGCCCAGATCCAGGCCGCGCAGCCCGACGCGATCTTCGCGTTCTTCCCCGGCGGCATGGGCGTGAACTTCGTCAAGCAGATGAACCAGGCGGGCCTCCTGCACAAGCTGCCGGTGCTCACGGTCAGCACGGTCGACGGGACGACGCTGCCTGCGTTGAAGGACACCGCGCTCGGCGTGCTGGCGGGCGCGGCCTGGGGACCGGATCTTCCCAACGCCGCCAACAAGGCGTTCGTCGCGGCGTTCGAGCAGAAGCACAAGCGCATCCCGTCGCAGTACGCGGCGCAGGGGTACAACGCTGCGCTCGCGATCAACAGCGCGCTCGCGAAGACCGGCGGCTCCACCGCCGACAAGGCGGCCACGCGCGCCGCGATGCGCTCGGCCGGCTTCAACGCCGTGGTCGGCGGCTTCAAGTTCAACACCAACGGCTTCCCGATCCAGGACCAGCACGTGTTCGAGGTGGCGAAGGACGCGCAGGGCCGAGTGTCGCTCAAGACGATCGCGACGCCGCTGCCGGCGCTCCGCGACGCCTACGTGGGCGAGTGCCCGCTCAAGTGACGCCTGCCCGGGTGCGGTGTCCGCCGGACGCCGCACCTTCGGCGCGCGAAAGCCGGGAATCCCGCATCCTCGGCGACCGGGCCGCATGAACCGGACCGGCTGTCCCGTCGCGCGGTCGTCGAACGGCGGACGGCCGGGCCGCGCGCGCGCGCTTCGCACGACCGCCGCGGCAGGCTCATGAGTCCCGCGTTCCTCCTCACGCAGGTCCTGAACGGCGTGCAGTTCGGACTGCTCCTGTTCCTGATGGCGGCAGGACTCACGCTGGTGTTCGGCATCATGAACTTCGTCAACCTGGCGCACGGCTCGCTGTACATGGTGGGCGCCTACGTGGCGGCGCTCACCTATGGGCGCACCGGGTCGTTCGCGCTGGCGCTGGTCGCGGCGGTGGTCGGCGTGTTCGTGCTCGGGATCGTTCTCGACCGGCTCGGCTTCGCGGCGCTGCATCGCCGCGACCACCTCGACCAGGTGCTCGCGACCTTCGGCGTGGTGCTGTTCGCGAACGAGGCGATGCGCATGCTTTTCGGCAGCGCGCCGCTGTACATGGACGCGCCCGCCGCGCTCTCGCAGCCGGTGGTGATCGCCGGCTTCAACTATCCGGCCTATCGGGGCGCCATCATCGTGGCCGGATTGCTCGTGGCGGTCGGGCTGCACTTGCTGATCGAGCGCACGCGGCTCGGCATGCTGATCCGGGCCGGGGCGAGCAACCGCGACATGGTGTCGGCGCTGGGCGTGAACGTGGGCTGGCTCGCGCGCCTCGTCTTCGCGCTGGGCGCGGCACTGGCGGGCTTCGCCGGCGCCATGGTCGGCCCGATCCTGTCGATCCAGCCGGGCATGGGCGAGCCGGTGCTGATCCTCACGCTGGTGGTGATCGTGGTCGGAGGCATCGGCTCGATCCGCGGGGCGCTCTTCGGCGCGCTGATCGTCGGGATCGTCGACACGCTTGGCCGCGGCGTGCTGCCGGGCCTCCTGCATCTGGTGCTCTCTCCGTCGCTGGCCTCGGCGGCGGGACCCGCGCTCGCGTCGGTAGGTGTCTACCTGCTGATGGCTGCCGTGCTCGCGTTCAAGCCCGACGGGCTGTTCCCGGTGAGGCACTCGTGAGCGGCACGGCCCCGAACCCGTCCGCGGCGCGCGAAGCCGGACCCGGAGCGTCGCGCTGGCGCGCGGGCGCGACTGCGGCGCTGATGGCGGTCGGCGTGGCGGTGCCGATCTACGCCGCGCTGACCGGAGACACCTACCTGGTCGCGCTCGCGAGCCGCATCCTGGTCTACGCGCTGGCGGCGGTGGGGTTGAACCTCGCGCTCGGCTTCGGCGGCATGGTCAGCTTCGGCCACGCCATGTACCTCGGGCTGGGCGCCTACGCGGTACTGCTCCTCGGCGCGAGCGGCGTCACCAACGGCTGGCTGCAACTCGCGATTCTCGTCATCGTGGTCGGCGTCGTGGCCGCGGTGGTCGGCACGATCTCGCTCAGAACGCGCGGCATCGCGTTCATCATGATCACGCTGGCTTTCGCGCAGCTCTTCTACTTCCTGTTCGTGAGCCTCAAGGCCTGGGGCGGCGACGAGGGGATGTCGCTCCCGCAGCCGAGCAGCTTCGGGCCGTTCACCGGCAACCGCACCGCGCTCTACTTCGCGCTGCTCGCCACGCTTGCCGCCGCGCTGGCCGGCACGCACCGGCTGGTCGGCTCGCGCTTCGGGTTGGTGCTGCGCGCCACGCGGGTCAACGAACGCCGGGTGCGCGCGCTCGGCACCGCGCCGCTGCCCTACCGGCTCGCGGCCTACGTGCTCTCCGCGCTCCTGTGCGCGCTGGCCGGGTTCTTCCTCGCCAACCTCACCGGCTTCGTCTCGCCCGCCTACCTCGCGTGGACGGTGTCGGGCGAACTCATCGTGATGGTGGTGCTGGGCGGCGCGGGCACCGTGGTGGGGCCCGTGGCGGGCGCGGTAGGGCTCCTGGTCCTGGAGGAAGGACTCAAGGCGCTGACCGAGCACTGGATGGCGATCCTCGGACCGCTCATCGTGCTGATGGTGGTGCTGCTGCGCAACGGCCTGTGGAGCCTGTTGCCCGGCGGCGTGACGAACGAGGCGAGGCGCTGATGGCTGCGCCGCTCCTCGCCGTCAGCGGGCTCGTCAAGCGCTACGGCGGGCTGCTCGTGACCGATCGCGTCGATCTCGCGCTGGAGGCGGGCGAGGTCCACGCCGTCATCGGGCCCAACGGCGCGGGCAAGACCACGCTGATCAACCAGATCGCCGGCGAGGTCGCGAGCGACGAAGGCCGGGTCGAACTCGACGGGCGCGACATCACGGCGTGGCCGGTGCACGCGCGCGCGCGAGCCGGACTCGGCCGCTCCTACCAGGTGACTTCGATCATCCCCGAGTTCACGGCGCTCGAGAACGTGCTGCTCGCCACGCAGTCGGTGCGCGGCCACAACTTCCGCGGCTGGACACCGGTGACCGCGCAACGCGCATTGGTCGCGCCGGCGGAACAGTGCCTCGAACTCGCGGGGTTGCTCGCGCATCGTCACCGGAGCGCGGGCCTGCTCGCCTACGGGGCGCAGCGCCAGCTCGAACTCGCGATGACGCTCGCGATCGAGCCCCGCGTGCTGCTCCTCGACGAGCCGATGGCCGGCCTCGGTCCGGCCGAGACGCGCGAGCTGATCGAGGTGCTGCAGCGGATCCGCCACCGCTACGCGATCCTCCTGGTCGAGCACGACATGCACGCGGTGTTCGCGCTCGCCGATACCTGCAGCGTGCTGGTCTACGGCAAGGTGGTATTCCGCGGCAGCCCCGACGAGGTGAGGCGGAGCAGCGTCGTGCGCGAGGCCTACCTCGGCGACGAGGAGATCGCCGCGTGAGCGCGTCGACGCCGCTGCTCGACGTGGCGGGTGTCGACGCCGGCTACGGCAGGAGCCAGGTGCTGTTCGGCATGTCGCTCACGGTGCACGCGGGAGGCTGCACGTCGCTGCTCGGCCGCAACGGCATGGGCAAGTCGACCACGATCAAGGCGCTGATGGGCTTGATCCGGCCCACCCGCGGCGAGATCCGCTGGCGCGGGACGCCGGTGCAGGCGCGCGCTCCGCACGCGATCGCGCGGCTCGGCATCGGACTCGTTCCCGAGGGCCGGCAGGTGTTTCCCAACCTCACCGTCCGCGAGAACCTGGTGGCGACGGCCGCGTCTCGGACGGGTGTCCGCACGCCGTGGACGCTCGCGCGCGTGCACGCGCTCTTTCCGCGGCTCGCCGAGCGCGGCAGCCACTTCGGCAACCAGCTCTCCGGTGGCGAGCAGCAGATGCTCGCGATCGGCCGCGCGCTGATGACCAACCCGGCGCTGCTGATCCTCGACGAAGCCACCGAGGGCCTCGCGCCGCTGATCCGACAGCAGATCTGGAACGCGCTGGCGCAGATCAAGTCGGAGGGCACGGCGATCCTCGTGGTCGACAAGAACATCGTGCCGCTGCTCGGGATCGCCGACCGGCACACCGTGGTCGAGAAGGGGCAGGTGGCGTGGACCGGCACGACCGAAGAACTCCGCGCGAACGCGTCGGTGCTGCAGCGCTACCTCGCCGTGGACGGGCCGGGCGAGGAACGGCGCCCGCCCGCGGTGGCTGCGATCGCACCGGAGGCGGCAGACGCGAAGGGTCCCGCTGACACGACGCTCCTCGAAAGCCTGTACCGGGAGCACCGCTCGATCGTCGCCGCGCTCGACACGCTGTCGCTGATCGTCCGGCGCAGCGCCGACGAAGGCGGCCCGCTCGAAGTCCCGACGCTCCACGCGATCCTGCACTACTTCGACATCTTCCCCGAGCGTCATCACCACCCGAAGGAGGAGGAGTTCCTGTTTCCCGCGATCCGTGCGCGCACCGCGGAAGCGAACGACGTGATCGGCCGCCTCGAGCGCCAGCACGTCGCGGGCGACCAGGCGCTCGAAGCGCTGCAGCAGAAACTCCTCCGTGCGGAGCACGGTGCTGGCACCGACGTTCAGGCCTTCCTGACGGCAGCGCGCACGTTCATCGAGGCCTACCGCCAGCACCTCGACATCGAGGAGTCGGTGCTGATGCCCATCGCCCGCCGCGCGCTCCCGCGCGAGGACTGGGTGCGCATCGAGCGGCAGTTCCGCGGGCGCGTCGATCCGCTGGAGCTGGAAGACGGACCCGTCGATCCGCAGGCGCTGCTGCAGCGGATCGTGGCGCTCGCGCCGGCGCCCCTCGGCTTCGGATCGGCAAGTCGCAGACCCTGAAGGCGTCGTGGTCGGCGCGACGGCTACCTGCGGGCTGTTCCCTCCACGCGCACTCCGCTGTCCCGAAGGTCGTCGCCATCGGCCCCCGCGCGCAGAACGCGCAACCCGCGTCGTGCGCGACCGGGCCCGGTCCCCCCGGGGGCGGGTGTCCGTGGGCAGGCGGAAGACGTGGGTATCATCGCTCGGGAACCCCCGGATGTCGCAAGGCGGCGTCCCTCCCTATAATGGTCCCGAGACCGGCCGGAAGGCGGGCCCCGCCGGCGCATCGTCCAACTGGAGGAAGTCCATGAAACTTCGCACCCTCGCGCAACTTTGCACGGCGCTGGTCTTCGGCGCGTCCGTGCAACTCGCTTCAGCCGCGACCGATCGTCCCGAGTGCATCGCGCCGGCCAAGCCCGGCGGCGGGTTCGACCTGACCTGCAAGCTCGCGCAGAGCGGCCTGCAGGACACGAAGACCATCAGCGAGCCGATGCGCGTCACCTACATGCCGGGTGGCATCGGCGCGGTCGCCTACAACGCGGTCGTCGCGCAGCGGCCGTCCGACGGCAACGCGATCGTGGCGTTCTCGGGCGGATCGCTTCTCAATCTCGCGCTCGGCAAGTTCGGCAAGTACAACGAGAACGACGTGCGCTGGCTCGCCGCGGTCGGCACCGACTACGGCATGGTCGCGGTGCGCGCGGACTCGCCGTTCAAGACCTTGAAGGACCTGATGGTCGCGCTGAAGCAGGACCCGACCAAAGTGGTGTTCGGCGCGGGCGGCACCGTCGGGAGCCAGGACTGGACCAAGGCGGCGCTGGTCGCGAAGGCGGCGGGCGTCGATCCGAAGACCTTCCGCTTCGTCGCATTCGAGGGCGGCGGCGAGGCGTTCACCGCGCTCCTGGGCGGCCACGTCCACGTGGTCTCGGGCGACGCGTCCGAAGCCGCGAGCCAGCTCCAGGCCGGCAAGATCCGCGTGCTCGCCGTGCTCGCCG
>JADLBN010000006.1 GCA_020847675.1 Burkholderiales bacterium | reverse complement strand
GCGTCGTCGAGGTTCTTCTTCCAGTTGAACGACGGCGAGCAGTTGTACGCGAGGAGCTTGCCCGGGAACTTCGCCTGGATCGCCTCGGCGAACGCCTTCGCGAATTCGAGGTCGGGCTTGCCGGTCTCGCACCAGATGAGATCCGCATAGGGCGCGTAGGCGAGGCCGCGCGACACCGCCTGGTCGAGCCCCTTGTTCGTGCGGTAGAAGCCCTCGACCGTGCGCTCGCCGGTCAGGAACGGCTTGTCGTTCTCGTCGACGTCGGTGGTGACCAGGTCGGCGGCTTCCGCGTCGGTGCGCGCGAGCAGGATCGTCGGCACGCCCAGGCAGTCGGCGGCGAGCCGCGCCGAGATGAGCTTCTCGACCGCCTCGCGCGTCGGCACCAGCACCTTGCCGCCCATGTGACCGCACTTCTTGACCGAGGCGAGCTGGTCCTCGAAGTGGACGCCGGCGGCGCCCGCCTCGATCATCGACTTCATCAGCTCGAAGGCGTTGAGCACGCCGCCGAATCCGGCTTCCGCGTCGGCGACGATCGGCGCGAAGAAGTCGATGTCGCCCTTGCCCTCGGCGTGCTGGATCTGGTCGGCGCGCTGGAACGTGTTGTTGATGCGCTTGACCACGTGCGGCACCGAGTTGACCGGATAGAGCGACTGGTCCGGGTACATCTCGCCGCTGATGTTCGCGTCGGCCGCGACCTGCCAGCCCGACAGGTAGATCGCCTTCAGCCCGGCCTTGACCTGCTGCAGCGCCTGGTTGCCGGTGAGGGCGCCCAGCGTGTTGACGTAGGGCTCGTCGTGGATGAGCTTCCACAGCTTCTCGGACCCGCGCCGCGCGAGCGTGTGCTCGATGTGCACCGAGCCGCGCAGCCGCACCACGTCCTCGGCCGTGTAGCCGCGGCGGATGCCCTTCCAGCGCGAGTTCTCCGCCCAGTCCTTTTTGAGTCGCGCCGCTTCCAGATCGTAGTTCATCGCAAGTTCTCCCGTCGTGTCGTCGGACCTCGTCCACTCGGGCGGGCGAAGGTCGTTTCGGCGGCACGCGAGGGCTTTCGCCCGACGCACTGCCGCCCCGCGGGGACTCCGCGCGACGCCCCAGGCGTCGCGCGGGTCACGCCACGCGCCGTCGGGGATCGCCCTTCGGCGTCGGCGGGCTTGGGAGGATGAACTCGTGGCCAGGCCCTGCTTGCCGCTGCCACCTTGGTGCTGGCGGAAACGCTCGTGACGCTCCTACGCTAGCGCAGGTTCGGCGGCGTTGGCAAGCGGTTTTTCTGCGGCGCAGAAAGAAAATTCCGCCTTGTATTCAATGCTCAAGAATGCATTTCCATGATGCGGAATGACCTGAACTCTCCCATGCGCTACGGATGCTGCGGCGCATATGCTGCGGCGCGATTTTTCTCAACTTCCAGACACCGCCTTGCAACATTGTCGTGAAATTTCAATATGTTAGCAATACACTCGTGTCAACCCGGGGAGTGAACCTGCTTTTCCACGATCCGGCATTGATTTTCGGCTGACCGCTCTCACCCGGCGATGATCGGCACCTGCAGGCCTCGCTCGGGAACCTCGACCGAGCCCCAAGCGAGTTGCGCGCGGATCGCCTCGGCGAACGCGTGCGAGACCTCGCGCTCTCCGTGAACCACGAAGGTCCGCGACGGCGGATGGCGGAATCCGCGCAGCCACTCAAGGAGGCCCGCCTGGTCGGCGTGCGCGGACAGGCCGCCGATCGTGTGCATCGAGGCGCGAACGGCGATACGCTCGTGGAACAGCGTCACCTCCTTCGCGCCGTCGACGAGCGCGCGCCCGAGCGTCCCCTGCGCCTGGAAGCCGGTGAACATCACGGCGCACTCCGCGCGCGGAAGGTTGTGCCGCAGGTGGTGCCGGACGCGGCCGGCGTCGGCCATGCCGCTCGCGGCGACGATCACCAGGCCGCTCGCGATCCCGTTGATGCGCATCGAGTCGGCCGGGGTCTCGGTGAACGCGACGCGCATCCTCTCCGGGTGCGACGCCTGCCACGCCGCCAGTTCGCGCGTCTCGCGTTCGAGCGAGGCCGCGTGGCGCGCGGTGACTTCCGTTGCGGCGCGCGCGAGCGGCGAATCGACGATGACGGTGAGCGGAGGGACGCGGCCGGCGCGGGAGAGGTCCGCGAGCACGTGCAGGATCTCCTGCGTGCGCCCGACCGCGAACGCCGGCACGACGACGTTGCCGCGCGGCAGCGTCGCCGAGAGCAGCGCCGCGATCTCGTCGTACGTCGACTCGAGCGACCGGTGCAGCCGGTTGCCGTAGGTCGACTCGACGACGAGGAGGTCGGAGCGCTCGACCTGCTCGGGGTCCGGAAGCATCGGCCGGCCCGGCCCGCCGAGATCGCCCGAGAACACGAGCCGCCGCGACTGCGCCCCGGGCGTCACGTCGACGACGGCGATCGCCGAGCCCAGGATGTGGCCGGCGTTGCGGAACGTGACGGTTGCGCCGGGCGCGATCTCGCGCGTCACGCCGTAGTCGAGCCGCTTCACGCGCTTGAGCGCGGCCTGCGCGTCGGCGAGCGTGTAGAGCGGCGCGCCATCCTCGTCCTCGTCACGGATTCGGCGGGGCCCGCGCGCGGCCCGCGGGCCCGGCGTACGCGACTCGCGCCCCTCGCGCTTCGTCGCGCTCCACTCCTGGATGTGGGCCGCGTCGGGCAGCATGACTTCGAGGAGGTCGGCCGTCGCCGGCGTCGCGTGGATCGCGCCGCGGAAGCCCCTTCGGGCGATGAGCGGCAGGAGCCCCGAGTGGTCGATGTGGGCGTGCGTGAGGACCACCGCGTCGAGGCGGCGCGCGTCGAGGTCGAGGGCGGCGGCGTTCTTCTCGCCGCTCGCGCGGCCCTGGAACATTCCGCAGTCGACGAGGAAGCGCGCCTTCGGAAGCTGGACGAGGAACGCGCTGCCCGTGACCTCGCCGGCGGCTCCGAGGAACGAGAGCGACGCGTCGGGCGGGCGCGCATCACCCGCGCCCTCCGCGACGCAGCATTCCTCGCTGGTCTGACCACTCTTCGCGCTCACCGCAGGCCGTGTCGCGTATGCGCGTTCGATCGAAACCGCTTCATCGCACGGAACCCTTTGCGTTGTCCACGCCAGCGATTATGCTGTCAGGGCAGTCAGCAGAGAGCGAGATCGCGTCGATCGGCGCGAATGTCCACGGGAGGAGACGGCAATGCGAACCATTTCGGCGATCGGCATCTTCGCCATCGCGGTCGCGCCTGCGTTTGCGCAGGCACCCACCACGGCCCAGGCGCGCGACATGGCCGCGACCTGCGCGAACTGCCACGGAACCAACGGAGTGAGTTCAGGCGGAACCGACTCGCTGGCCGGCGTCCCGAAGGCGGAGACGGCTCGCAAGATGCGCGAGTACAAGGCGGGCAACCGCCCGAGCACGGTGATGCAGCAGCTCGCGAAGGGCTTCACCGACGAGCAGATCGACGCAATGGCGGCCTGGTTCGCCGCGCAACCGGCAAAGTGAGGAGACGGCCATGACGATGCAACGACGCGATTTCCTGCGCGCCGCCGCAGCGGTGGCTGGCGCGGGCGTGCTGCCCGGCTGTGCGACGACGGGCGGCGGGACCGGCGGCAAGGTGGTGGTGGTGGGCGGCGGGTACGGCGGCGCGACGGTGTCGAAATACCTGCGCATGTGGGGCGGCGGCAAGGTCGAGGTCACGATGATCGAGCCGCGCGAGAACTTCGTCTCCTGCCCGATCTCGAATCTCGTGCTCGGCGGGTCGAGGACGATCGCCGACGTCACCGTGAGCTACGAAGCCCTCGGCAAGCGCTGGGGCGTGAACGTCGTGCGCGACACCGTCACCGGCGTCGACGCCGACAAGCGCGTCGTGACGACCGCCGGCGGAAAGACGTTCGCCTACGACCGGCTGGTGCTGTCGCCTGGCATCGATCTCCAGTTCTCCGCGATCCCGTCCTATCGGGCCGATCCGGCGCGCGCGATCGAGATCGCGCCGCACGCCTGGCAGGCCGGGCCGCAGACGGTGCTCCTGCGCCGCCAGCTCGAGGCGATGCCGGACGGCGGCGTCTGCGCGATCTCGATCCCGCTCGCGCCCTACCGCTGCCCGCCCGGCCCCTACGAGCGTGCCTGCCAGATCGCCTTCTACTTCAAGCGCCACAAGCCGCGCTCGAAGGTGCTGATCGTCGACGCCAACCCGGACGTCACGTCGAAGGCCGGCCTCTTCAAGCGCGCGTGGGCCGAGGAGTACCGCGGCATCGTCGAGTACCGGCCGAACCACACGCTCGCGGACGTCGATCTCGCGACGCGCACGCTCAAGTTCGAGGTGGGCGACGACCTCCGCGCGAACGTCATCAACGTCATCCCGCCGCAGAACGCCGGCGCCATCGCCCGCACTGCGGGCGTCATCACGGCGAACAACCGCTGGTGCGAGGTCGACTTCCTCTCGTACGAGTCGATCCGGGGCAAGGGCATCCACGTGCTGGGCGATTCGACGCTGAGCGCGCCGGGCATGCCGAAGTCCGGTCACATGGCGAACAACCACGCGAAGGTCGCCGCCTCGGCGATCCTCAACCTGCTCGCCGGCGCGCCGGTCAACCCCGCTCCGATGCTGATGAATGCCTGCTTCAGCTACATCACCGACGAGCAGGCGATCCACGTGGTGTCGGTGCACCACTACGACGTGGCGAAGAAGACGATGGTCGCCGTGCCGGGATCCGGCGGCGTTCCGCCGGCGATGAGCCCGTTCATCGGCCGCGCGGCCAACGCGTGGGCGAAGAACATCTGGGCGGATAGCTTGGGTTGAAAGTAGACAGTTCAGAGGGCGCCCGAAGCCTTCCGGCCGGGCGCCCTGGAAAAATCACCAGGCTGACTGCCTGCCGTAGATGCTGAAATGGGGGAAATCGCGGGCAAAGCCCGTCGATTTCCCCGCATACGAGTACCCGAGCGCCGTGCGCCGCGACGTACCTGCGGCAGTCGTTTCGTTATCGGGACTGGCGGCGCGACGTCTCGTTCCGGAGTGCGGCGCAACGAGTCACGCACCCCCGGGCCGAGGCATCACGCGCGCGTCATGAGCGTCGCCGCTGGCACGGCGCGAGTTTTCGTTCGCCGGAGCGCGAAGGTACCATCCGGGGCGCAGCGTGTCGCACGCCCGCGGCCAAGGCATCACGCGCACGTCACGAGCGTCGCCGCTGGCACGGCGCGAGTTTTCGTTCGCCAGAAGATCGTCGGGCTTCGCCCGCGATCTTCCCCTGACTCGCTTCTCGCAAGGCAGTCAGCGGCGTGATTCTTCCAGGGCGCCCGGCCGGAAGGCTTCGGGCGCCCTCAAATCAAAAACACCATCAGGCCGGCTCGGCCTCGGCGGCGGGAGCCTGCGCGTTCTCCTCGAACACGAGCTTCACCTTCTCGTGCTCGTCGAGATCGACCGTGACCTTGCCGCCGTTCGCGAGCCGGCCGAACAGGAGTTCGTCGGCGAGCGCCTTGCGGATCAGGTCCTGGATCAGCCGCGCCATCGGGCGCGCGCCCATCTTCGGGTCGAAGCCCTTCTTCGCGAGGTGTTCCTTGAGCGCGGCCGTGAAGGTCGGCTCGACCTTCTTCTCGATGAGCTGCTGCTCGAGCTCGAGCAGGAACTTGTCGACGACGCGCAGGATCACCTCGTTGTCGAGGGATCGGAACGAGATAGTCGCGTCGAGCCGGTTGCGGAATTCCGGCGTGAACAGCCGCTTGATCTCGGCCATCTCGTCGCCGGCCTCGACCGCGCCGGTGAAACCGATCGTGCCCTTCGCGAGCTCGGCCGCCCCCGCGTTGGTCGTCATGATGATCGTGACGTTGCGGAAGTCGGCCTTGCGGCCGTTGTTGTCGGTCAGCGTGCCGTGGTCCATCACCTGCAGCAGCACGCTGTAGATGTCCGGGTGCGCCTTCTCGATCTCGTCGAGCAGCAGCACGCTGTACGGGTGCTTGGTGACCGCCTCGGTGAGCTGGCCGCCCTGGTCGAAGCCGACGTAGCCGGGAGGCGCGCCGATCAGGCGCGAGACGGCGTGGCGCTCCATGTACTCGGACATGTCGAAGCGGATCAGTTCGACGCCGAGGCAGTAGGCGAGCTGCTTCGCGACCTCGGTCTTGCCCACGCCGGTCGGCCCCGAGAACAGGAAGTTTCCGATCGGCTTGGTCGGGTTGCCCAGGCCCGATCGCGCCATGCGGATCGCCGCGACCAGCGCGTCGATCGCCGGGTCCTGGCCGAACACCACGTTCTTCAGGTCGCGGTCGAGGGTGCGCAGCGCGCTGCGGTCGTCGGACGACACGTTCTTCGGCGGGATGCGCGCGATCTTCGCGACGATGTCCTCGACCTCGGGCTTGCCGATCACCTTCTTCTGCTTCGACTTCGGCAGGATCTTCTGCGCGGCGCCCGCCTCGTCGATCACGTCGATCGCCTTGTCCGGCAGGTGCCTGTCGTTGATGTAGCGTGCGGCGAGTTCGGCGGCGCTGGTGATGGCGGCCGGCGAGTACTTGATGCCGTGGTGCTGCTCGAAGCGGCTCTTGAGGCCCTTCAGGATCTCGATCGTCTCGGCGACCGTCGGCTCCGGCACGTCGATCTTCTGGAAGCGCCGCGACAGCGCGTGGTCCTTCTCGAAGATCTGGCGGAACTCGGTGTAGGTCGTCGCGCCGATGCACTTGAGCGTGCCCTGCGACAGCGCCGGCTTCAGGAGGTTCGACGCGTCGAGCGTCCCGCCCGACGCCGCGCCGGCGCCGATGATCGTGTGGATCTCGTCGATGAACAGAATCGACTTGGGATTCTCGGCGAGCTGCTTCAACACCGCTTTCAGGCG
>JADLBN010000005.1 GCA_020847675.1 Burkholderiales bacterium | reverse complement strand
CCGCGAGGAAGCGGACGAGTTCCGCGTTCGCCCTGCCGTCGGCCGGCGGCGCTGCGAGCCGCAGCTTGAGCGCGTCGCCGTGCGTTCCGGCCGCCCCGGCGCGCGCCGCCCGCGGCTGGACGTGCAGCGTGAGCACGACGGAGCCCGCCTCTTCGCGCAGCCAAGAGGGGGCCATCGTCAGCGCATCAGCATCGACGCCGACTGCTCGAGCCAGCGCACCGGGACCATCAGGACCAGGTTCAGGATCACGATGAGGACCAGCGGCGAGAGGTCGAGCGTGCCGCCGATCGGCGGGATCACGCGGCGCAGCGGGCGCAGGAACGGGAAGGTCATCGCGTTGAGCACCCCCGCAAGCGGGCCGTCCGGCGCGACCCACGACAGGATCGCCTGCACGATGACGACGACGATCAGCACCCAGATGGCGGCCTTCACGAGCGCGATCGCGGCGGACGCGAGCACGAACAGCACGGCGCCGCCGGTGATCGACGCGAACCCGCTGCCGAAGATCGCGAACATCGCGAGGAACTGCACCACCTGCATCGCGTAGGCGGCGAGGAGCGAGGCCCAGTCGTAGCCGCCGGCGCCGGGGATCACGCGCCGCAGCGGCTTCACCGCCCAGTCGGTCAGCGCGACGATCGCCTGTCCCGCCGGGTTGCGGAACGGCGCGCGCATCGCCTGCATCAGGAAGCGCAGCAGGAAGCCGTAGATGAAGAGCCCGAAGAACACTTCGAGCACGAACCCGAGCGCCTGTCCCGCCATCGCCCCCCCGTCAGTCGTCGCGCCCGAGGATCGCGCCCATCTCGGCGGCGCGCTTCGTCGCGGCGTCGACGGCAGCCTCGATCGCGGCGCGCACCTGCCCGGCTTCGAGCGCTGCGATGCCGCGCTCGGTCGTCCCGCCCTTCGACGTGACCTGCGCGCGAAGCGTCGCCGGATCCTCGGGCCTCGACTGCGCGAGTGTCACCGCACCGGCGAACGTCGCGTACGCGAGCCTGCGCGCAACCGCCGCGTCGAAGCCCTGCACGCGCGCGGCCGCCTCCAGCGCCTCCAGAAAATAGAACACGTACGCCGGCCCCGACGACGAGATGCCGGTGACCGCGTCGAGCGCGTCCTCGCGTTCGACCTCGACCACCTCGCCGCAGGCTTCGAGGATCGCCTTCGCCGCCGCGCGATCCGCCGGCGCGACCGACGGCGCCGACCAGATGCCGCTGATCCCCGCGCCGACGAGCGCCGGCGTGTTGGGCATCGCCCGCACGATGCGCGCATAGCCTCCGAGCCAGCGCGAGAGGTCGGTGCTGCGCGAACCGGCCGCGATCGAGAGCACGACCGGAACCTGCGCGACGTGGGGGGCGAGCGCGGCGCAGGCTTCGCGCATCTGCTGCGGCTTGACCGCGAGCACGACGACCTTCGCTCCGGCCGCCGCCTCGCGCGAGGGCGTCGCGAACGTGCGCACGCCGGGCAGCGCGCGTTCGACCTTCGCGCGCTGCGCCTCGACCGGGTCGACGATCGCGATCTCCCGCGCGGGGCGGCCGCGCGCGACGAGGCCACCGGCAATGGCGGAGGCCATGTTGCCGCCGCCGATGAAGAGGATCGACATGTTCAGGATGCGGGTCGGGAAGCGCCGAGCGTATCAGACCGCGCGGGAACGCTTCGACGCGGCCACGCACCGGTCTCCGCGGAAAACGGACCGGACGCCGGCGGGGAACGGAGCCTTCATCGCCCCGGGCGGGGCGGGCGTTCCCCGAAGAGCGCCGTGCCCAGCCGCACCTGCGTCGATCCTTCGAGGATCGCCGCCTCGAGGTCGGCGGTCATGCCCATCGACAACACGTGCGCGTCGAGACCCGCGTCGCGCGCCTCGTCTCGGCAGCGACGCAGCCGGGCGAACTGCACGCGCTGCGTCGCAAGGTCCGGCGTCGGCTCGGCGATGCCCATGAAGCCGGCGAACGCGAGCCCGGGCAGCGACGCCACGAGGCGCGCAAGCGGGAGCGCCTCGCCCGGTTCGACACCGCTCTTCGAAGTCTCGCCGCTGATGTTGACCTGAACCAGCGCCTCCATCGGCCTGCGCCCCGCCGGCCGCGCCGAGGACAGGCGCTCGGCGATCTTCGCCCGGTCGATCGACTCGACCGCGTCGAACACCCCGGCGGCGTGGACCGCCTTGTTGCCCTGCAGCGGGCCGATCAGCCGCCACTCGAGGTCGGCGAGGTCCGCGAGTTCGTCGCGCTTGGCGGCGGCTTCCTGCACGTAGTTCTCGCCGAAGCGGGTCTGCCCGAGACCCCGGGCCGCGCGCACCTCGTCCGCGGTCCTGGTCTTGGACACCGCGCACAGCCGCACCGAGCCGGGGTCGCGCCCCGCCGCTTCGGCGGCCCGGGCGATGCGCCGCATCGCGGCTTGCCACGCGTTCTCGTCGAGGCCCATAATCCGATGACGTTGGCATTGCGCCGGACGGCATATTTCGTGCTTGCGCGCTGCCAGACCGGCCGGTCGGGCTCCGACTGGGATCCGACGCGACGTTTTGATGCGGTCCGGGGATTATAGGACCCCCAACATGGACATCACCGAACTCCTCGCCTTCGCGGTCAAGAACAAGGCGTCCGACCTGCACCTCTCGTCGGGCCTGCCGCCGATGATCCGCGTCCACGGCGACATCCGGCGCATCAACCTGCCGCCGATGGAGCACGACGACGTGCACGCCATGGTGTACGACATCATGAGCGACGCGCAGCGCAAGATGTACGAGGAAACGCTGGAGTGCGACTTCAGTTTCGCGGTCCCCAACCTCGCGCGCTTCCGGGTCAACGCGTACAACCAGCAGCGCGGCGCCGCGTCGGCGTTCCGGACCATCCCCTCGAAAGTGCTCTCGCTCGAGGAGCTGAACACGCCGAAGATCTTCGCCGACCTCACGACGCGCCCGCGCGGACTGATCCTCGTCACCGGGCCGACCGGTTCGGGCAAGTCGACCACGCTCGCGGCGATGGTCAACCACGTGAACGAGAACGAGTACGGCCACGTGCTGACGATCGAGGATCCGATCGAGTTCCTGCACGAGTCGAAGAAGTGCCTGATCAACCAGCGCGAGGTCGGACCGCACACGCTGTCGTTCTCGAACGCGCTGCGCGCGGCGCTGCGCGAGGACCCCGACTACATCCTGGTCGGCGAGATGCGCGACCTCGAGACGATCCGGCTCGCGCTCACCGCGGCGGAGACCGGGCACCTCGTGTTCGGCACGTTGCACACGAGTTCGGCCGCCAAGACGATGGACCGCATCATCGACGTGTTCCCGGCGGCGGAGAAGGACATGGTGCGCGCGATGCTTTCCGAGTCGATCGTCGCGGTGATCTCGCAGACGCTGCTCAAGACCAAGGACGGTCAGGGGCGCGTCGCGGCGCACGAGATCATGATCGGCACGCCGGCGATCCGCAACCTGATCCGCGAGAACAAGGTCGCGCAGATGTACTCGGCGATCCAGACCTCGCAGGCGATCGGGATGCAGACGCTCGACCAATGCCTGGTCGAGATGGTCCGGCGCAACCAGGTGTCCGCCGCGGAGGCGCGCACGCGCGCGGTGAACAAGGACCTGTTCGGGGGCTGACGGCGTGAAAAGGAGGGTCAGACTCGACTTCCGCTCGCTCGCGCCGGTCCGGCGACCGGGGGCGAGAAGTCGAGTCTGACCCTCCTTTTCACCGGGGGAGAGCAACGATGGAACGAGAACGCGCGACCAAGTTCATCCACGAACTGCTCGACCTCCTGGTCAAGCAGAAGGGCTCCGACCTGTTCATCACGGCCGACTTCCCGCCCGCGATCAAGGTCGACGGCAAGATCACGCCGGTGTCGAAGTCGACGCTCACGCCGCAGCACACGATCGAACTGGTGCGCAGCGTGATGAACGACAAACAGGCCGCCGAGTTCGAGTCGACCAAGGAATGCAACTTCGCGATCAGCCCGCCGGGCGTGGGCCGCTTCCGGGTCAACGCGTTCGTGCAGCAGGCGCGCGTGGGCATGGTGCTTCGCACGATCAACACCAACATCCCGAAGTTCGAGGACCTCGGGCTGCCGCCGGTGCTCAAGGACGTGATCATGAGCAAGCGCGGCATCATGCTGTTCATCGGCGCGACCGGCTGCGGCAAGTCGACCTCGATGGCGGCGCTGCTCGGCTACCGCAACGAGAACAGCTTCGGGCACATCATCACGATCGAGGACCCGATCGAGTTCGTGCACGGGCACTCGAACTGCATCATCACGCAGCGCGAGGTCGGCGTCGACACCGACGGCTGGCAGATCGCGCTCAAGAACTCGCTGCGGCAGGCGCCCGACGTGATCCTGATCGGCGAGATCCGCGACCGCGAGACGATGGATTACGCGGTCGCGTTCGCGGAGACCGGCCACCTGTGCCT
>JADLBN010000004.1 GCA_020847675.1 Burkholderiales bacterium | reverse complement strand
TTCGAGGGCGGCGGCGAGGCGTTCACCGCGCTCCTGGGCGGCCACGTCCACGTGGTCTCGGGCGACGCGTCCGAAGCCGCGAGCCAGCTCCAGGCCGGCAAGATCCGCGTGCTCGCCGTGCTCGCCGACGAGCGCCTGCCGGGGCTCCTCGCGAACATCCCGACTGCAAAGGAGCAGGGCTACAACGTGTCGTGGCCGATCATCCGCGGCTACTACATGGGGCCCAAGGTCTCCGACGCCGACTACAAGTACTGGGTCGACGCGTTCAACAAGATGCTGGCGACCAAGGAATTCGCGAAGCTCCGCGAGGAGCGCGAACTGTTCCCGTTCGCGAAGACCGGTGCTGACCTCGACGCCTACGTGAAGAAGGCGGTGCCGGAGTACCGCAAGATCGCCGCCGAACTCGGGCTGGTGAAGTAGCGCCTCGCGCTCCGCGTGCCGGGGGGCGCGCGGAGCTTCCCCGACGTTCCGCGGAGGCTTCCGATGAAGAGCGACCGCATCCTCGGTGCCGTCACGCTCGCCGTCGCGATCGCGATGGGCGCGCTGGCCTCGCAGTTCCAGGCGCCGTTCTCGTACGAGCCGATCGGCCCGGCCCGGTACCCGATCCTGCTCGCGATCCTGATCGGCGCCTGCGGTGCCTGGCTGCTGGTGAAACCCGGTCCGCCGGCGCCGTGGCCCGGGGGCGCGCTGCTTCGCAAGGTCGTGCTGATGTTCGCGGCGCTGATCGGGTACGCGCTGGTGTTCGAGCCGCTGGGCTTCATGGTCGCCACCGCGCTCCTCACCTTCGCGCTGGGACTCCTGTTCGACGGGACCTGGAAGCGCGTCCTCGTCGGCGGCCTGCTGCTCGGGCCCGGACTCTACATCCTGTTCGACCGGCTGCTCGACGTGGTGCTGCCGCTCGGCACGCTCTGGGCCTTCCGCTGAAAGGGACGCGAGCATGAGCACGCTCACCCACTTGGGTTCGGGGTTCGCCGTCGCGCTCGCGCCGATGAACCTCGCCGTCGCGGCCATAGGCTGTTTCATCGGCACCGTCGTCGGCATGCTGCCCGGCCTCGGACCGATCAACGGCGTCGCGATCCTGCTGCCGCTCGCGTTCGCGCTGAAGCTCCCGCCCGAGACCGCGCTGATCCTGCTCGCGGCCGTCTACATCGGCTGCGAGTACGGCGGGCGCATCTCGTCGATCCTGATCAACGTGCCCGGCGACGCCGGCGCGATCATGACCGCGATCGACGGCAACCCGATGGCGAAAAAGGGCCTCGCCGGCGTCGCGCTCTCGATCTCGGCCTGGAGTTCGTTCGTCGGCAGCATCATCGCCACGGTCGGCATCGTGCTGTTCGCGCCGCTGCTCGCCAACTGGGCGCTGGCGTTCGGCCCGGCCGAGTACTTCGCGCTGATCGTCTTCGCGTTCTGCTGCCTGACCGGGATGATCGGCGACCGGCCGATCAAGACCGCGCTGGCCACGCTGATCGGCCTCGCGCTCGCCTCGGTCGGCATCGACGCGAACAGCGGCGTCTACCGCTTCACCTTCGACAGCGTGCACCTCGCCGACGGCATCCAGTTCATCGTCGTCGTCATCGGGCTGTTCAGCGTGAGCGAGATCCTCCTGATGCTCGAGCAGACGCACGCGGGCGAGACGGTGGTCAAGTCGACCGGCCGCATGATGTTCAACCTGAAGGAGATGGCCGAGACCTGGTGGGGCACGATCCGCTCGTCGGTGATCGGTTTCGTGATCGGCGTGCTGCCCGGCGCGGGTGCGACGATCGCGAGCGCGGTCACCTACATGACCGAGAAGAAGCTCACCGACACCGAGGGGACGTTCGGCAAGGGCGACATCCGCGGGGTCGCGGCGCCGGAGGCCGCGAACAACTCGGCCGCCGGCGGCGCGTTCGTGCCGATGCTGACGCTGGGCGTCCCCGGCTCGGGCACGACCGCGGTGATGATGGGCGCGCTCACGCTCTACAACATCAACCCCGGCCCGCTGCTGTTCGACCAGCAGCCGAAGGTGGTCTGGGGGCTGATCGCGTCGATGTTCATCGCCAACGTGATCCTGCTGGTGATGAACATCCCGATGATCCGGATCTTCACGCGGATGCTCGCCGTGCCGAACTGGCTGCTGGTGCCGGGCATCGCGGCGGTCAGCGTCGTCGGCGTCTACGCGGTGCACGCGACGACCTTCGATTTGCTGCTGATGACCGCCATCGGCATCGTCGGCTACGTGCTGCGCAAGATGGACTTCCCGATGGCGCCGCTGATCCTCGCCTTCGTGCTGGGCGACATGATGGAGCAGAACCTGCGCCGCGCGCTGTCGATCTCCAATGGCGACGTCGCGGTCCTGTTCGAGAGCGGCATCTCGATCGGGTTCTGGGTGCTGTCGATCGCGATGCTGGTCGGCCCGCGGCTCTATCGCCGCTTCCGGCCGAAGGCCCTCGCCGCTGCGTGAGGGAGCGCCGCGGTACCTCGACCGGCCCGCATCGGCCGGCCGGTCGGGGGACGAGCGGCGTTACTGCGCCCGGACGTTCGCCTTCCTGATCACGGCCGCCCATCGCTTGCCGTCGGCGGCGATGAGTTCGGCGAACTGGGCCGGCGAGGTCACGTAGGGCTCGGTGCCGCTCGCGAGGAAGCGTCCCTTCACCTCGGCGCGCGCGACCGTCTTCGCGAGCGCGTCGGCGAACTTCTGGACCACTTCCGGCGGCGTGCCCGCCGGCGCGATGAACCCGTACCACGCGGTGACGTCGATCTCCGGCATGCCGAGTTCCCTGACCGTCGGCACGTCGGGCAGTTGCGCCATCCGCGACGGACCGGTGACCGCGAGCGCGCGCAGCCGTCCCGACTGGATGTGCGCCTGGATCGGTGGCAGCCCGGAGATGGCCATCTGGACCTGGTTGGCGAGCAGCGCCGTGGCGCCTTCCGCGTTGCCCTTGTACGGGATGTGCACGATGTCGATGTTGGCCACCGAGCCCAGAAGTTCGCCGGCGAGGTGCGCGGTGCTGCCGATGCCGGAGGACGAGGCGTAGCTGATCGTGCCGGGCTTCGCCTTCGCGAGCGCGATCAGCTCCGCGAGAGTCTTCGCCGGAACCTCCGCGTTGATCACGATCACGTTGGGTCCGATGCCGTATTGGCCGATCGGCGCGAAGCTCTTCACCGGATCGTAGGGCACGGTCGACCCGATCAGGAACGGGTTGATCGCCATCGGTCCGGTCGTGCCGATGCCGACCGTGTAGCCGTCCGGCGCGGACTTGGCGACCGCATCGAGGCCGATCGCACCTCCCGCCCCGGCCTTGTTCTCGACCACGACCGGCTGGCCGAGGATCTCGGAGAGGGGACCTGCCATCAGGCGCGCGTGCAGGTCGACGGTGCTGCCGGTCGAGAACGGCGAGACGATGTGGATCGGCTTCGACGGCCAGGCCTGGGCCGACGCGGGCGAGGGCGCGACGGCGAGCGCGAGGGCGAAACCGGTGATCGGGGCGATGAGGCGGATGGTCCGGTTCATGGCGTCTCCTTGAGAGCGTCGGCGAGCGCGGCAGCAAGCCGCTCGACGAGGGTGGCGATCTCCGCGTCGGTGATGAGATAGGACGGCGCGAGCAACACGTGGTCGCCGAGTTCGCCGTCCGCGGCGCCGCTCGACGGGTAGCAGACGAGGCCGTGCGCGAGTCCCGCGGCCTTGAGGCGCTCGGCGATGCGGCGCGAGCGCGCGAACGGGCGCTTGGTCGAACGGTCGGCGACCAGTTCGATCGCGTGGAAGAGGCCGCGTCCGCGGATGTCGCCGACGTTGGGATGCGCGCCGAAGCGTGCCAAGAGCGCGGCGCCCAGGCGCTGTCCCTGGTCGCGCGAGCGCTCGACGAGCCGATCGCGCTCCATCACCTCGAGCACCGCGAGCGACGCTGCGCAGGCGACCGGGTGGCTCATGTAGGTGTGCCCGTTGGCGAGCGCTCCGGATCCCGCCTCGAGCGGCGCGACCACCCGCTCGCTCGCGAGCGTCGCACCGATCGGCGCGTAGCCGGCGCCCAGCCCCTTGCCCAGCGTGATGAGATCCGGGCAGACGCCGTCGTGCTCGATCGCGAACAGCGTGCCGCAGCGCCCCATCCCGCACATCACCTCGTCGGCCACGAAGAGCACGCCGTGGCGGTCGCAGATCTCGCGGATGCGGGCGAAGTAGCCGGGCACCGCGGGCGCGCAACCCAGCGTCGCGCCGACCACCGGTTCGGCGACGAAGGCGGCGACGCGAGAGGCGCCGACACGCAGGATCTCCGCTTCGAGCTCGTCCGCGGCGCGCTGTCCGTAGGCTTCCTCGCTCTCGCCGTGGAGCCGGAACCGGTAGGCGTGGCAGGGCGCGATGTGCGTCGCTGCCATCAGCATCGGCGCGTACATCGTGCGGCGCTGCAGGTGGCCGCCGACCGCGAGCGCGCCGAGCGTGTTGCCGTGGTAGCTCATGCGGCGCGCGATGAAATGCGTGCGTCCGGGCTCGCCGCGCTCGACGAAATGCTGCCGCACCAGCTTGAGCGCAACCTCCATCGCTTCGGATCCGCTGCCCACGAAGGCGGCGCGGCCGGCGCCGAACCCGCGCGGCGCGGCGGCGACGAGTTTCGCGGCCAGCGCCTCGACCGGCGCGTGGGTGAAGAACGACGTGTGCGCGTAGGGCAGGGTCGCGACCTGGCGCCGGACCGCGGCGACGACGTCGGGGTGCGAGTGGCCGAGGCTCGACACCGCAGCGCCGCCCGAGGCGTCGAGATAGCGCTTGCCGTCGCGGTCGACGAGCCAGCATCCGTCGCCGCGGACCGCTTCGGGAGGATGGCCGGCGAGCGAGCGGTGGAGCACCGAACTCTTCATCGGTCGGGCGAGCGGGAGGAGCGCGCGGGACGCTTCGACCGGGGCGGTTCGCGGGAGAGGGTCACGGGGCGGGGTCGCCGGCAGCGTTTTGCCATTAAAACATTGGTTGACGGGCAAAGCAACCGCGGGTAGAACGGGCGACCGGACGCGCGCTGCGGCCCGCGGGGCCGGACCGGTGTCGCCCGCCGCACTTCGAAAGGAGTCGTTGAACCCACCGTTCCACCTCGCCGCCCGGGTGCACGCGAGCCTGCCTGCGGCCCTGCATTGGCGCGGCGAAACCAACGACTGGGTCCGGCTCACGCGGCCGGGACAGCGGCTGCACTCGTTCCTCGAAGGGCCGCAGTTCGACGGCGACGGAGCGCTGTGGTGTGTCGACGTCCCGTATGGCCGCATCTTCCGCATCGGC
>JADLBN010000003.1 GCA_020847675.1 Burkholderiales bacterium | reverse complement strand
CGCGGTCCACGGCTGGTTCGCGGGCTGGCGCTGGGCGATGGTGTGGGCGACGCAGATCGTGTTCTACGGCCTGCCGTGGCTGCAGTGGAACGGCCGCCAGGCGGTGCTGTTCGACCTCGCGGCGCGCCAGTTCACGATCTTCGGGCTGGTGTTCTGGCCGCAGGACGTGATCTACCTCGCGGTGCTGCTGATCCTGTCGGCGTTCGCGCTGGTCCTGTTCACCGCGGTGGCGGGGCGGCTGTGGTGCGGCTACGCCTGCCCGCAGACCGTCTACACCGAGATCTTCCTGTGGGTCGAGCGCCGGATCGAAGGGGATCGCGTCGCGCGCATGCGTCTCGATGCGCAGCCCGCCTCGATCGAGAAATTCGTCAAGAAGGCGGTCAAGCACACCGCGTGGATCGCGATCGCGCTGTGGACCGGCTACACGTTCGTCGGCTACTTCACGCCGATCCGCGACCTCGCGCTGCGCGTGGTGACCGCCGACCTCGGGCCGTGGGAATCGTTCTGGATCCTGTTCTACGCGTTCGCGACCTACGGGAACGCGGGCTGGATGCGCGAGCAGGTCTGCACCTACATGTGTCCCTACGCCCGCTTCCAGGGCGTGATGTTCGACCACGACACGATGATCATCGCCTACGACACCGCGCGCGGCGACCCGCGCGGCGCACGTTCGCGCAGCGCCGACCCGCGCGCGAAGGGGCTTGGCGACTGCGTCGACTGCGAGATCTGCGTGCAGGTGTGCCCGACCGGCATCGACATCCGCAACGGCCTGCAGATGGAGTGCATCGGCTGCGCTGCCTGCATCGACGGCTGCGACCAGGTGATGGACAGGATGGGCTACGCCAGGGGCCTCATCCGCTACGCGTCGGAGAACGCGATGACGCAGGGGTACGGCGGGCGCGAGATGTGGCGCCGCGTGCTGCGGCCGCGCACGCTCGTCTACGGCGCGCTGTTCGTCGCGATCTCCGCGGCCGCGCTCGGCTCGCTCGCGATGCGCAATCCGCTCAAGGTCGACGTGCTCCGCGACCGCGGTGCGCTCGCGCGGGAAGCCGCGCCAGGCGTGGTCGAGAACGTCTACCGGCTGCAGATCATGAACACGACGGAAGTTCCGCAGAGGTTCGAGATCCGCGCGCGCGGCCTTCCCGGGCTGGCGGTCGCCGGTGTCGAGCAGCCGGTCGCGGTCGATGCTTCCGGCGTGCGCTCGGTGCCGCTGCGCCTCACGACCGCCGCCGACGCCGCCGAACCGGGCACCCACCGCATCGACATCGAGGTCGCCTCGGTCGATCTGCCCGGGCTGAAGCGCGAGGAGCGCTCGACTTTCATCCTGCCGCGACTGTGAGCCGCGACGCACCCGCCACGATGCCGCCGGACCCGGGCCGGGCGACGCCAGGTCCCTGGTACCGCGACCGCTGGCCGTGGATCCTGATCCTCGGGCCGGCCGTCGTCGTGGTCGCCGGCATCGTCACGCTGGTGATTGCGGTGGAGAGCGACGACGGGCTGGTCGCCGACGACTACTACAAGCGCGGCCTCGCGATCAACCAGGTGATCGAACGCGGCGCGCTCGCCGCGCGCCTCGGCGTGTCGGCCGTCGTCGACGTCGCACCGGACGGCCGCGTCGTCGTGACGCTCGACGGGGGTGGCACGGACCCGCAGGCGCGGCCACCGGTCGTCCGGCTGTGGCTCGCGCACCCCACGCGCGCGGGAGAGGATCGCGCGGCGACGCTCGTGCGCGCGGGCGAGGGCCGCTACGAGGGCCGCGTGCCGCCGCTGCCCGCCGGGCGCTGGCGAGTCATCGTCGAGACCGACGCGTGGCGCCTTCCCGGCGTCGAGGCGACCGCGCCGGTCGAGCGGCTGCAGTTGACATCGAAGCGGCAGTCAGGAGGCTGATCGATGAAATCCGAAGACGACTTCGCGCACCGGCTCATGTGGGTGCTGTGGCCGGCCTTCCTCGTCGCGGGAGCGGCCGAGTTCGCGTTCTTCTCCGCGTTCGATCCCTCCGACCTCGTGTTCCGCGGCGCGCCGCTCGAACTGTCGCGGCCGGCCGTCTACACGATCGGGTTCTTCGCGTTCTGGGTGCTGGGGGCCGCGTCGTCCGCGCTCACCGTGTTCCTCGAGCGCTCGCCGTTCGACCGCAGGCCGCGGCCGGGCGAGGAGGCGCGCTGATCGACGCGCGGAGCGCGCGCGCCGGCCGTGCCGTGAACGGGACGGACCGTCGATCCGGTGACCGCGGGCGGGGGGCGCGATAGCGATGCCCCACGCGGCGATCCTCGCGGCGTGGCTCGCCGGCGCGCTGGGCGGCCTCCACTGCCTCGCGATGTGCGGTGCATACGTCACGCTCGCGCAGTCCGGCGCAAGCGCGCCGCTCGAGCCGCGGCGTGCGCTGCGCATCGGCCTCGCGATCGCGCACACCGCGCGCATCGGAACCTACGTCACGCTCGGCGCACTCGCCGGTGCGGTCGGCGGCACGGCCTTCGCGGCGTCGTTTGCGCCGTGGCAGCGCGCGCTCTACGTCGCGGCCAACCTGCTCCTGCTGCTCCTCGCGGTCGGCATCGCGCGCGGCCGGACCGCGCCTGCCGCGCTCGAAGCGCTGGGCCTCAGGTTGTACTCGGCCGTCGCGCCTGCCGCGGCGCGCGGACTGCGCGGCACGGGATGGCGCGCGCGCTTCGCCCTCGGCGTGCTGTGGGGGCTGACACCGTGCGCGCTGGTCTACGGCGTGCTCCCTGTCGCGCTTCTTTCGGGCGGCGCGTGGCAGGGCGCGCTGATCATGCTGGCTTTCGGTCTGGGCACGCTGCCGAACCTGCTCGCGGCCGCCTGGGTGCTCTCTCGCGCGCGGCGCCTTTTCGAAGCACGCTGGCTGCGCTTCCTCGCGGGCGCCCTCGTCGCCGCCTTCGCGCTCGCCGGGCTGTGGCGCGCGTGGTTCGTGCCGTCGTCGCTGGGCAGCGGGCCGTTCTGCTTCACCTGATGCCAGAGGGCAGAAGACAGAGGACAGAGGACATCAGCGTCGGCGTTTCCGGTGACGGCGCATCGAGTGCCGGACATGTTCCCGTGGGTCGGGGTTGTGGGTCGGGCTCAAAAGGCTTTCCGTCCGTGCCGCGCAGACCGTCGACCCGAAGTCCGGCCCACGGGGCGCGTGGGACAATTCCGCGCAGACCGTCGACCCGAAGTCCGGCCGACGGGGCGCGTGGGACAATTCCCGAGAGGCCCACCATCGATCCACGATGATCCCCGACCCGCGCACGTATCCTCCGCCCGAAGCGGCGACCGCGGACGCGCGCGCGCTGCACCGACTGGCCGAAGCGAGCCTCGGCGCGGAGACCGGCGCGGTCGCCGCCGCGCGGGACGCGGAGATCGCCGCGCGGATCGCGGCATTCATCGACGCCGGCGACGGTGCTGCACTCGACACCGCGGTCGCGTCGTCCCCGTCGGCGGCGATCCATCGCCACCTGTGGCGCGTCATTGTCGCCGAGGTCGAGCGCGAGCGGGACGCGTCGATCGGGCCGAGGCTCTTCGCGATCCCGGTCGTGGTCGTGGCAGCCTCCGATGACGATCGCGAGCACCGATTCGACGCGGTGGTCCACGATCCAGCCGAACTCGCGTCGATCCTCGTGGAACACGGCGCGCTGGGCGGCAACCGGCAGGTTGCGCTCGCCGGGGCGCTCGCGACCGTGGACGCGATCGACCTTCGCGCGATGCCGCGGCTGATACGCGCCGCGGCGGCCGCAGGCGGCGCGCCGCTCGACGTCGCGCCCGCGCCGTTCTCCGCGCTGCCCGGCGGCGAGCGCGTGCATCTGCGTTTCCTCGTCGGCTCGGCGCTCGCGGCGTCCGTCGCCGCGCTGTGCCGGGATCCGGACGTGGGCAAGTGGGGCGTGCCGTTCACGCGCGCGCTGTCGCGGTCGATCGCGCGGCCGGGCGCGACCGTCGTCGCGATGCCGCGCGCGCCGCAGTCGCTGCCGGCGGCAGTCGCAACCGGCCGGACCGTGAGCCGCGAGGCCGCGGCGACGCTGTTCGCGAGCAACGCGCTGCGCCGGATGCGCGCTTCGGTCGGCGAGCCCGTCGCGACGATCAGCGCCCACCGGGTCGAGGGCACGCGCACGCGGGGCGAGTTGCGCGTCTCGCTGTCGTCGCCGTTCGACGAGCGCGAAGCGGAGGGCTTCCGCTGCCCGCTCGAGCCGCTCGACCGCGTGGCCGACGTCGCCAACCTGCTCGCCGCGGTGCTCGCCGAATGCCGCGTCGCCGACGTGAGATGGCTACCGGGCGTGCACGGCGACCGCGACCCTTCGACCGGACTCGCGCTCCTCTTCAAGGCCGGGGCCGCGGGGACGCCGGGCTGAACGCGGATCAGGCGATCCGAAGCCTCGCGCGCGTGCCGTCGGAGCCGGTGGCCTCGCGGCGCTTGATGCGGCCGAGGCCGCTCACGCTCCTGGTCACCTCCGGGTTGCCGAGGTACTCGACGAGGCCAGCGCCCGACAGGTCGACACGCAGCGACTTCTCCGCCCGGACGACGACGCTTCCCGCGCCGGACACGTCGACCGTTGCGGCCTGGCTGACGAGGTCGGGCGCACGGACGCTCCCGGCTCCGGACAGGCCGATCGACACCTCGGTGGCGCGTCCCGCGAGTTCGGCCTTGACCGCGCCGGACGCCCGGATGCGCAGCGACTCGACGTCGAGGGCGTCGATGCGCAGGCTCGTCGCACCCGCCGCGGTGATCGCGAGCGACGGCACGGCGAGCGAGGGTGCGGTGAGCTGCACCGTGCCGGCGAGGGCGATGGCCTCGATCGCCGGCGCGCGCACGACGACGCGAGCGCTGCTGCGGCGCGACCCCCGGTTCCCTTCGCCGGCACCCACGTTCCGCGCGGAGATCTGCAACGTGTCGCCGCTCACGTCGGTCCGGATGCGCGACCCTTCGCCCGGCGGCGCCTCGACGCCTACTTCGTGGCGGTCGCCCTGCACGATCTCCACGTCGAGCTGCCCGGTCACTTCGATCCGGGTGAACGGGGCCAGCGCCCGCGTCTCGGCCACCGCGGGGGCGTCCGGCCGGCCCGAAGGCGACAGGAACATCCGCTGCACGACGAGCCAGGCGAGCACGGCGGCCACGATCGCGCAGGCGACCAGCACCACGGGGAGGGCGGACCGGCGCATCTGGGCCTCCGGAAGGGACCGACCTCGCTTGGATGCGGCGATCCGGGCTTTCGGATTCATGCGGTCCGCGCGTCCTCCGACGACCGGTGTCAGACACGGTGTCAGACACGGTGTCTGACACCGTGTCTGACACCGAACCGCAGTAGGTCGGGGTGCCCCTCCCTCGTCGCGAGGCTTACCGGTTCGGGTCGCGGGGATCCGAGGTGAGACCCTTGCGGTACTGCGCGCCCTTCGCCACGTAGACCTCAGCCGCCCGGCGAAGCTTCGCGACGTCGTCGTCGGTCAGCGTGCGCACCACCTTGCCGGGGCTTCCCAGCACCAGCGAGCGATCGGGGATCGTCTTGCCCTCGGCGACGAGCGCGTTGGCGCCGATCAGGCACTCGCGGCCGACGACCGCGCCGTTCATCACGACCGCCTTGATGCCGATGAGCGAGCCGTCGCCGATCGTGCAGCCGTGAAGCATGGCCTGGTGCCCGACCGTCACGCCCTCGCCGATGATGAGCGGGAAGCCGGGATCGACGTGCAGCACCACGCCTTCCTGCAGGTTGCTCCCCGCGCCGACGACGATCGGCTCGTTGTCGCCGCGTGCGATCGCGCCGAACCAGACGCTCACGCGGTCGCCGAGCGTCACGCGCCCGATCAGCATCGCGCCGGGCGCGACGAAGTGCCCGGCGCCTCGCAGTACGACCGCGCTGCCGTCCAGCGTGTAGAGCGGGCCCTTCACGCTCACTTGTCCGACAGCACGATGTCGCCGTACCACGCTTCGGCGTGCGAGCCGGTGTTGTCCGAGTCGGTGAAGGCCACGATCGAGTTGAGCGGACCGGGCGCCTCGCCGAACGCCTTCCGGTAGTCCTCACGCAGATTGCGCTTGAGGCTCTGCCACTGACCCACGCCACCCTTGCCGCTCGACGCGACGATCATCTGGATGCGCCGGGTGTGCGGATTGGGGATCACCGTGCCGACCGGCGCATCGTTGGACCAGATGTACATCAGCGTCGCGTAGGGGAGGTCGCGCCCGTAGAGCTTGCTCGCGAGTCCCATCGTCGTGCGGTCGCCGAACGTGAGCTTGTCCTTGTCACCGTCGAAAGTGAGCATCAGGCGGGCCGGCGCGTCCTCCTTGCTTCCGACGGCGTTGTCGGCGCCTTCGATCAGGCCGGCGATCTTCCAGCGCCAGGAGATCATCGGCGTCTTCGCGATGTCGACGATCATCGGCACGCCCAGCCCGCTCGAACTCGCGTCCGACACCGCGTGCAGCACGACCTTGCCGCCGTCCTCGACGAAGTCGTAGGCGGTGAGCTTCTTCTTCTCGTTGACCTTGACGATCTCCCAGGGTGCGGAAGGGGCCCCGGGCTTGCCCGACGAGAACACCGGAATCGACGCGGCGTCCTTGATGGCCGGTGCCTGCGCGAGCGCCCCGGGGGCGATCGCCAGGGCGGCCCAGAGGACAGCGGTCGTGACTGCGGAGGGACGGCGCATGGCGGGCCTCGCTGGGGATGGGGTCGCGCCGGGGTGGCCGGGCGCGGCCGCAAGTATGCCGCGCCGCGCCAGCGTTGTCGCGGGTGAACGCGGACCGGTCCGGATCGCGACCCGACCCGGCTGCCGGGGACTGTTGGGGACGGCCGCTATAATCGGGCGCCGCTTCCTGCGAGTCCGACCGATGAGTCTCGAATCCGTTCCTGCCGGCAAGGACGTCCCGCACGACTGCAACGTGGTCGTCGAGATCCCGATGCGGTCCGACCCGATCAAGTACGAGGTCGACAAGGACACTGGCGCGGTGTTCGTGGACCGGTTCATGTGGACCGCGATGCACTACCCGACCAACTACGGCTACATCCCGCAGACGCTCTCGCTCGACGGCGACCCCTGCGACGTGCTGGTGCTCTCGCCGATGCCGTTCATCACCGGCGTGGTGGTGCGCTGCCGGCCGATCGGGATGCTCAAGCTCGACGACGAGGCCGGGGGCGACGCGAAGATCCTCGCGGTGCCGATCGACAAGCTCTCGCCGCTGTACACGCACGTGAAGTCGCCCCGCGACCTGCCCGAGATCCAGATGCGCCAGATCGCGCACTTCTTCGAGCACTACAAGGATCTCGAGCCCGGCAAGTGGGTGCGCGTCGGTACCTGGGTCGAGGCCGAGGACGCCCGGCGCGAGATCGTCGAGTCGGTCGAGCGCTACCGCAAAGCAAAGGTAAAGGCCCGCGCGCGCAAGGCGCCGCCGAAGGCGGAGTCCTGACCGCGTCTCCGCGCGGCGCGGAGTGGTTCCCTGCGCTGTTCGTTCTCCTGTGGAGCACCGGCTTCATCGCCGCGAAGCTCGGCCTGCCCGACGCTCCTCCGTTCAGCTTCCTGTTCGCCCGCTTCGCCTGCGTCGCGCTCCTGATGGGGGCCGTGGCGCTCGCGACCGGCGCGCCGTGGCCCACCCGCGCCCAGGCCGTGCACTCCGGCATCGCCGCGCTTCTCGTGCACGGTTTCTACCTCGGGGGGGTGTTCCACGCGATCGCGGGCGGCATGCCGGCGGGAACCATCGCGATGCTGGTGGGGCTGCAGCCGATCGTCACCGTGTTCATCGCGCGGGCCTGGCTCGGCGAGGCGGTCGCCGCGAAGCAGTGGGTCGGCCTCGTGCTGGGACTCGCGGGCGTGGCGCTCGTCGTGCGCCACAAGCTCGGTCCGGCGGGCGAGGCGAGCGGCCTCGTCGCGGCGGCGGTCGCGCTCGTCGGCATCAGCGTCGGCACGATCTACCAGAAGCGCCACTGCGGCGCGGTCGACCTCCGGTCGGGCGCGGTGGTCCAGTTCGCGGTGTGCGCCGTCGCGTTCGTGCCGCTCGCGTTCCTGGTCGAGCCGGAGCCGATCCGCTGGACCTACGAGTTCACTTTCGCGCTCGGATGGTCGGTGCTGGTGATGTCGGTCGGAGCGATCAGCCTGCTGTTCGTGCTGCTGCGCCACGGGGCGGCCGCGAACGTCGCCGCGCTGTTCTACCTCGTGCCGCCGGTGACGGCGCTGATGAGCTGGGCGATGTTCGGCGAGACGCTCGACGCGTGGGCCGTCGCCGGCATGGTCCTGATCGCCTTCGCCGTCGCGCTGGCGCGGGCGCAGGCGCCGTCGCGGGCGGAGCGAGTCAGTCGCGTCGGATGACGCGGGTGCCGGCCAGTCGGTCGTGCAGGAACCGGCGATCGGGATCCAAGAGCGCCCACGCGTACGGAATCGCGAGCGCGAGCGCGCCGTAGCGAGAGTGCGTCGCGGAGGTGACGGCGATCGCGGCTGCGGGTCCCAGCCATCCCGCGGTGTAGCGGGCGAGTGCGCGGCCGGCGCGCGGTGCGGTCCCGCAGGCATCGACGATTGCCAGCCGCCACGTCTTCTGCGGCAACGTGCGGCGGCCACCGGTCCAGCACCAGAGGAAATAGGCGCCGAGGACCGCGGCCAGCGCGACGGCGCCGGCTGCGCGCCCGGCCGCCGACGGGACGACGAGTTGCCCCGACAGCGCCGCCGAGGGCGAGACGAACGGGGCGAACGCGAACCCGGCCGCGAACAGCAGCGCCGCGACGGTCAGGCTCTCGTAGATGAGCGCGCCCAGGCGCCGCGGAAGCCCGGCCTCGGTCAGCGGCGGGTTCAACGTCTCGCCCAACGCACCGGGCGAGCCGGACTCAGCGCGATCCCGTCGGCGAGGCGGGGCGCTTGCCGCCGCTCGGCAGGGTGTTCGCCGGGGCCGGGATCTTCGCGCTGGACGGACGCGACGCGAGTTCGCGCTTCTGCTCCGGGGGCAGGCTCTGGTACTCCTCCCACTTCTGCTTGACGTCGGCCTTCTGCTCGGGGGGCAGCTTGTTCATCGACTTGTACTGCTCGCGCGCCTGTTTGCGCTGGTCCGGGGAGAGCTGCGACCACCCGCGCATCTGCTCGTGGATGCGCGCCTGCTCGTCGGGCTTCATCTCGGGGTAGCGCTGGGCGACGCCGCGCCATTTCTGCTTGCGCTGGGCGTCGAGGTTGTTCCAGTCGGACTTGAGCGGGGCGAGCACCTCGCGCTCCTGCTGCGACAGGTCAGACCACTTGGGGGACTTGAGGGTGATCTGGGCCCAGCCGACCTCGGGCGCGAGGGCGAGGAGCCCCGCCGCCGCGAGGGCGGCGGTCAGTGCTGCGCGACGGTCTTGAGCCAATTCTGGAACCCCCGGTCGAGGTACGCGTCGTACGGGAGGTCGGACGCGAGGAGCTTCGAGTCGATCTCCTCGGCCTCCTCGATCGCCTCGTGGACCCGGTACTGCTGCCAGCCGAAACCCGCGAGCGCGATCAGCGCCACGCCGACCCAGACCCGCACCTGCGCATAGAACGGCCGCGAGGCGCCGCCACCCCCGCCCGCCGCCGCCAGCGCGAACGCCGGCGAGCGCACCGGACCGGCGATCCGATCCAGGGCCGCAGCGCGCGCCTGACCGAGCCGGTAGAGCGTTCCGCCCTGGAGCCCGGCGCTGCCGTCATCGAGGTAGCCCTTGATTTTCCTCGCGAATTCCGCTTCGTTGGCGGTCATGGCTTGAGTCCCTTGGCGGCGAGCATTCCGGCCAATGCGTGCACGGCCCGCGAGCAATGGGTCTTCACGCTCCCCTCGGAGCAACCCATCGCCGCCGCGGTTTCCGCCACGTCGAGTTCCTCCCAGTAACGCAGCAGAAATGCCTCCCGTTGACGCGCCGGGAGCCGGGCCAGTGCATCCTCGACGAGGCCGACGACCTGACGCTGCTCGAGCAGGGCCGGCGGCTCGGCGGCCTCGCTCGAGTCGGACCGGACGGCCATCGTCTCGAGCGGGTCGAAGTCGTCGTCCTTGTCGTCGCCACGGCCGAGCGCGGAGAGGAGCACGGTCCAGGTCGAGCGGACCTTCTGCCGGCGGAACTGGTCATGGATCGTGTTCTGCAGGATGCGCTGGAAAAGGAGCGGGAGTTCCGCCGCCGGCTTGGCCGCATACCGCTCGGTCAGTTTCAGCATGGCATCCTGCACGATGTCGAGCGCCGTGTCCTCGTTCCGCACCGCGAACATCGCGTGCTTGAACGCCCGCCGTTCGACTTCGGCGAGGAAGACCGAGATTTCCTGCGAAGTCGCCAGCGGGGGTCCGTGCGCCCGACGGGGCGCGTGGCACCGATTATAGGCACAGCAGGCCGCCGCGGTTTGTGCATTGCATCGACGGCTTGACCGCCGGGCGCCGACCCATTACTGTGCGGGGAGCGGGCAAGTCCCGCTGCTGTGCTGCAACAACGGCCGCAAGCCTTCCCTCCGCCCGGGTCACGAGCCTGGCAGGAGATTCCCTCAGGAAGGCGGCGGAACCGGCTTCTACCCGAGCCTTGACGTCCAGCGCCCACCCCGGCGCGCAAGCTGTCGTGCAGTTCCGCCCTCGCGCAGGCGAGTGGAAGGCGTTCAAGGTCAATCGAGCGAGGAAGATCATGCAACTCACCGGTGCGGAAATCGTCGTCCGCTGCCTCCAGGACGAAGGCGTCGAGTACGTGTTCGGCTATCCCGGCGGGGCGGTGCTCAACATCTACGACGAGATCTTCAAGCAGGACAAGGTCAAGCACGTACTCGTGCGCCACGAGCAGGGCGCAACCCACGCCGCGGACGGCTATTCGCGTTCGAGCCGCAAAGTCGGCGTCGCACTGGTCACTTCGGGGCCGGGCGTCACCAACGCGGTGACCGGCATCGCGACCGCGTACATGGACTCGATCCCGATGGTCGTGCTGACCGGGCAGGTGCCGACGCACGCGATCGGCCAGGACGCGTTCCAGGAATGCGACACCGTCGGCATCACGCGGCCCTGCGTCAAGCACAACTTCCTCGTGAAGGACGTCAAGGATCTGGCGACGACGATCAAGAAGGCGTTCTTCCTCGCCGCGACCGGCCGCCCCGGTCCGGTGCTGGTGGATATCCCGAAGGACGTGACTCAGGCGGTCACCGAGTACGCGTATCCGAAGACCATATCGCTCCGCTCGTACAACCCGGTCACCAAGGGGCATACCGGCCAGATCAAGAAGGCGGTGCAACTCCTGCTCGACGCGAAGCGGCCGATGGTCTACGCGGGCGGAGGGGTCGTGCTGAACGACGCCGCGCAACCGCTGACGCGGCTCGTGCGCCTGCTCGGCTTCCCCTGCACGACCACGCTGATGGGTCTGGGCGGCTTTCCGGGGACCGATCCGCAGTTCACCGGGATGCCGGGCATGCACGGCACGTTCGAGACCAACATGGCGATGCAGAACTGCGACGTTCTGCTCGCCGTGGGTGCGCGCTTCGACGACCGCGTGATCGGCAACCCCGAGCATTTCTACCGCGCCGACCGCAAGATCGTCCACATCGACATCGACCCGTCGTCGATCTCCAAGCGCGTCAAGGTGGACGTGCCGATCGTGGGCTACGTCGGCGACGTGCTCGACGAGATGCTGAAGCTGATCGAGGGCTCTCCCGCGCGGCCGGACGCGGCGGCGCTGAAGGCCTGGTGGGGCGAGATCAAGGAATGGCAGCGCAAGGATTGCCTGCGCTACGACAGGAAGTCCCCGCTCATCAAGCCGCAGGCGGTGATCGAGGCGCTGCACAAGGTCACGAACGGAGACGCGTTCGTCACTTCCGACGTCGGCCAGCACCAGATGTGGGCCGCGCAATACTACAAGTTCGACAAGCCGCG
>JADLBN010000002.1 GCA_020847675.1 Burkholderiales bacterium | reverse complement strand
CGGAGACGCCGAGGATGTCCGGCGAGACGAGCGGATTGCGGAAGAGGTTCTGATAGGCCGCGCCGGCAGCCGCGAGCGCGGCGCCGATCGCGAGCGCGGCGCCGATGCGCGGACCGCGCACGCTCCACACGATCGTGTCGACGAGCGGGGCGACGCCCGAAGGTCGCCCGGTGAGCTTGGACCACGCGATCGCGGCGAGATCGCCGGGAGCGACCGGATAGCGGCCCACTGCGAAGGCGAGGGCGACGGCGACCGCCAGCACCGCGATCGACACGGCGGCGGCCGCGATCGGGCGGCCGATCGCATTGGCGGTCGTCGCAGCTTCGTGCATGCGGGCGATGATACGCGCGGCGCACGGTGGGAACCGGCGCCGCGCCTGGCCTCACGCGGGCGGCGCGCGCTCCGCGGTGGCGATCAGGAGGTCGAGCTGCGCGTCGGTCGGGCGCTGGTGATAGAAGCGCGCGTAGAACTCGCGCGCATGCGTCCTGAGTTCGTCGGGAAAGGCCTCCGGGTAGAGGATCCGCCCGAGCCAGCGCAGGCCGATGAGCCGGTTGACCGACGGCGGGAAGTCGATCCAGCCGAACGGATCCGCGGGCGCGAGGTGGATGCGCCGCGCCTTCACCGCTTCGACCGGCGCCCACAGCGGATCACGCCGCACCGAGGCGAAGAACGTCGGGTCGGTGGTGACGATCACCTCGGGGTTCCACGCGAGGACCTGCTCGAGCGACACCTGCACGAGGCCGCCGCGTCCCATCGACGCCGCGACGTTGACCGCGCCCAGCTTGTCGATGACCTCCAGGTTGATCGAGCCGGCGAGCCCGGTGGACAGGCCCTGTGGACCGCGCCCGTAGTAGAGCCGCGGGCGCTTCGCCGCCGGCACGCTCGCCACGCGCTTCGCGACGTCGTCGACCGTTTCGCGCGCGTAGCGGGCGAGCGCGTCGGCGCCCGCGACTTCGCCGGTGAGCGTGCCGATCATTCGGAGCGACGGAGGGATCGCGTCGAACGACCCGTCGAGGAGCAGGGTCGGGATCCCGGTCTGCTCCTGGACGCGGTCGGCGAGCGACGCGTAGGTGTCGTTGATCGCGCCGTAATCGACGATGAGGTCGGGTCGTGACGCAAGGACGAGTTCGACGCTCGCGGTGTTGCCGCGGCCGGTGAGCCGCCCGGTCACCGGCAGGTCGGCGTACTTCGCGGCGACGAAGGGCCGTTCTGACGGACGGAACGGCGTCGTCCAGCCGAGGAGCGCGTCCGGCGCGACCGCGAACACGAGGATCGACGCCGGCGGTCCCGCGGCGAACACGCGCGCGGAGCGCTCGGGGACGCGGACCTTGCGGCCCGCGTCGTCGACGACGGTACGCCTGGCCTGCGCGGAAGCCGCGGCGCTCCACGCCGGTGCCGCCGCGAGGGCCGCGGCACGTGCGAGCCAGGCGCGGCGGTCCATCGTCGTTCGACGGCCTGCGCCGCCGGGAACCTAGCCCTTGCCGACGATGACGTCCGACGCCTTGACGATCGCGCTGGCCGTGTCGCCGGCCTTGAGCGCGAGTTCATCGACCGCTTCGTTGGTGATCGACGCCGTGACGATCGCGCCGCCGGCGATCTGGATCTTCACGTGCGACGTGGTGGCGCCGCGCCTGACGTCGACGACCTTGCCGGCGAGCACGTTGCGTGCGGAGAGTTTCATCGTGGGACCTTCCGGGAGCTACGGCAGGGCGAAGCCGTGAGTCGCTATGATACGCAGCCCCTCCGGCGAGAGGACGAAGGCGACGAACTTCGCCGCGTCCGCCGGAGCGCCGGCGATGACCGTGATGCCGTAGTCCGCGCCTACCGCGAGCGACGGCGGAACCTGCGACACGACGAGTGACGGCGATTCGCGCTGCGCGACGATCGCGTTGGTGCAGTAGGTGAGGAACACGTCCGCCTGTCCGCCCGCGACGAGCATCCCGTAGAGGCTGCGGTCGGGCGGCGGCTTGGGAGAGTCCGGGCCCCCTGTCAGTTTCAACGCCTTCGCCGCGAGCGCCGCGCCCGCGCCGGGCACGAGCTTGTCCGCCTTCTCGAACAGCAGGAACGCATAGTCGCCGGAAGGGTCGGCCTTCGGCGTCGAGGTGCCCACCTTCACCGCCGGATCGAGCATCCGCTCGAGCAGCGTGTCGGTGGTCACGCGCGCCTCGCGCGTCGACAGCGCGCAGAGCTGGTTGCGGGCAAAGAGCGACACCGGCCCCGCGCGCCCCTTCTCGGCGAGCGAGCGCGGGTGCTCCATGTTCGCCGAAGCGAACACCTGCGCGTCCGCGCCGGCGACGATGCGATCGCGCAGCGTTCCCGAGGGACCGAACTCGGGCGCGATCGTGCCGCCTCCGCCCGCCGTCCACGCGCGACCGAGGTCGGTCATCACGCTGCGCAGGCTGCCGGCCGCGTACAGCCGGACCGGTTCGGCGGCAACCGACGCGGACACGGCGATCGCGGCGGCGGCGCAGGCGATGCGAAGCGCGGAGATCACGTGGCGTCCGGGAAGAAGAGCTGCTCGCCGCCGACCTTGTAGCTCGCGATCGTGGCCTGCCCCTCCGGCGACACCAGCCAGTCGATGAACGCCTGGCCTTCCTTCACCTTGACGTTCGGGTGCTTCGCGGGATTCACGAGCATCACGCCGTAGGGGTTGAACATCCGCTTGTCGCCCTGCACCAGGATCTCGAGGTTGCCGCGGTTCCTGAACGAGAGCCAGGTGCCGCGGTCGGCGAGGATGTAGGCGTCCATCGACGACGCGGTGTTGAGCGCGGGTCCCATGCCCGAGCCGGTCTCCTTGTACCAGGTCCCGCTGCCGGCCTTCGGGTCGACGCCGGCGGCCTTGAAGAAGCGCAGTTCCGCCGAGTGCGTGCCGCTGCGGTCGGCGCGCGAGACGAACGGCGCCTTCGCTTCGGCGATGCGCCGGAACGCTTCGGCGACGTCCTTCATGCCGGAGATCCTGGCGGGATCCTGGTTCGGACCGACCAGCACGAATTCGTTGTACATGACGTCGCGGCGGCCGACGCCCGCGCCCTCGGCGACGAACTTGTCCTCGGCGGCGCGGTCGTGCACGAACACGACGTCGGCGTCGCCGCGGCGGCCGATGTCGAGCGCCTGGCCGGTCCCGACCGCGACCACCTTGACCTGGATGCCGGTCTTGGCGGTGAACACGGGCAGGATATGGCCGAAGAGGCCCGACTGCTCGGTGGACGTCGTCGACGAGACGACGATCGAGCGGTCCTGCGCGGGCGCGGGGAGCGCGAGAAGTGCCGCGAAGGCGGCGGTGAACGAGACGATCAGGCGGCGGCGGTGGTTCGCCATGGCAGCTCTCCTTCGAGGTAAGCGGCGGCTTCCGCCGTCGCGGGCTTGCGGAAAAACGCCTCCGCGGGCGCGAACTCCAGCACTCGTCCGCCGTGGAGGAACAGGATCTCGTCGGCGAGGCGGCGAGCCTGACCGAGGTTGTGCGTCACCATCACGATCTT
>JADLBN010000001.1 GCA_020847675.1 Burkholderiales bacterium | reverse complement strand
TCACCACGGCGGTCTCCGAGGACCCGCCGATCCCGTCGATCCTGCTCGGCGAGTCGCAGGAGGAGCCCGCCACGCTCGTCGTGCCGCCGCGCACGTTCACGCCCGGCCGCACGCTGCGCTCGATGGACCCGGGCCCGGAGCGCACCTACAAGCTCACCCGCCTCGTGCAGCGCGGCGCCGACTTCGAACGGGTGGCGTTCGACGAGTCCTGAGCGGGGTCGCCGGGCGCTCGCGTCGCGCCGTCCGGGCGCAAGGCGTTCGACGAGATCAGGTCGGGGAAAGCTTCGGGACGGCGGTGCCGAGGCTTCGCCCCGGACCGGCCCGCCGTTGCCGGACGTCACCGCGGGCGGGAGCGCGCGGCGCGTGGCGTACCCTTCCGTTTTCGTCCTCCGCGCAACGGATACGGAATGCCCAACCGCCTCGCGACAGCTTCGAGTCCCTACCTCCGCCAGCACGCCGGCAATCCGGTCGACTGGCACGAGTGGGGCGACGAGGCGCTCGCGCTCGCGAAGGCGCAGGACCGCCCGATCCTGCTGTCGATCGGATACGCCGCGTGTCACTGGTGCCACGTGATGGCGCACGAATCGTTCGAGGATGCCGACGTCGCGCGCGCGATGAACGCGCTCTTCGTCAACGTCAAGGTCGATCGCGAGGAGCGTCCGGACCTCGACCGCGTCTACCAGACCGCGCACGCGCTCATGAGCCGCCGGAGCGGCGGCTGGCCGCTCACGATGTTCCTCACGCCCGAAGGCGCTCCGTTCTTCGGCGGCACGTATTTCCCGCGCGAAGCGCGACACGGGCTGCCGGGATTCCTCGACCTCCTGCCGCGCGTTGCCGCGGCCTATCGGCAACAGGGCACGGCGATCGCGGAGCAGGCCGCGCAGCTTGCCGAGGCGATGCGCTCGCTCGAACCGGATGCGGGCGGCTCGCTGCCTCGCGGCGCCGGGGAGGCTGCGTTCCGCGCGCTCGAGCGCAGCTTCGACCCGCAGTGGGGCGGCTTCGGGAACGCGCCCAAGTTTCCGCATCCGGCCGAACTCGACTTCTGCCTTCGCCGATTCCGGCAGTCCGGCGACCGCGCGGCGCTTTCGATCGTGACGACCACGCTCGACCGCATGGCCGACGGCGGCATCCACGATCACCTCGCCGGCGGCTTCTCCCGCTACAGCGTCGACGCGCAGTGGACGATCCCGCACTTCGAGAAGATGCTCTACGACAACGGCGCGCTGCTCGCGACCTTCGCCGAAGCGGCGGGCGCGACCGGCGACGCGCGCTACGAGGCGGTCGCGCGCGGCATCGTGGCGTGGATGGAGGCGGAGATGCGCGCGCCCGACGGCGCGTTCCACGCGTCGCTCGACGCGGACAGCGAAGGCGAGGAGGGCCGGTTCTACGTCTGGACCCCGGACGAAGTCCGCGCTGTCCTGTCCGCCGGCGAGTGGGCGGTGGTCGAACGCCACTTCGGACTCGACCGGCCACCCAACTTCGAAGGCCACGCCTGGCACCTGCGCGTCGTGCGGCCGCTGGACGCCGTGGCCCGCGACCTCGGCATCGACATGGAGGCCGCACGGGAGCGGCTCCCCGGCGCGAAGGGAAAGCTCCTCGCACGCCGGGCGCTGCGCGTGCGTCCCGGACTCGACGACAAGGTGCTCACGAGCTGGAACGCGCTCGCGATCCGCGGGCTCCTCGTGGCCGCGCGCGCGCTCGACGAGCCGCGCTTCGAAGCGCTGGCGCTCGACGCGATCGACGCGCTGCGACGAACGGTGTGGAGCGGGGGGCGGCTGCACGCGACGCGGCGCGACGGCCGGCCCGCGCTGCCGGGGTACCTGGACGACCATGCGTTCCTGCTCGACGCGCTCGTCGAGGCGATGCGCACGCGCTTTCGCCGCGCCGACCACGACTGGGCGATCGAACTCGCCGACGCGTTGTGCGGCCGCTTCGAGGATCGCGAGGGCGGCGGTTTCTGGTTCACCGCGCACGACCACGAGATCCTGTTTCACCGCACGATGCCCGGCCACGACAACGCCACCCCATCGGGAAACGGCGTGGCTGCCCGCGCGCTCGCGGCGTTGGGGCACCTCGTGGGCGAGGTCCGCTACCTGCGCGCGGCGGAGCGCGCGGTGCTCCGCTTCGCGGCAGCGATCGACGCGCACCCGGAAGGGTTCGCGACGCTCGTCGGCGCGGCGGACGACCTCGAACGACCGCCGCCGGTCGTCGTGCTCGCGACCGGACCCGACTCGCCGTCGCGCGAAGCGGGCAAGGCCTGGGCGCGCGCGCTCGGCCGCGCCGGCGACGGGCGGACTTCGGTCTGCCTGCCGGGCCGGGACGATGCCCCCGCGGCGCTCGTCAAGGGCGCGCCGCCCCCTTCCGGCGTACGGGCCTGGGTGTGCCGCGGGATGACCTGCGCCCCGCCGGTCGATTCGCTCGAACGGGCGGTCTCGCTCGTCGGGACTTCGACCGGCGCTTGAGGCGCGTCAAGGCGCACCGCGCCCGCGGGCCCCACTCTCGCGTTCCATGGGTGGCCGGTGCCGCCCCTTTCCTCTATCATCAACGGTTTCGACCTCGTACGGAGACTCGCCTCATGAAGGTTTCACTGTTCGCGCTGGCAGGGCTCGCGCTTCTCGCCGCCGGCGTCGCCCGGGCCGACGACGACACGCTGAAGCTCCTGCAGAAGTCCGGCTGCACCGCCTGTCACTCGGTCGACAAGAAGGTGATCGGCCCCGCGTACAAGGACGTGGCCGCCACGTACAAGGCCGACGCCGGCGCGGAAGCCAAGCTCTTCGAGAAGGTGAAGAAGGGCGGGTCGGGCGTCTGGGGTCCGGTGCCGATGCCGCCGAACGCGGCGGTCAAGGACGACGACATCAAGAAGATGGTCAAGTACATCATGGCTCTCAAGAAGTAAGACGGGCGGGCGCGCGAGCAGCGCGCGCCGGGTCCTGAATGAAGCCGGCTCGCGCCGGCTTCGTCGTTTCGGGGGCGCGGAAACGGCGGCCGGTGTCCCGCCTCCGGCCGATCGCGGACGGAACGCCCCGCGTGGATTGCGTTTCCGGAACGGCGACCTCCGCCCCGGGGCCGGTTCAGGGGCCGCCGGTGGCGGCGCGGGGCCGGACAACCCCTGCTTTGCCTTTCGCCCCCTTTGCGGTACATTGCGGCCGCCCCCCGCAGGAGAGCGCACCGGCGCGAAGCCGCCGGAGCCGCCGAAGGCGCAATCCCCGACGATCGCTCAGGCAAAGGGACTGCGGGAGGGAGCAGTCATCTGGAGAGCGGCCGCGCAGTCGGCGGCCCACCGAAGGGGCACCCGGCCTTCCGGCCGGCAATCTCTCAGGTAAAAGGACAGACGGGGCGGGTTCGAGCGATCGGACCCGCCCTTTTCGTTCGTGACTTTCCGGGACGGGACCTACGTGGCCAGGCTCACTCCGCTCAACGCGATGCACCGTGCCGCCGGGGCGCGCATGGTCGACTTCGGCGGCTGGGACATGCCGCTGCACTACGGCTCCCAGATCGACGAGCACCACGCGGTGCGCCGCGACGCCGGGATGTTCGACGTCTCGCACATGCGCGTGGTCGAGGTCGAGGCGGGAGCTCCCGCCGCAGGACAGCGCGCGGAGCCCCGCGCGTTCCTGCGCTACGCCCTCGCCAACAACGTCGACAAGCTGACCGTGCCGGGCAAGGCGCTCTACAGCTGCCTGCTCGACGACGACGGCGGCGTGCGCGACGACCTGATCGTCTATTTCCTGCGCGAGGACCACTTCCGGCTGGTCGTCAACGCGGCGACCGCCGAAGACGACATCGCGTGGCTCGCATCGCTGCGCGATCGCGTCGCGCCCGGGCTCGTGATCCGGCCGCGGCCCGATCTCGCGATGATCGCGGTGCAGGGTCCGAATGCGCGGGCGAAGGCGTGGCGCGCGATCCCCGGGAGCGAATCCGCGACGGCGGCGCTGAAGCCGTTCTCGGCCGCCGACGCGGGCGAGTGCTTCGTCGCGCGGACCGGCTACACCGGCGAGGATGGCTTCGAGATCGTGATGCCGACCTCGCGCGCCGAGGCGACCTGGAACGCGCTCGCCGCGGCCGGCGTGAAGCCCTGCGGGCTCGGTGCGCGCGACACGCTGCGCCTGGAAGCCGGGATGAACCTGTACGGGCAGGACATGGACCGCGTCACGACACCGCTCGAGTCCGGCCTCGCGTGGACCGTCGATCTCGCGAGCCCGCGCGACTTCGTCGGCAAGGCGGCGCTCGATCGCGCCCCGGCGACGCGCGACCTCGCAGGACTCCTGCTCCTCGACGCGGGCGGCGTGCTGCGCGGGCACCAGCGCGTGCACGCCTCGCGCGGCGCGGGCGAGATCACCAGCGGTACCTTCAGCCCGACGCTCTCCCGTTCGATCGCGCTCGCGAGGCTGCCGTCCGGCGTCGCGCCGGGCGAAGTCGTCGAGGTCGAGGTGCGCGACAAGCGCCTGCGAGCGCGCGTGGTGAAGCCGCCGTTCGTGCGCAATGGACAGGTCAAGGTGGATCTCGCGTGAGCGCGTTCGTCATCCGGGTGCTCGCGCCGTCCGACCTCGACGCTTACCGCGCGCTGCGCCAGCGCGGGTTCGGCGAGCATCCGGAAGCGTTCACCTCCGACGCGGCCGAAGAGGCCGCGAAGCCGCCTGCCGAGATCGCGAAGCGCCTGGAGCGCGACTCCTCGCGTCCGCACGACGCGGTGTTCGGAGCCTTCGACGGCGAGCTACTGGTGGGCGTGTGCGGCATCGACGTGGACATGCGCGCGAAGGTGCGGCACAAGGGTCACGTATTCGGGTTGTACGTGCCGGCCGAGCACGCGGGCCACGGTGTCGGCGGCGCCCTGATCGCGAAGGTGGTCGAGCACGCGTCCTCGCGTCTGGCCTTGCGTCAACTCGTGCTGACGGTGACGGCCGGCGACTCCGCGGCACGCCGCGTCTACGAGCGCGCCGGGTTCGCGGCCTGCGGCCGCGAGCCGGACGCCATCCGCGTGGGTGCGCGCGGGTACGACAAGATCACGATGGTTCTGTTCCTTCCCGCGGCGCGCGCGCCGCGATCCCGACCCCCGGAGAACGCATGAAGATTCCCGACGGATTGCGCTACACCTCGAGTCACGAGTGGCTCCGCCGCGAGAGCGACGGCACGATCACCGTCGGCATCACCGACCACGCGCAGGCGCAGTTGGGCGACCTCGTGTTCGTCGAGCTTCCCGCACCCGGACGCAAGGTTGCCGCGGGCGAAGCCTGCGCGGTGGTCGAGTCGGTGAAGGCGGCGTCCGACGTCTACGCCCCGGTTGCCGGGACGATCGTCGCCCGCAACGACGCCGTGCCCGCGGCCCCCGAGTCGGTGAACGAGGACGCGTTCGCCGCGTGGCTCTACCGCCTTCGTCCGGACGACGCCTCCGCGATGGACCATCTCCTCGACGCGCGCGGCTACCAGGCCGTGATCAGCGACTGAGACCCGAAGCCATGCCCGACGCCGCCCGTCCCGCCGCCCGGCCCTCGCTCGCGGAACTCGAACGCCGCGACGCCTTCGCCTCCCGCCACATCGGCACCTCCGGCGACGACCAGCGCGCGATGCTCGCCGCGCTGGGCTTCGCGTCGCGCGCCGCGATGATCGACGCGATCGTGCCGCCCGCGATCCGCTCGAAGGCGCCGCTCGCGCTGCCTGCGCCGGTGCCGGAGCACGAGGCGCTCGCGCAACTCGCCGCGATCGCGGCGAAGAATCGCGTGCTGAGATCGTTCATCGGGCAGGGGTACTACGGGACGATCACGCCCGGCGTGATCCTGCGCAACCTGCTCGAGAACCCGGCGTGGTACACCGCGTACACGCCCTACCAGCCGGAGATCTCGCAGGGCCGGCTCGAGGCGCTGGTCAATTTCCAGACGATGGTCTGCGACCTGACCGGCATGGCGATCGCGAACGCCTCGATGCTGGACGAGGCCACCGCTGCCGCCGAGGCGATGGCGCTCGCGCTCCGCACGACGAAGTCCGCGAGCCGCACGGTGTTCGTCGCCGACGGGGTGTTCGCGCAGACGCTGGACGTCGTGCGCACCCGCGCCGCGCCGATGGGGGTGGCGGTCGCGACCGGGCCCGCGTCGGGCGCCGCGGCGGCGGACGCGTTCGCGGTGATCCTGCAGTATCCGGACGCCGACGGCGAAGTCGCGGACCTTTCGGCGATCGTCGCGTCGGCGCGAGCGCGCGGCGCGTTCGTGATCGTCGCGGCCGATCTTCTCGCGCTGACGTTGCTGAAGCCCCCCGGCGAGTGGGGTGCCGACGCCGTCGTCGGCTCCGCGCAGCGCTTCGGCGTACCGATGGGCTACGGCGGTCCGCACGCGGGCTTCCTCGCCACGCGCGACGAGTTCAAGCGCGCGATGCCCGGGCGGCTCGTCGGCGTCACCGTCGACGCGCACGGCGACCATGCCTACCGCCTCGCGCTGCAGACGCGCGAGCAGCACATCCGGCGCGAGAAGGCGACCTCCAACATCTGCACCGCGCAAGTGCTCCTCGCGGTCATCGCCAGCATGTACGCGGTGTACCACGGCCCCGAGGGGCTCGCAGCAATCGCGCGGCGCGTGCGACGTCTGACCGCGATCCTGAAGGCGGGGCTCGAGCGGCTCGGATGCAGGGTGCGTACCCGGGCTTGCTTCGACACGCTGGTGGTCGAGACCGGCGCGAGGACCGCCGCCGTGCACGACGCGGCGCTCTCGCAGGGCATGAACCTGCGCCGCATCGACGATCGGTCGGTCGGCGTGTCGCTCGACGAGACGACGACCGCGGCCGACGTCGATCGCCTGTTCGCGGCGTTCTCCGAGGGCGGCGCGCTGCCGGGCGCGGCGCAGCTCGACGCGGAAGTCGATGACGGCTACGCGCCCGCGCTCGCGCGCACCAGCGCATTCCTCGCGCACCCGGTGTTCCACCGCCACCGTTCCGAGACCGCGATGCTCCGGTACCTCCGCGGCCTCGCCGACCGCGACCTCGCGCTCGACCGCGCGATGATCCCGCTCGGCTCGTGCACGATGAAGCTCAACGCGACCTCGGAAATGGTTCCGGTCACCTGGCCCGCGTTCGCCGAACTGCATCCTTTCGTGCCGGCCGACCAGGCGCGCGGCTACCTCGAGATGATCGGCGGGCTCGAAAGAATGCTGTGCGCGGCGACCGGCTACGACGCGGTCTCGCTGCAGCCCAACGCCGGCTCGCAGGGCGAGTACGCGGGCCTGCTGATGATCCGCGGATGGCACGCTTCGCGCGGCGAGACGCACCGCGACGTCTGCCTGATCCCCGCCTCGGCGCACGGCACCAACCCGGCCTCGGCGCAGATGGCCGGCATGCGCGTGGTGGTGGTCGCCTGCGACGAGCAGGGCAACGTCGACCTCGCCGACCTCGCGGCGAAGGCCGCGAAGCACGCGCGCGAGCTCGCGGCGATCATGGTGACCTACCCGTCCACGCACGGCGTGTTCGAGGCCGGCATCACGCGGGCGATCGAGATCGTGCACGCGCACGGCGGGCAGGTGTACGTCGACGGCGCGAACCTCAACGCGCTGGTCGGACTCGCCGGCCCGGGCGCGTTCGGCGCGGACGTCTCGCACCTCAACCTGCACAAGACGTTCTGCATTCCGCACGGCGGCGGCGGTCCGGGCGTGGGGCCGGTCGCGTGCAAGTCGCACCTCGCGCCGTTCCTGCCGGGACACCGGTTCATGCCGCCGGACGCGCCCGGAGCGGGCGCGCCGGGCCGCGCGATCGGCGCGGTGTCGGCGGCACCCTTCGGGTCCGCGTCGATCCTGCCGATCTCGTGGATGTACGTGACGATGATGGGCGCCGCGGGGCTCGCGGCGGCGACCGAGAGCGCGATCCTCGCCGCGAACTACCTCGCACGTCGGCTCGCGCCGCACTACCCGGTGCTCTACAGCGGCGAAGGCGGACTCGTCGCGCACGAGTGCATCCTCGACCTTCGTCCGCTCAAGGCCACCGCCGGCATCGAGCCCGAGGACGTCGCGAAGCGGCTGGTCGACTACGGCTTCCACGCACCGACGATGAGCTTTCCGGTGGCGGGCACCCTGATGATCGAGCCCACGGAGAGCGAGTCGAAGCACGAACTCGACCGCTTCGTCGACGCGATGATCGCGATCCGCGCCGAGATCCGCGAGATCGAGTCCGGACGCAGCGACCGCGCCGACAACCCGCTGAAGCACGCGCCGCACACGGCGGCCGAAGTCGGCGGCGACGCGTGGCCGCACGCTTACTCGCGCCGCGAGGCCGGATGGCCGTCGCTCGCGCAGGAGACGTCGAAGTACTGGCCGCCGGTCGGTCGCGTCGACAACGTCTACGGCGATCGCAACCTGTTCTGCACCTGCATTCCGGGGTCAGACACGGTGTCAGACACGGTGTCTGACACCGAGGCGGCTTGACGATGCGCGTCCTCGTTCTCGGTGGCGGCGTGATCGGCGTCACCGCCGCCTGGTACCTCGCGGCGGACGGCCACGAGGTGACGCTCGTCGACCGACAGCCCGGCGCGGCGCTCGAGGCGTCGTTCGCCAACGGCGGCCAGATCTCGGCGTCCTACGCCGAGCCCTGGGCGAATCCGGAGGCCCCGCTCAAGGTGCTGAAGTGGCTCGGGCGGGAGGACGCGCCGCTGCTCTTCCGCCTGCGGGCGGACTGGCGGCAGTGGCGCTGGGGACTCCAGTTCCTCCTCGAGTGCCTGCCCTCGCGCACCCGGCACAACACGATCCAGTGCCTCAACCTCTCGCTCTACTCGCGCGACGCGCTGCGCGAGCTGCGCGCGGCCACCGGCATCGAGTACGACCATCTCGAGCGCGGCATCCTGCAGTTCTACACCGACCCGAAGGAGTTCGAGCACGGCGTCGCCTCGGCCGCGCTGATGCGCGAGTACGGATGCGACCGCGTCGTGCGCACGCCCGACGAGTGCGTGGCGATCGAGCCGGCGCTCGCCGCGTGTCGCGACCGGATCGCGGGCGGCATCTTCACCGCGTCCGACGAGACCGGCGACGCGCAGACGTTCACGGTCGAACTCGCGAAGCTCGGCGCCGCGCGCGGCGTCGCGTTTCGCTGGAACACGACGGTCGAGGCGATCGAGGCTGCCGGCGGCACGGTGACGGGTGTCCGGGTCCGCGGGCCGGAAGCCCGTCAGGAGACGCTCGCCGCCGACGCCTACGTCGTCGCGCTCGGCAGCTACAGCCCGTTCCTGCTCGCGCCGATCGGCGTGCCCTGCAGCGTGTATCCCGCCAAGGGCTATTCGATCACGCTCGACGTGGGAGGCCACCGCGGGGCCCCGATGGTGTCGCTGACCGACCTCGCATGGAAGATCGTGCTGACGCGGCTGGGCAACCGCCTGCGGGTGGCCGGCACCGCGGAGTTCAACGGCTGGAACACCGCGATGAACGAAGGGCGCTGCCGCGCGCTGGTCGAGCGGACGTTCGACCTGTTCCCGGATGCCGGCGAGCGCGGGAGCGCCGAGTTCTGGACCGGCCTGCGACCGGCGACGCCGTCGAACGTGCCGCTGATCGGCCGCACCCGCTACCGCAACCTGTGGCTCGACACCGGCCACGGGACGCTCGGCTGGACGATGGCCTGCGGCTCGGCCCGCGCCCTCGCGGATCTCATGGCCGGGCGGAGCGCTGGCGTCGATTTTGCTTTTGTCGGCGAACGACGTTCGGGCTGAAACCCCATTGTTCGCGCTGGCTTCGCTCAACCGCTACCAGGCGGCCGGGATCCATCTCGCGATCTCGACCCTCGTTGCCGCGACCGTGCTCGCGGCGCTCCTGCTCGTCTGGTATCCGCAGCCCTACTTCAGGCTCGCGGGCGGTCCCGGGCTCATGCTGACGCTGATCGGCGTCGACGTCGTGATGGGGCCGGTGCTGACGCTGGTCGTGTTCGATCCGCGCAAGAAGAGCATCAGGATCGACCTGACGGTGATCGTGCTCCTGCAACTCGCCGCGTTCGCGTACGGCCTGTCGGTGATCGCGCAGGCGCGCCCGGCCTACGTCGTGTTCTCGGGCGACCGCTTCACCGTCGTCGCAGCGAACCAGATCGACCCCGAATCGCTGGCCTCCGCGAAGCCGCCGTACGACACGCTGCCGATCGACGGTCCGCGACTCGTGGGGGCGCGCGTGCCGGACGACCCTGCGCAGCGGCAGAAGCTCATGCTGCTCGCGCTGGGAGGCGTCGACCTCCCGGTGCTGCCGCGGTACTACGTGCCCTATGCCGACGTGGCGGGCGACCTCAAGGGGAAGGCGCGGCCGCTGGCCGACCTGCGCAAGGGTGACGACAAGGCCAGGGAGAAGATCGACGCGGAAGTTGCGCGCATCGGGCGTCCGCGCAGCGCGCTCGGGTGGATTCCCGTCCTCGGCCGGCTCGAAGCGGGTGTCGCACTCGTCGACACGTCGAGCGGCGACGTGGTCGCGGTGCTGCCGATCAACCCCGGATAGGCGAGCCTCCGCGATTCGCGGATACGCGACGCGCCGAACCGGAGCAATGGCCCGGGAGCCGTTCGCTGCGCTGCGGCGAGGGCGTCCGCGTCGAGCGCGCCGGGTTCAACGTGTCGGGGCGGTATAATTCCCGTCCGATTCGATCCGCGCTCACCGCATGCACCGGTTCCTCGCGGCGCTCGTCCTCGCCGCGAGCGCGCTCTCGCCGCTGCCCGCGATCGCCCAGGCGCTCGCGCCCCCCGCCGTCACCGCCGCGTCGTGGACGCTGGTCGACGCCACGAGCGGCCAGACGCTCGCCTCCCAGCAAGCCGGCGAGCGGCGCGACCCCGCGTCGATCACCAAGCTGATGACCGCCTACGTCGTCTTCGGCGCGTTGCGCCAGAAGGCGATCGTGCCCTCGCAGATGGTGAACGTCTCGGAGCGCGCGTGGAAGGCCGAGGGCTCGCGAATGTTCATCGAGCCGCGCAAGGCGGTCTCGGTCGACGAACTCGTGCATGGGATGATCGTCCAGTCCGGCAACGACGCTTCGATCGCGCTGGCCGAACTGGTCGCCGGTTCGGAGGAGGCGTTCGTCGAGCGCATGAACCGGGAGGCGAAGCGCCTCGGGATGCAGGACACGCAGTTCGCGAACGCCACCGGACTCGCCGACCCTCAGCACTGGTCGACCGCGGCGGACGTCGCGAAGCTCGCGCAGGCGGTCGTTCGCGACTATCCCGAGTTCTACCCGCTCTACTCGCAGAAGGAATTCCGCTACAACAACATCACGCAGCCCAACCGCAACCGGCTCCTGTGGTCCGATCCCTATGTCGACGGCATGAAGACCGGCCACACCGAGGCTGCGGGCTGGTGCCTCGTCGCGTCGGCGAAACGCGGCGAGCGGCGGTTGGTGTCGGTGGTGCTCGGCGCGTCGTCGGATCGCGCGCGCGCCGCCGAGAGCCAGAAGCTCCTGAACTTCGGCTTCCAGGCGTTCGACACCGTCGCGCTCTACCAGTCGGGCCGGCCGGTTTCGACACTCAAGGTGTGGAAGGGCGCCGAGCGTGAGGTGAACGCGGGCTTTCTCGCCGATCGCTACGTCACGCTTCCGCACGGCCGCGCCGGCGACCTGAAGCTCACGCTCGAAGCGATGGAGCCGATCGTCGCGCCGGTGTCGCGCGGCCAGCGCGTCGGCGTCGTGCGAGTCGCGCTCGACGGCAAGCCGATCGCCGAGTTCCCCCTGATCGCGCTCGACGAAGTCGGGCTGGCGAACGTGTTCGTCCGCGCGTGGGACAGCGTGCGGCTGTGGTTCAAGTGAAGCCGGCGGCGGGGCGGTCGTTCCGTCCCCGCGCGAGGAGTCGAAGATGAGCGAAGGTTCGCAGATCGTCTACCTGAACGGGAGCTTCCTGCCGATCGGCGAGGCGCGCGTGAGCGTGCTCGACCGGGGTTTCATCTACGGCGACGGCGTGTACGAGGTGATCCCCTCCTACCGCCGGGCACCGTTCCGGATGCCCCACCACCTGCGCCGTCTGCAGGCGAGCCTCGACGGCATCCGGCTCGCGAACCCGATGAACGACGAGGCGTGGGACGCGCTCGTGCGCGACCTGATCGCTCGCCAGCCGTTCGAAGACCAGTCGGTCTACCTGCAGGTCACTCGCGGCGTCGCGAAGCGCGATCACGCGTTTCCCAAGGGAGCGGCGGCGACCGTCTTCATGATGAGCAACCCGCTCACGCTGCCCTCGCGCGACCAGGTGGAGCACGGCGTCGCGGTCGTGACCGCCGACGACAACCGCTGGCTGCGCTGCGACCTGAAGACCACCTCGCTCGTGGGCAACGTGCTGATGCGCCAGTTCGCGGCCGACCACGGAGCGGTCGAGACGGTGATGTTCCGGGATGGCTGGCTCACCGAGGCGTCCGCGTCGAACGTGCTGGTCGTGCGCGGCGGCACGATCGTGGCGCCGCCGAAGGACCACCAGATCCTCCCGGGCATCACCTACGATGCGACGCTCGAGTTCGCGCGCGAGGCGGGGATGGCGATGGAGATCAGGCCGGTGCGGCGCGAAGAGGCGCTTGCCGCCGACGAGATGTGGCTCTCGTCGTCGACCAAGGAGGTGCTCGCGGTGACCAGCGTCGACGGAAGTTCCTTCGCGGGCGGCGAGCCGGGCCCGATGTTCCGCCGCATGTACGCGGCGTTCCAGTCGCACAAGCCGGCCGCGTCGCGTCGCGCGTAACCCCGGATCCCACGGACGTGCGCTACGACGGGAAGTCGCGCGTCGTCGCGTAGCGGTGCTCGTGGAACACGAGGCCGCGCCCGTGTCCGCGTGCGCAGGCGTGCACCTCGCCGATGAACACTACGTGGTCTCCCGCGCGGTGACGCGCGTGGTTCGAGCACTCGAACCACGCGACGCAGCCGTCGATCAGCGGCGCGTCCGCCCAGCCGAGACGGCAGGGAACGCCCTCGAACCGGTCGGCGTGCGGCCGGGAGAACCGCCGCGCGAGTTCGATCTGGGCGTCGGAGAGCACGTTCACGCTGTAGCGTTCCGCGGCCTCGAAGGCCGGCAGCGACGCCGATCGGCGCGACAGACTCCACAGCACCATCGGCGGGTCGAGGGACACCGAGGTGAACGAGTTCGCGGTGAACCCCGTGAAGCGGCTGTCGCCGCGGCGCGCGGCGATCACCGTGACGCCGGTCGCGAACTGCGCGAGCGCGTCGCGGAACTGGTGCTCGGTGAAGGCGCGCGCGGGCGCGGAGGAGGCGCGGTCCAAGGAAGCTTCCGACGTCTGCGCGAAGGCACGAGCGGATCGACATGGTACCGGATGGGCGAAGGCGCCGGGTCGAAGCCCGACCGTCCGGCGGACTTGCCGAAACTCCGGAACGCGTTGCATTCTTCAGGTCGACGGACATTCCGGGTCGATGCGGATTGACTCCCATTCCCGTCGACGCGGGCCGACCGAGGGAGGTAGGCGATGGCCCTGTTCTCGAAGTTGTTCGGCGGTCGTGGTCAGCACGCGACGGCCGGGGCGGCAACGGCCCGGTCGGAGAAGCAGTACGCGCCCGGGACCCAGCTCGCCTACGACGACCAGTTGATCAAGCGATTCACGGGGCACCACCGCACGCTGCTCGCGCATTTCAACGGAATCGTCCAGGCGGGCGAGGGGCGCCGCTACGATGAACTGGCCCTGGCCCTCAAACAGTTCCTCAACGTGCTGGAACAGCACATCCTCGAAGAGAACCTCAGGCTCTACATCTATCTCGAGAAATGCATCAACGACGAGGATCACAAGCAGATGATCCGCGAGATGAAGCAGGAGATGGGGCGGATCGGGCAATCGGTGCGACTGTTCGTCCGCCACCACCTCGAGTTCGGAATCAACGACCAGAACATCGGGAAGTTCAGGCACGAGCTGAAGGACATCGGTGCCGCGCTGGTGGACCGCATACGGCGCGAGGAGGACGGCCTGTACACGCTGTACCTGCCCCCTTCGAACTACCAGTTGCTCTAGGGATGCCCTGCGCGGCCTCGCGACGCGCGCCGCCGCCCATGGACCCATCGCAGGGGTCCACAGCGCTTCGGTTGGCCGCCCGAACGGACGCGCCGGGCGAGGCGCCGGCAGCGTTCCCCACCCGGGACGTGTTGCCCGCCACGACCGGCGGCGGGTGCCTCGCCGGCCGCCGGCTTTGCTACACTTGATCCGCGCGTCCGACTGAACCGAATCGCGCCGCTCGCCGATGGCCGCTTCGCTGCAGAAGATCATCTCCGGCCGATACGCCGGCCGTAACGTACCGATCGCGCTGGTGCTGCCGGACGGCGGGCGTCTTGCGCTGTCCGCGGCCCCGGAAGTGGAGGTCGTCGCGCGGACCTGGAGGGGGCTCAAGGCGCTCGCGAGCCCGGCCATGGGCACGCTCGCCCGCGCCTATGTGCGCGGCGACATCGATTTCACCGGCGGCGCGAAGCGCATCCTCTCGATCGCCGAATCGCTGGTCGGCGACATCGCGCACGGCCACGACACGCTGCGCGAGAAGTACCGCCTCTGGAAGCACCAGCGACGCCCGAACCGGGCCAACATCCAGCACCACTACGACGTCAGCAACGCGTTCTACCGGTTGTGGCTCGACGAGCGCATGGTCTACTCCTGCGCGTACTTCGAGCGCGACGACGCGTCGCTCGACGACGCGCAGCTCGCGAAGCTCGATCACATCTGCCGCAAGCTCCGGCTGGAGGAGGGCCAGCGCTTCCTCGACATCGGTTGCGGATGGGGCGGGCTCATCCTGCGTGCGGCCGAGAAGTACGGCGTGCGGGCCACCGGCATCACGCTGTCGAAGAACCAGTTCGAGCACGTGAAGCGCGAGATCGCCGCGCGCGGGCTCGGGAGCCGCGTCGAGGTGCGCCTGCAGGACTACCTCGACCTTCCGGACGGCGAGAGCTACGACCGCATCGCGAGCGTCGGCATGTTCGAGCACGTGGGCGTGGCGCGCTTCCCGAAGTACTTCGGGACGATCCGGCGCGTCCTCGCGCCGGGCGGACTGGTCCTGAACCACGGCATCACGCACAACACGATGCACGACGCGAGCCTCGGGAGCGGCATCGGCGACTTCGTCGAGGAGTACGTGTTTCCCGGCGGCGAGCTCACGCAGCTCCACCGCGTGATCGAGGGCATGGCGGCGCAGGGACTGGAGGCGATCGACGCCGAGGCTCTGCGCGAGCACTACGCGCGCACGCTGTGGCATTGGACCGAGCGCCTCGAGGCCAATGCGGAAGCCGCGCGCCGCGAGGCGGGCGAGGAGCGCTTCCGCGTGTGGCGCATCTACCTCGCCGGTTCCGCGCACGCCTTCGACCGGGGCTGGCTCTCGCTGTGGCAGATTCTCGCGGGCAGGCCGCTCCCGGACGGGCGCCTGCCGCATCCGGCGACGCGGCGGTACATGTACCCGTAGCCCGGGCCCGCACTCCACCGAAGCGGCTCCGGCGATCCGCGGCGGCGGGGCTTGCGCGCAGGCGCCGCAGGCTCAACATGGGCGAGGATGACGCCCCGGAAAGCCCAGATGGCCGACGAAGGCCGCACCTCCGCGCTCGAGTTTCCCACCGCCTTCCCGATCAAGGTGATGGGGCGGCGCGCCGACGGCTTCGCGCAGGCGATCGTCGAGCTGGTGCAGCGCCACGCCCCGGACTTCGATGCCTCGACGCTCGAGATGCGCGCGTCGCGCGAAGGCAACTACCTGTCGGTGACCGCCACGATCACCGCGACCTCGCGCGAGCAGCTCGACAACCTCTACCGGGAGCTCACTTCGCACCCGATGGTGTCGATGGTGCTCTAGCAGGTCGATGCAAAAGGCGTCCGAGCGGTTCCCGGATGACGAAAAGGCTGCGTTACGCCTTTTGCATCGAGGTGATTTCAGGCGGTCGCCCTAGGGGCGGCCCGTCGGACGACCGCCGGCAACGGCACGAAACAACGGGTGTCGTGCGCACACCGTCGCCTCGGGCCGCGTTTTGCATCATGCTGCTAGCGTCCCACGCAAGGAACCCGTTGCGCATGGGGCTCACGTCCGGGAGCGGACGAGATGCCTTTGCGCGAGCGTTGCGATCAAGGCGCGGGTCCTTCGACGAATTCCTGATTCGGGGCTCCGGGGCCGGATCCGGGCGGGGGCCGAACCGGTTCGACGCGGCGCGGGGCGTGCCCCGGCACCCGACGCGGGAAAAGGACGCGTCAGCGGCGCGGCGCGAGCGTCGGCGCCAGCGCTTCGTAAAGCGCCGCAGGCTCGATCGGCTTGGCGAGGCAGCGGTCGATGCCGGCCTGGCGCATCGCATCCTGGGTGACGCCTTCCGCGTAGCCGGTGTAGAGCACGATCGGAACCGACACGCCGGCCGCGCGCAGGCGCGAAGCGAGTTCGAGGCCGGAAAATCCCGGCATCGACAGGTCGGTGAGGATGGCGTCGCAGCCGCGGGGATCGGCGGCGAGCGCATCGAGCGCGGCGCGCGGCGACGCATACGTCGCGACCGTCGCGCCCCATTGCTCCAGCCGCTCGCGCATGAAGGCCGCGACCGACGCCTCGTCCTCGACCACGGCGATGCGGCCGTTCAGATGGCGGCGGACCGTGGCGCCTTCCTCGCGCGCGGCGATGGGTGCCGCGACCGTGTCCGGCGCGAGAGCGGGCAGCATGACTCGGAAGCGCGAGCCGCGCCCGGGGGCGGTGTCGACGACGATGTGCCCGCCCAGCTCGTGCACGATGCCGTGCACCGTCGCGAGGCCCATGCCGGTGCCGCGCCCGACCTCCTTCGTCGTGAAGAACGGCTCGAACATCCGCTCGGCGACCGATGGCGGGATGCCGGGACCGCTGTCGGCCACCTCGAGCTCCACGAAGCGACCGGCGACGCTCGCGCGGCAGCTCGCGCAGGTGCCGTCGGCGTTCCCGCCGCCGCGCAACGCGACCGAGAGGCGGCCGCCCGCGCCCATCGCGTCGCGCGCGTTGATCGCGAGGTTCATCAGGACCTGGTCGACCTGCACCGGGTCGGCGAGAACGGCCGGAACCGCGGCATCGAGGTCGGTTTCGATGCGCACGCCGGCCGGGAACGAAGCGCGCAGCAGTTTCACCGACTCGCGCACGAGCGGCCCGAGCGCGACCGGGCGCGGCTCGCCGCGCTTGCCGCGGGAGAACGTGAGCATCTGCTGGATCAGGTCGCGAGCCCGCACGCAGGATGCGAGTGCCCGGTCGAGCTGGCGGGTAAGCGTCGCATCCCCCGCCGCCGCCTCGCGCTCGGAGGCGAGCGCGACGTAGCCCATGATGCTGGTGAGCAGGTTGTTGAAGTCGTGCGCGATGCCGCCGGTCAGGTGGCCGATCGCCTCCATCTTCTGGGCCTGCCTCAAACGGTCGCCGAGCGCCTCGCGCTCGCGCTCGGCGGCGCGGCGCTCGGTGATGTCGCGCGCGATCTGCAGGACGTGAGGCTCGCCGTGATGCAGGTAGGGGACGGTGCGCAGCTCGATGACGATGCGCCGCCCGTCCCTGCGGACCGCCTCGGTCTCGATGCGGTTGGCCTCGCCTTCGAGCGCGCGCCGGACGAGATCGAGGCGCTCGCGGACGAGGTCCTCGGGATAGTCGAGACCCTCGAACGCCCGGCCCAGGACCTCCTCGCGCGGGTAGCCGAAGATCTTCTCGTGCACCGGGTTGACGTCGACGCGCTGGAGCTGCCGGTTCCACAGTGTCAGCGCATCGGCCGATGCGTTGAAGATCGCGCGGTACCGCTCCTCGCTCGACCGCAGTGCCTGCTCGGCGCGCTTGCGCTCGGTGATGTCGCGCGCGATGGTGAGTACGTGCGGCCGGCCGCGGTGTTCGAAGGGGATCGCGCGGAACTCCGTGGGAATCCGCTCGCCGGTCTTGCGGATCGCCTCCAGCTCGGTGTGGCAGGCCTCGCCCGACAGCGCCCGGCGCACGAGGTCGAGGCGCTGCCGCGCGTACTCGGCCGGGTAGGCCGGATGCTCGTAGGCCCGGCCGATCACCTCGTCGCGTGTCCAGCCGTAGAGCCGCTCGTAGGCGGCGTTGACGTCGACGCGCCGGTAGTCGGCGTCCCAGAGGACCAGCGCGTCGGTCGATGCGTTGAAGATCGCGCGGTACTGCTCCTCGCTGGCTCGCAGCGCGTGCTCGGCGCGCTTGCGCTCGGTCAGGTCGCGCACGACCACGAGGACGTGCGGCCGGTCGAGGTAGCGCATCGGCACGCCGTGCACCTCGACGTCGACCAGGCTGCCGTCGACGCGCATCGCCTGCGCTTCCGCGTGGCAGGGCTCGCCGGCGATCGCGCGCTCGAACTTCGCCTCGCTCTCCTCCCGTTGCGACGGGTGGATGAAGCGCAGGCCGTCGCGGCCGACGACGTTCTCGCGTGCGGCGCCGACGAGGCGCAGGAACGCGGGGTTCACGTCGACCAGACGGCCCTCGTCGTCGCCGAGCGCGAGGCCGTCCTGCGAGGCCTCGAAGATCGCGCGGTACTGCGACTCGCTCGTCCGCAGCGCCTCGTCGGCCGCCTTGCGGTCGGTGACGTCGCGGGAGTAGCAGAGCAGGCGTTGCCGCCCGGCGATGACCGCCGGCTTGATCCGGACCTCGTGCCACGCCTTGCGGCCCGACCGGTAGCGCGCGCGCCACTCGAAAGGGGCCGCCTCTCCGCGGCGCGCGAGGTCGAGCTGGGCGAGCGCGCGCGCCTGCGTGTAGCCCTCGTCGGCGGCGCTCAGATCCTCGGTCGAGAGGCGCCTGAATTCGTCGGCGCTCCAGCCGTAGGTGGCCTCTGCCGCCGGTGACACGTCGAGGATGCGGCCGGTCTCCCAGTCGCGCACGAAGATGGGGTCGGCCGACGCCTCGAAGATCGAACGGTAGCTCGCCTCGGACTCGGCCAGCGCGTCCACGGCGCGGCGCCGCTCGATCTCACCCGCGACGCGCGTGGCGAAGATCTTCAGCACCGCCTCGAAGATCGCCGGGTCGCGGATGGGTTTGCGGTGCACGGCGGCGATGAGCCCGATCGCCTCGCCACGCGCGTCGTGGAGCGGTATCGCTGCGTAGCTGTCGACGCCTATGTCGCGGAACAGGGACCCGGCGCGGAACTCGGCGTTCGCGCCTCTCGACATGAAGCGGAACGCGCGGCCCACGACGTGCTTGCAGGGCGAGTTCGCGAGTTCGTACTCGAAGTCGCGCTGCTGCCGGCCGTCGAGCCAGAACGCGAGCGTGCGCATGCGCGTCCGCCCGGCGTCGGCGTGAACCGCGATGAAGGCCGCGTCGACGTCGAGCATCGCCGCGAGGTAGCGGACGAGTTCCCGGAACACCGCCTCGCCCTCGGCCGACGACACCGCCAGCGCGGCGGAGCGCAGCGCGTCCTCGCCGCGCTTGCGCCCCGTGATGTCGGTCGAGATGCCGCAGACGCCGCAGGCGCGGCCGGCGTCGTCGAGCAGCGGGAACTTGTGCGACAGGTAGGTGCGCGCACCGCCCTCGGTGTGGACGACCTCCTCGAAGTCGATCGGCTGGCCCTCCTCGAGCACCCGCGTGTCGTTGTGCCGGAACGCCTCGGCCGACGACGGGAAGAGCTCATGGTCCAGGCGCCCGACGAGGTCGCCCGCGGGCCGGCCGGTGAGGCGCTCGAACTCGCGGTTGACGTAGAGGAAGCGCCCGTCGCGGTCCTTGACGAACACCGCGGCCGACGAGTGGTTGACCACCTGCGCGAGGAGGCTGTCCGGCTCGACGCCGTGCACGGCCGTCGGTGAGCCGCGATGCGCGGAGGCGTGTTCGTTCGGCACGGGGATCGGACGCGGCGCGGTGACAGATCGAGGTGGCCAGTCTAGCTTCGCCGCCGTACGACGGGCGGACTGTTACGCGCCGGTTACAAACGAAACCGCGGCATTACCCCACGCGCGGCGGGACGAACATGTAGCCCGCGCCGCGCACGGTGCGGATGGCCTGGGGATGTGCGGGATCGGCCTCGATCTTGCGCCGCACGCGCGCGATGCGGATGTCGATCGAGCGGTCGAACGGCTCCCACTCGCGGTTGCGCGTGAGCGTGAGCAACTGGTCGCGGGAGAGAACCTGGTTCGGCCGCTCGACGAACACCTTCAGCAGGTCGTACTCCAT